>CALMLW010000108.1 GCA_937868015.1 uncultured Synergistaceae bacterium | reverse complement strand
GGCCTTCGGACGAGAAAGATCGGGTTTTACGTGGCCCTGGAGGCCCACGTGCTCATGGCCCGCCACCTGTCTTTGGTGGAGGCCCACGACGTGGCCACTCTCATTGAAAAAGACCTGCGGCGAGAGTTGGGAGAGCACACGCTGGCCAGCCTCCACGTGGAGCCCGAACCCCCCGAGGGGGAAAGCCACGAAGAAGGTCACGTGGAGGCCATGGTGCGATTCCTGGAATAGGCGAAGGGGAACCACGAAAGGGACGACGATCCCCCTTCTGGCGCTCTCCTTTCCCGTTTTTTGAAGGTCCCCCGGGGCGATGGAACCTTGCCCCTTCCGGGAATTTGATATACATTGGCCCGGGGGGATATCCCCCCGATCCGCATCGAGAAGGGGGCTGTGTCATGACGTGGAAGAGGGGTTTGGCGCTGGGGACGTTGCTGGTGGCCTTGTGGGGCGGAAGTTTCGTAGGGGCGGAGGCCGGAGAGAGCCTAAAAGCTTACACCACCCTGGAGGAAGCCTACGCCAAGGAATTGCTGGATGCCTTCGAAAAGGAGACGGGCATCGCGGTGGAGTGGGTCCGTCTGGCTTCGGGAGAGACCGTGGCTCGCATTGAGGCGGAGCAGGCCAATCCCCAGGCTTCCATTTGGGTTGGCGGCGTGGGCACGCTGCACATTGACGCCAAAAACAAGGGACTCACGGCCCCCTACACTTCTCGGGTGGCGGAAAACATCCCCGCGAAGTACCGGGATCCCGACCGCTTCTGGATTGGCCTCTACGTGGGACCCATCGCCTTTGCCATGAACACGGACCGGGCGAAGGAGCTGGGGCTCACCATGCCCAAGACCTGGGCCGATTTGTTGAAGCCGGAGTTTGCAAAGAAAGTGCGCATGGCCCATCCCAGCACCTCGGGAACGGCCTATAACGTGGTTACCACGCTGATCCGGATCTTCGGTGGGGACGAAGACAAGGCCTTTGATTTCATGAAAAAACTTGACGGAGCCATCGATCAGTACACCAAGTCCGGGTCGGCTCCGGGGAAAAACTGTGCCATCGGGGAGATCCCTGTGGCCATCGGATACTTGCACGATCTCATCAAGCTCAAGGTGACGGGGGCTCCCCTGGAGATCGTGGTTCCCGAGGATGGCACGGGTTTTGAGACGGCTTCCCTCTCGCTCATCAAAGGCGGCCCCGACGCGGTGAACGCGAAGAAACTCTACGACTGGATCCTGGGGGAATCGGCGGCCAAGATCATCGCCAGTTGGTACGTCATTCCCCTGTCCCAGAAGGCCCCCGCCCTGGATACGGGGTTTGGGTTGGAGAAGATGAACCTGGTGGATCAGGACGATGTCTGGGATGCGGCGAACAAGGCCCGTCTCCTGGAGCGGTGGCAGAACGAGTTGGGAGCCGTGGCGAAGTAGCGGTAGGACAGATCGAAGCGTCGGCGGGGCTGGCCCGATCGGCCCCGCCGATTGAAGGTCTTCCGGGCGATCCCGGCGAAAGAGGGGGAAGAGAGAGGGGGAAGGCTCCTTGCGCAGGAACGAGGGGCCCCGGGGCTCCGATGGGCCGGGGCGGAAGATGAGGAGCACAGCGGTGGCGTTGGTCCTTTTCGCCCTCGGGGTTTACGGGGTGTTGCACTCCCTGGGGGGAGCCTTTGACGCCACCTTGGAACGGGAGCGCCGGGCCACGGCCCTGGCGGCCCTGGCCTCCCCTCCCCGGGATGCGGAGGGGCTTTCGTCCTGGATGGGGCGCCTGGAGGAAAGCGCCCCTCCCTTTGACCTGCTTTACATCGTCGGCACCCCTGCCCCGGGGGAGGAGAAGGGGCTTTTTGCCACCGCTCCCTCTCTCGAGGCCTTCTATCGATCCCAGGGATCTTCCAAAAATTTCATAAAAGGGATGGAGAGCGCCTCCTACGAGGAGACCTATGCCCCAGGAAAGGTCTTCGATGTGGGGGGACGGCGCTGCTTTCTGCTCTTTGCCCCTGCGGTGGAGCCCCGCACCAGGGAAATCCTGGGGGTGGGGGTGTTCGCCTTCGATGCCGCTCCCCGGGAGGAGTTTTTTCGCCTGATCTACATCCTCGGGGGAGGGGCCTTTGTCCTCTTCGCCGTCATTTTGTTGGTGGGGCGCTTCAGCCGGGATCCCCTGGTGGGATACGCCATCGCCTTTCTCTTCGCCGGGACGGGGGTCTTTGTGGCTTACCCCCTCTTCGAGGCCCTGCGCCTTTCCCTGACCTCCCAGGGGGAGTTTTCCCTGGAGATCTGGCGATCGGTGTTCCAGAGCTCTCAGTACCTTTCGGCCCTCTGGGGGAGCATCCGCCTGGGGGCCTGGACGGCCACCCTATCCACCGTGTTGGGCTTTCTCTTTGCCTTTGTGCTGGGGCGCACCAACGTGCGGGGCAAGAAGTTTTTCACCGCCATGGCCACCCTGCCGGTGATCTCTCCTCCCTTCTCCCTCACCCTGTCGGTGATTCTGCTCTTCGGCAACAACGGCCTGGTGACGAAAAACCTCTTCGGATCCCCTGCCATATCCATCTACGGTCTGGGGGGGCTTGCCCTGGTGCAGACCATGGGGATGTTTCCCATCGCCTTTCTGACTCTGGCGGGCATCCTGGAGGCCATAGACTCCACCCTGGAGGATGCGGCGTTAGATCTCCGGGCCGACCGATGGACCACCTTCCGCACCGTCACCCTCCCCCTCTGCATGCCCGGCATCCTCTCGGCCTGGCTGCTGGTTTTCACCAACTCCCTGGCGGACTTCGCCAATCCCCTCATCCTCTCGGGGAGCTATCGGGTGCTCTCCGTGGAGGCCTACATGGAGGTGACGGGCATGAACCGCTTGGGACATGGGGCGGCCCTCTCCCTCCTGCTGCTTTTACCCACCTTGAGCGCCTTCTTCGCCCAGCGCTTCTGGGTGGGGCGCAAGTCCTTCGTCACGGTGACGGGTAAGCCTTCGGGGAGGCTCACGGAGCTCACTTCCCCCGGGGTGAAAAAAGTCCTGGTGGGGGCCATGGTCCTCGTGACCCTCTTCCTTTTGGCCCTCTACGGCACCATCGTGGCGGGATGTTTCGTTAAAAATTGGGGCATCGACTACACCTTTAGCCTGGCAAACATCCGAGAGGCCTTTTCCCGGGGTAAGGACGCCCTGAGAGACACGGTGATCCTCGCCTCGGCCGCCACGCCCATCGCGGGGATCCTGGCCATGGTGGCGGCCCTCCTGCTGGTGCGAAAGGCCTTCGCGGGGAAGCGCTTGCTGGAGGCGTTGCTCCTCACCCCCTTCGCCCTGCCGGGAACCCTCATGGGGATAAGCTACATC
>CALMLW010000107.1 GCA_937868015.1 uncultured Synergistaceae bacterium | reverse complement strand
CGCCGGGGGAAAGATCTTTCACCCCCACGTCTTTTTCCAGGATCGTCCCGTGGGCGACGTCTTCCAGTCTTAGCCGAAAAACCCCCCGGGACCATGAGGCTTTTCCCGGGGGGCATACGATCTTTCCCCGGATTTCGTAGCCATAGTCGCTGCCGAAAAAGCGCAGCCCCTCCCAAGAAAATCCCTGGCCGCACTCCCCTCGGACCACCGACACCACGGGGCGCACCTCCACCAGGGCGCGGTTTTTCCTGGTCACCTCCCATCGGAGATCCGTCAGCCTCTGGCAAACCTGAGGGTCTTTTTTCCCGGGAAGGGGAAGGCGGCACGGAGTGCGTCCCTCCTTTTTAAGAAACTCTCGGATGCGGGGGCGGAAGACCGTGCCCCCTTCGCGATCGGAGAGAAAGAGCGTGGCGAAGAAGTAGAGGTCCTGGGGCGTGGTGTTCTCGAGGACGAGGCGCAACTCCTGACGGTCGGGGTCGAGGGTGAGGTCGTCGAAGCGTATGTGCTCGTACCCCGGCACGGCCCCCGAACGGGGAAGGGCCCCTGCTACTCCGGGGAGGATGGGGTCGAGGGGAAAGGCGATGCCAAGGGCGACGGCGGCGACGAGGGCGAGGACTCCTCGAGCTCCCCCGGGCCCCGTCAAGAAACGCCCCCGGGATGGAGGGGCTCCATCGGAGGTCTGCCCCTTTTCCCTGAGATCCCCCCCGGGACGCCCCCGCGAAAGGGGGCCGAGGTCCTTTGGTCTCATGCCCATCTCCTCCTGGAAGAAGAAGTCTTCGCCTCCCCGAGGTCCTTTCCTCCACCTGGGGGCCTTAGGGGGTCATTGTACCACGTCAAAGGAATCTGGGGGCTTGCCAAGGCCTTCCCCGGAGGTGTAAATTTGGCATGGTCCAATTGGTGGGCCATTTTTCGCGCCCCACCGTGCGAAGGGGAGATTCTTTGGGAGACGCCCCGGGAAGACGAGGAGTCGCCGGGCCTCGGATGAAGATCCGGGTTCCGGCTGACGGGCGGCGGACAGAAGGGAGAGTTTTATTTTGCGACTGGAGATCGACCGAGAGAGCCCCACGCCCATCTACGTGCAGATCCGCAACCGCCTCAGGGAGCGCATCCTCTCGGGGGAGCTCCCCGAGGGGTTGCGGCTTCCGCCGGAGCGCGAGTTGGCCCAGCACTTGGGTGTGAATCGCACCACCGTGCTCAATGCCTACCGAGAACTCAAGGCCGAGGGGCTGGTTTCGGCCCACGTGGGGCGGGGCACCGTGGTGTGTCGCATGGAAAAGCCCCAGGACGAAGGGATGGAAACTCTGTCGGCCCCCTTGCACTGGGAGCGCTACCTTCGCCCCCTGCCCGACGACTCCCGGGACGGGATCATGCGCCAGATCTGGGATCGATGTCCTTCCCCCGAGGTGGCCTGCTTCTCCTGCGGCATGCCCGACAGGGGGCTTTTCCCCACAGAGCTCATGGGGGAGCTCCACACCCGAGCCTTTCGAGAGGCGGGACCTGAGGTGTTGGACCTCATGCCCGTGGAGGGGTATTTCCCCCTGCGAGAGGCCCTGGCGGACCTCATGCGCCATCGCGGCATCAACGCTTCGCCGGAGGATGTGGTGGTAACGGGGGGGTCGCAGCAGGGAGTGGATCTCTTGGCCCGTATGATGGTGGAATCCGGGGACGGAGTGGCGGCGGAAGACCCCCTTTACGTCAACGGCCGGGCCGTCCTCAACTCCCTGGGGGCCCGGATCTACGGCGTTCCCATGGACCGCGACGGCATGAGGCCGGACGTCTTGGAGGGGCTCCTGCGGCGCTACGCCCTAAAGTTTGTCTATGTGGGGCCCAATTTCCAGAACCCCACGGGGGTCGTCATGTCCTCCCCCCGGAGATGCGAGATCCTGGACCTGGCCCGACGCCATCAGGTGCCCGTGTTGGAGGACGACCCCTACTTCGACCTCCGCTACGAAGGGGCCGATCTCCCTCCGATCAAGGCCCTGGACTCCTCCGGCCATGTGCTCTACGCCAGCACGGCCTCGAAGACCCTGGTGCCGGGCCTGCGCCTCGGATGGGTGGTCTTGCCCCGCCCCATGGTGAGGCGCTTCGTGAGGTTCAAAAGGGGAGCCGATTTGGCCACCAACGGCGTCGCCCAATGGGTGTTGCACCGTTACATCGTGGAAGGGCACTACCAGCGCCACCTGGAAAGGGTGCGCCGGGAGTACGCCCATCGTCTCAAGGCCATGGAAGATCTCCTGGCCCAGGAGGAGCCCCGGACGGGGTGGCGGTGGCATCATCCCCAGGGGGGAATGTTCCTCTGGCTGGAGCTCCCCGAAGGAGTGGATGCCCAGCGCTTCGCCCTGCGAGCGGCGGCCCGGGGGGTGGTCTGTGCCCCCGGATCCATCTATGCGGTGGATGGGGGTAACGAACGATTTTTGAGGATTAATTTTACCCTGCCGAGCCAGGAGGCCATGGCCCAGGGGGTCCCCCTCATGGTCAAGGCCCTTCACGAGTGCCTCCTGGAGGATCGGACGCTCCGGCGGTCCGATGCGGAATCCCTTTCTGCGGTGTGACGCCCCTTTCCTTCGAGGTCCTTTTAGGCCTGCCCCCTTCCGGCGCCGAACCCGCCCCATCCTGCGGCCCGTGCCTTCGCCCCTCCGGCGATGGCGCGGGCCTTTTCGATCCCCGCAGAAGGGGGGGCCGGGCCCCCTTTTTATTTTTCCCCATCCGTCGTATCATGGGCCGTCGGAGACTTAAGGCTCTGATGACTCGAAACGCCAAGTGAGGAGGGCGCTCCCATGGGAACAGTGATGTTTTTGAGGGATTATGCCGTGCGCCGTTTCGTGGAGGGGGCTCGGCGCCTGAATCGCCTGAAGACCCCCATGGACGTGGTCCTGGAGACGGCGGAGCTCTACGGCTTTCCCTGCCATCACATGGCCGCCCTGGACGTCTTCGCCCGCATGGGGCTCATCAACACTCGGGATTTCGAGCCCCGCTGCGACTACCTGGAGTGCTGGGAGATCGACCCCAAGATTATCCCCTGGCTCCGGCGCTTCGTCCCCCGGGCCACCGTGCGGGAGGGGGACTCCATCGCCGCCACCCGGGAACGACGCCACGCCCGGTCGCACTACGACCTCATCGTCTTGGATAACCCCCCTTGCCTGTTTGGCGACGGATATTGTGAGCACTTCGACCACTTCCCGGACATCCTGGACTACGGGGCGCCCCGGTGCGTCGTGGCCTTTGACATCATCCCGGACCTGAGAAACGCCAACTCCGGATCGCCCGGGGAGCCCTATTTCGAGCAGTGGCGCCAGCGGCGACGGGAGTTCTATCCGGGAAGCGACGGCGTGACGGTCCCCGTGGACCACGCCCGGGAGGTTTATCGGACCATGATGATCTCCCGGGGCTTTCGGGTGGTGGGGGAGACCCTGGTCCCCCGCAATCGCATGGTCACCTTCCTGGGATACTTCCTGGAGCGCCCCTGAGGCGCCGCCGTGGAAACGCCCACCTTCGCCGCCTGGGTCCGGTCCCAGGGGCGGGCGGTCCATCGGGGCGGAGGAATGGATTGGTACATCTACGCCGGGGCCCTGGTACCGCTGACGCTCTTTCCCGTCTTCCCCCGCCTGAGCCCTTCGGAGGAGCGAAAGCTTCTGAAAGAAAGCGGCGCCCTGGCGTTGCGTTATACCCCCCCCGTGCCTCCGGGGACGGAGACCCCCTTCTGGTATGTGGTCTGCCCCCATTACGCCTTTGACGACCTCTCGGCCAAGATGCGCAACCAGGTGCGCCGGGGGCGGTCTCGGTGCGTCGTGGAGCGCCTTGCCCCCGAGACCCTGGCGGAGGAGGGGTGGGCCTGCCTGCGCGCCGCTCGGGTCCACTACGGCGAAGGGGTCCCGGAGGAAGAGACCTTCCGGAAGGAGATCCGGGCCCAGGGAGACCCTCCCTTCGAGTTCTGGGGCGTGCGAGTGGGAGGGGTTTTGGGGGCCTACGCCATCTGCGTGGTGGAAGGAGATCGGGTGGCGCTGAGCGTGCTCAAGATCGACCCGGCGTTCTTTGACGCCTACCCCGCCTATGCCCTGATGGACGCCCTGCTGGAGCACCATGTGGCCCAGGGGGGGAGAGTGATGAGTAACGGAGCCCGCTCCGTCTCCCACGAAACCAATTTTCAGGACTTTTTGCTGAAGTTCGGCTTTGGTCGGCAGTACTGTGCCCTCCGCCTGGCCTATGCCCCCTTCCTGGCCCTCGCCGTACGGGGGCTCTATCCCTGGCGGGGCCTTCTCCGGGGGAAGGGGTTGGCCCAGGGGCGCAGCCTCATGTTCCAGGAAGAGATCGCTCGATCCACCGCCCCCCTCTGGTCCCCCAATGATTAAAAACCTTTGCCGCCAGGTGAGCCCCCAGCCCCGTTGAAGGGGGCCATCGTAAGGGGCAGAAGGGGCGTTGCGCCGAGGGCGGAAAAGGAGCGCCCCCGGAGGGAGCGGCGGGCAACCCGGCGAAAATGTGCTATGCTCTTCCCGAGCCCCTCCTGGCCTTCGACGGGGAGGGGTTCCATCCGTCGTGCAAGGAGCGATGTCCATTGTTGCACTGTGGCATTGTGGGGCTTCCCCTGGCGGGGAAAAGCACCGTATTCAACGTGATTACCCGGGCGGGGGCCGAGGTGAAGGCCTATGCGGGGGGAAAGACCGACCCCAACCGGGCGGTGGTTGGCGTGCCCGATCCTCGGCACGACCGATTGACGGAGATCTTCCGCCCGAAGAAATCCACCCCGGCCCTCATGGAGTTCGTGGACCTGGCGGGGCTTTCCCGGGACGCTAGCAAGGGGGCGGGGTTGGGGAACTCCTTTTTGTCCTTCGCCCAGGACGCCGACGCCCTGGTGCACGTGGTGCGGGGCTTCGATAACGCCGACGTGCCGCACCCCGAGATGGCCATCGACCCCGCCCGGGACTGGCGTATCGTGGAGACGGAGCTCATCCTCCGGGATCTGGGCGCCGTGGAAAACCGCCTTTCCCGGCTGGGGGCCAAAAAAAAGCTCCTTCCGGAGGAGGAACGGGAGCGGGAGCTCCTGGGGCGTTGTTCCGCCTTTCTCATGGAGGAGCGATCCCTGCGGGAAATGGCTTTCACCCCCGACGAAGAGCGCCTGGTGCGGGGTTTCACCTTCCTCACCCGAAAGCCCGAACTCGTGGTGCTCAACCTGGACGAAAGCCAGACCTCGGAGGAACGTATCCCCCAGGTGGGAGCCCTGGAAGCCCTGCTCCGGGAGCGAAACCTCCGTTCCGTGCGGGTCTACGGCCGCATGGAGATGGACCTGGGGGAGCTTTCCCCAGAAGACCAGCAAGAATTCATGGAAGATCTGGGGGTGCGAGAGCCCGGGCGGGAGCGGCTCATGGCCGAAGCCTACCGCCTGTTGGGCCTATTGTCCTTTTTCACCGCCGGGGACGACGAGGTGAAGGCCTGGACCATTCACCAAGGGGACAACGCCGTGGCGGCGGCGGGGGCCATCCACAGCGACCTGGCCCGGGGGTTCATTCGGGCCCAGGTGGTGTCTTACGACGATTTCATGGCCCACGGGGCGCAGTTTTCCAAATGCCGGGAGGCGGGGGTCCTGCGCCTGGAGGGGAAGGACTACATCGTCCGGGATGGGGACATCATAGAGATCCGGTTTAACGTCTGACGGCCCATGGATTCCTTCCGGTCCCGTGGCGGGGCTCCGGCGGAGGGAGAAGTTTTTCCTCTTGCGAAGAAAAGGTGGCGATGAACGTGGCATCTTGGCGGTGTTTCGAACCGGTGGAACTTCGGGGAGTACGGCTGCGTAACCGCTTCGTGGCGGCTCCCATGGCCTCGGGGACGGGGGACGAAGAAAGCGGAGCCCCCGGGGATCGGTCTCGGGAGTTCTACGCTCCCCTGGCCGCCAGCGGCGTGGGCCTGGTGGTGCTGGAGCACGCGGCGGTCCGGGCCGACGGTAAGGTTCGTCGGGGGCAATTCATGATGGACCAAGACGACCTGGTGGAGCCCTACCGCGCCTTCCTGAAACCCTTCAAAGAGGCGGGAGTTCCCGTGGTGGCCCAGCTCAACCACGCGGGGAGCGCGATCAAAGACCCCCGGCTTCTGACGCCGGGCTTCGAGGCGGTGTCCGCCTCCCCGGTGAGGCATCCCCGGGATGAGGTGGGCCTGACCCCACGATACCTGAAGGAAAAAGAAATCTTCCAAATAGAGGAGCACTTCGCCGCCGCCGCCCGCCGGGCCCTGGCGGCGGGATTCGCGGGGGTGGAACTCCATGCCTGCCACGGCTTTCTCCTGGGGCAGTTTCTGAGCCCCGTCACCAACCGACGGAGCGACAGTTACGGCGGGGGAATAGATGGGAGGTCGCTCCTCTTGCGGGATCTGGTCGACATCCTGCGGGGAGTGGTAAAGGACGCGATCCTTGCCGTGCGGCTGGGAGTGTCGGATGCCCTACCGGGGGAGAAGAGCCCGGGCCTGGATGTGGAAGAGGCGGTGTGGGTCGCCCGCCAGATCGCCCTCCAGGGGGTGGACGTGGTGGACGTTTCGGGGAACCTCTGCGGCTACGACGGCCCGGGGGAGGCGTGGTGGGGTCCCTTCGCCCGGCGCATCCGGGAGGCCTGCGGGGGGCGTCCCCAGGTGATCTGCTCCGGGGGCATCCGGTCGGCGAAGACCGCCGAAGAGCTCCTGGAAGGAAGGGTCTGCGACCTCGTGGGATTGGGGCGCCCCCTGCGCCAGAACCCCGGCTTGGTGCGGGGATGGGAGGGGGAGCTCTCTCCGGAGACCTTGGGGCGCTGAGCCGAGGGAGGGTGGATGATGCGAGTTTTTCTCAGCTGTGACATGGAGGGGGCCACGGGGGTGGTCTCCTTCGACCAAGTCTCTCGAAACAAGCCGGAGTACGAGTTCGGCCGAGAAATGCAGCTTAAAGACACTTGGGCCGTGGTGACGGCGGCCCGGGAGGCGGGGGCCCAAAGAATCGTGGTGAACGATTCCCACGACGCCATGCGAAACCTTGACGGCCGAGCCCTCCCCCGGGAAGTGGAGCTGATCAGCGGGAGTCCGAAGATCCTATGCATGATGGAAGGGGTCTCCGAGGCGGACGTGGCGCTTTTTGTGGCGTACCATGCCATGGGGGGCACCGAGCGGGCCCTTTTGGACCACACCATGAGCTCCACCACGGTGCACGAGGTGCGCCTCAACGGCCGGGCCGTGGGAGAAATCGGCTTGGGGGCGGCTCTCTGTGGCGCTCTGGGGGTGCCCGTGGCGCTGGTCACCGGCGACGTGGCCGCCTGCATCGAGGCCGAAAGCCTCCTTCCCGGAGTGGTAACCTGCCCTGTTAAGGAAGGACACGGGCGCTTCGCCGCCCGCCTCCTGGCGCCGGAGGTGACGACGGAACGCCTCGCCCAGGCCACCCGGGAGGCCCTGGCCCGCTTTCGCGAGGGGGCCTTCAAGCCCTGGTGTCCCGGTCCCCCCTACGAGTTGGAGGTCACCTTCTCCTGGACATCCCAGTGTGACAAGGCCTCCTGGGCCCTTCCCTTTCACCGGGTGGGGGGGCGTACGCTCCGGGCGGAGCACGAGGACTTCCTGGAGCTCCATCGGGCCTTCCTCGCCGCCGTGACCCTCGCCGGGGCGGTCTAAAGGGGGTGAAGGTCTTGAATGCCTTCTGGCTTCGCCATCGGGATCCCCTGATCATCCTCCTTTCGTTCCTGGGGGCCCTGGGCGTGGGGGGGGCGCTCTTCCTCGCCCACGGGGTGAACCCCCTGGAGGCCTACGGGGCCATGGTGGTCGGGGCCCTGGGGTCCGCCCCGGCCCTGTGGTCCACCCTGGCCCGGACGGTGCCCTACATCCTCGGGGCCCTCTCCATCGCTGTGGCCTTCGCGGCGGGGGTTTGGAACATCGGCGCCGAGGGACAGCTCTACATGGGGGCCCTAGGGGCGGCCCTGGCGGGACTCTTTCTTCCCCCCATGCCTTCCCTACCCGCCATGATCCTGGTCCTGGCCTTCGGGGTCTCCGTGGGGGTCTTCTGGGCGTGGGTCCCCGGCCGCCTCTCCCTGGACCTGGGCATGAACGTGGTGGT
>CALMLW010000106.1 GCA_937868015.1 uncultured Synergistaceae bacterium | reverse complement strand
CCAAGAACAAGATGCTCAACGCCACGCTCTTGGGCCACGAGCTCCTGAACCTCATGCCCCCAGCGGAGACCCCCGCCACCACCGAAGGATACGAGGGTTTCTACCACGTCACGGGGTTTTCCGGATCGGTGGAGGAGGGCTCCCTTTCCCTTATCATCCGGGACCACGACCGGCAGCGCTTCGAGGAGCGCAAAACCTTTGTCCGCCGGGCCGTGGATTGGATGCGGGGAAAGTACGGCCAGGAGCGCTTTGAACTGGAGCTCTCCGACACGTACTACAACATGCGAGATCCCCTGGAGAAGGCCATGCACATCGTGGAAACCGCCAAAGAAGCCATGACATCCCTGGGAATCCCTCCCAAGGTGGTGCCCATCCGGGGGGGCACCGACGGCTCCCGCCTCTCCTACCGAGGGCTCTTGTGCCCCAATATTTTCTACGGGGGACACAACGCCCACGGCAAGTTCGAGTTCCTTCCCGTGGAGTCCCTGGAGAAATCCACCCAGGTCATTCTGAAGATTTTGGAGATCTATGCCGCGAAATAGCCCGCCCCTCCCCCCCCCCGGGGGCCCATTTAGGGGGTTAGAGGGCTCCTCCCTCCTTCCCACGTCGCCCCTCCCGTGTTACCATGACACGCGACGGAGGGGACTTTCTTCGCAGGATGACCGACCCCGGGGGGAGGTTTCCCGTGGGTGTTAGGGAAGGAGGTGAGGAGCATGCGGGAGCCCGTCCTGGCCTTTTCCGTGGCAGAGCGGCGCTTTGCCCTGCCCCTTTCTGAAGTGGATCGCATCGTGGCCGCTGTAGAGATCCAAGACCTTCCCCAGGCGCCCGCCTTTGTCCGAGGAGTGGTGAACGTGGGAGGGGCGCTGGTCCCCGTGGTGGACCTTAGGGTCCTCAGAGCCCTCCCTCCTCGGGAGATGGAGCTCAGCGACCGCATGATCCTGGTGCGTCCCGAGGGGGCGAGGCCCTCCTTCTCCTCGCCGGGGGAGGGCCTCCCTCCCGAGGGCCTTTTTCGGGGGGCCTTCGCCCTGTGGGTGGATGAAGTGGAGGGGGTAATTCCCCTGGAATGGCAAGATATATCCCTCGACGAGGGGACGGTGAAGCTCCCTAGAGTGGCCCTGACTCCAGGGGACGACCGGCTCCTGGTGCTCCAGGGAGGGGAGTCGCTCCGCGCGGAAACGACGGCTCC
>CALMLW010000105.1 GCA_937868015.1 uncultured Synergistaceae bacterium | reverse complement strand
GAAGGAGAGCCCTTCGCCGGAGAAGGAGCGGTTGGTGGAGAATTTTCTCAAGCTTTGGGTGGCCGGAGAGGGGGAGAAGATGTACGCCCTGCTGTCGGAGCAGAGCCGGACGCTCATGAACGCCAAAGACTTCGCCTCCCAGGCCCGGCAGCACTCCTTCCGGTGGGCCCTGAGGGATGGCCATCGGCTAGCGTGGATCGACGGGGATACGGTACGGGTCTCGGCGGCCCAGAAGCTTTTGGTGATGAGGGTGCTCAAGACCCATATCCTGCGCCTGGTGCGGGAGCAGGGAGGGTGGCGTGTGGTCTGGTAGTGAAGGCCGAGGGCGCTGGGGATGGCTTTTGGCCCTCCTGGCCCTGGGAGGCATGGGGTATCTGATGGTGCAAGACCTCTATTCCCTGGGGGAAACGGTGGTCCGCGCCGGAGGGAAGAAAATTCCCATGACCGTGGAAAACGTGCTCATCTCACGCGTTATTTCCGGAGATCACTGGATCATCCAGGCCCCTCTGCTGGAGAAGATCTCGGGGGAGGTGCAAGGGGTCTCCCTGGACATCCGGGTGAGCTTTTCCGGTAAAGGGGGCGGGGCGGCCTTCCAGGCGGAAAGGGGCCTCTTTCGAGAAGACGGGGGAGAGCTTCGCTTCTGGGCCATTAAAGGAGTTGCCTCCATGGACCATCGCGAGGGATTTTTCGAAGCCCCGGAGGCGCTCTGGGCTCCGGCAAGGGACGAGGTGAGCTTTCCCCGGGGGCTCCAGATCCTTCTGGATGGCGCCACCCTGCGGGGGGGCGAAGGAGTTTTGCGGCGCGATGGAGCGCTGAGCCTGTGGGGGAAGGTGAGCGGGGCATGGCAGGAAAGGGACTAGACTTCTTTCCCTGGAGGCTTTCCGCTGCGGGGAGCGATCCGTTTCCTTGAGAAGGGAGGTGGAAGGGGCGATGGGGACGAAAAGATCGACGGATCGTCGCGACGATGCCGCTACGGGCTCGCGTTTCTTCAGAAGGCTGCTTCCGCCGCGAGGGACCCCCGAAGGGGCAATGCCCGGCGGGGTCGAAGGGCCGATCCCGGGGTGGAAAGCGACCCGTTCCCTTCTCGGATGGGTGATGGTGCTCTTTCTGGGGGCGGGAGGGGTATTAGGTGCTGCCGCCCTTGCCAGGGGGGAAGAGAGCCGGGTGGTATTGGACGCCGACCGAGTGACCTACGACGAGGCGGGGTACCGGACCACCGCCGAGGGGGACGTGCGGA
>CALMLW010000104.1 GCA_937868015.1 uncultured Synergistaceae bacterium | reverse complement strand
TCCCCTCCCCTATGCGCACCCGAAGGCCGTGGATGGACGACAGGGAGAGGGGGATACGCAAAGTAAAGCACGATCCCCGGCCCACCTCGGAGGCTACAGTGATCCGCACCCCCACGTTCTCCAGGGAAGAGAGGACCGCATCCATGCCCACCCCACGCCCCGAGAGATTCGTGACTTTTTCCGCCGTGCTGAATCCCGGCAGGAATATTACTTCGAGGATGTCATGATCGCTGCGCCGCGCCGCCTCTTCCGGGGAAAAGATGCCCCGCTCCACGGCCTTGACCCGGAGTCTGGCGGGGTCGATGCCCCGGCCGTCGTCTCGCACATCGATGAAGGCATATCCCCCCTGGGTGTAAGCCCGCAACGTCACCGTCCCCCGGGGAGTCTTACCTCCGGCGACCCGCTCTTGGGAGGGTTCCAAGCCGTGATCCATGCTGTTACGGACCATGTGGGTCAGAGGGTCCGTCAATTTGTCCAGGACGGCCCGGTCAAGCTCCGTCTCGCCCCCCTCCACCGCAAGGTCGACTTCCTTCCCCACGTCCCGGGCCAGGTCTCGCACCACCCGGCGAAAGCGGTTGAAGAGGGTCTCCACGGGGGCCATGCGCATGGCCATGACGGCGGCCTGAAGCTCCGCCGTGAGACGCTCCAGATTCACCCCCCGGGCCTTGAGCTCGTTGGCGAAGTGGGGGGAAACCTCCCCCAACCGCCGGGCCACGTGGAGAAAGGCGTTCTTCAGGCTCACCAGCTCCCCCGCCAGATTCAGGAGCTTGTCCACCTTGCCTCGGTCCACCCGGATGCTGGCCGCCGCCAGGGCATCCCCCCGATCGGTGGCGTGGTCGGCCTCCCGAGAGGCCCCCCCTCCTTCTCTGGGGGCCTCGCGCGCCACCCCCTGGGGAGGAACGGGGGCGTGCATCCCCTCCAGAAGAGCCGCCAGGGCCGCCACGCCCTTTTCCGTGGCGGGGTCCTGGGCCGAGGTCGCATGACGACATAGGGCCTCCAGGGGGTCCAGGGAACGGCGCAGGGCCGCCATCTCCTCCGGTTCCAGCGGAATCCCCCTTTCCAGGCGATCCCTCACCAGGCGCTCCCCCGCAGAGGCCAAAATCCTGATCTGGTCCTGCCCCGCCAAGCGCGAGAAGCCCCTCAGCGAACGATACCCCCGGAAGAGAGCCTCCAGGGCGCCCCCGTCCCCCCCTTCCATCCGGGAGAAGCGCTCCCGCAACAGGAGCACGTAGCCCAACATCTCTTCCAGAGCGTTTTCCAGAAAGGCCCCGTCCAGGACCACCGCGCCCTTACTCCCCGGGGAGGCTCCTTCCCTCTCCAAGCGCACCGGGGGGGAGGCCGCCGCCTTTTCCCGGAGATCTTCCAGCAACACGTCCTTCACGTCCACCACGTCGCGCACCCGGGCCTCCAGGAGCTCCCGGGGCTTAGAAGACAGCAAAAAGACCAGGATACGGAAGGACCCCGATCCCGCCGCCGACTCCACGGCATCGGGATCTTTCTGAAGGTCCTCCATGCGGGGGACGGAGCGGAAGACCTCTCCCAAAGATCCCAGGAGGCGCAACACCATGAAGGCCCGGACCACGCGCAGGGGGCATTCATCCACCAGGGCGACCTCCAGGCGGAAGGGTTGGAGGCCTCGCTTCGCCGCCTCTTCCAGGGTGTCTTTTTCGTTCGGGGGCAAGGATACGGCCTTGGGGCCCCCTCGGCGGCGGGCCTGGCCTCCGTGGTGGGAGTGAATCAGGGCGTGAAGGCGCTCTAACACCTCCCCCACCGCCACTCCGGTGTCGTCTCCGGCGCGGGCCACTTCGTCCAGAGCGTTGCGAAGCAAGTCGTGGCTCACGAAGAGCATACCCAGGAGCTGCTCGCCGATCTCCACCTTGCCATCCCGGATGTCTTGCAGGAGATCCTCCGCCGCGTGGGTCAGGCGCTGCATGTTGGAAAACCCCATGGCGCCGGACATGCCCTTGATGGTGTGCGCCGCCCGGAAGGCTTCCCCCACCGCCATAAGGTCCCCCGGCGCGGCGTCCAACTTCAGGAGGGCGCCGTGGAAGGACTCCAGGACCTCCAGGGCCTCGTCCAGGAAAAGCTTGAGGTACTGCTCCCTTTCGGTCATCACGGGACGAGCCCCACTTCTCGCAGTTGGGTCTCGAAGGAATCCCGATCCACCGGCTTTACCAAGTAGCCGTCGCACTCGTTGGCGAAGGCCCGCCGGACGTTTTCGATGTCCCCTTGGGAGGTCACCATAAACACCCGAGCCGCCTCGTGAGGATGGATGCCCCGGGATTCCTCCGCCTCCCGGATTTCTCGCAGCAACTGCTGGCCGTCCGCATCGGGAAGGCCAATGTCAAGACAGATCAGGTCGTAGGGCTCTCCCTCTTCCAGGGCGATCCGGAGGGCTTCCCGGGCTTCGGCACCGCTCACGGCCACGTCCACCGGGCCGTAGGGGTCCAAGAGAAGGGACAGGACCTTGCGGTTCAAAAACTCGTCCTCCACCACCAAAGATTTCATAGTTTTTTCACCACCTCGACGATTTTGGCCGCGATGCGATAGGACGGCAGGGCCACATCGGCTCCCCCTCGCCTCAGGGCTTCGGCGGGCATGCCGAAGACCACCGCCGTCTCCTCCGACTCCACGATGCCGTATCCCCCCGAGTGTCGGATGGCTCCCATGCCCTCCGCTCCATCGTCCCCCATGCCCGTCATGAGGACCCCCACGGTGCGAGGGCCGAAGGCTTCCCGCACGGAGTGCATCATGACGTTCACGGAGGGGATGAAGGTGGATCGGGGCTGGGAGGGGAGGGAAAGTTTGATCTCGTCGCCCCGTCGATCCACGCAAAGCTGGTACCCCCCCCGCCCCACGTACACCACCCCGGGAGTCACCGCCATGCCCCGATCGGCTTCCACCACCCGCAGGGCGCAGGAGGCGTCCAGCCTCTCGGCGTACATTCCCGTGAAGTGGGGAGGCATGTGTTGCACCACGAAGACCGCAGCGTTCAGATCCCCCGGAAGCTTGGGCAAGACGTCGTAGATGGTACGGGGCCCCCCGGTGGAGATGCCCAAGGCCACAGCGGAAAAGGGCGCGCCGCCTTTGGGAGCGTCCCTTTTAGGGGCAGGGCTAGACCGGGGCGTCCGGGGCCCTACCCTTCGAGGCCGAGAGGCCGCCGCCGCCCGAATCTTCGACACCAGCTCGTCCCGCACCGTCTCCAGGGAGCGCGAGATGGTCCCCCCAGGCTTTTCCACGCAATCGAAGGCCCCGAGCTCCAGGGCCTCGAAGGTCACCAAGGCCCCCTCTCGGGAGAGGGAAGATACCACCAGGACCTGGGCCAACTCCTCTTCCAAGACCAGCTGAAGGGCCGAAAGGCCGTCCATGCGGGGCATGTTGAGATCCATGGTCACCACGTCGGGGCGCAGGTCCCGGGCCTTCTCCACCGCTTCCAGGCCGTCCCGGGCGATGCCCACCACTTCAAGGCCCGGCTCTTCTTCCAGCAGGCGACAGAAGGTCCGCCGCATGAGGGCCGAATCGTCCGCCACCAACACCCGGACGGAGTGGCGGCTCTCCAAGGGGATCACCGGGCCTTCCGCAGGCGCCGCCCGGGCTTGAGAGGCTCCGGAGCCCCTTCGGTGGAGGGCGCAGGGGCCTCGTTCACCCCTTCTTCGGCGGAGGCTCGATCCGCCAGGGCCCCCACCCGGGAACTCTCCCGGGGAGAGAGCACCGTCCCGAGATCAAGCACCAGGACCACGCTCCCGTCCCCCCGACGGGCCACCCGGTGCACCGCCTCCCGAGATCCCTTCTCGCCTCCCCGGGGTGGAAGCAGGAGGTTTTCTCGGTCAAAGCGCTCCACTCCCACCACCGTATCCACCACAAAGCCCACGGTGACTCCCGCGTTTTCGAACACAAGGACGCGAGGGTCGCCGTCACCCTCGCCGCCGGAGTCCGCGATCTCCAGCTTCCGCCCCAGATGCACCACGGGAAGGACTTCGCCCCGGAGGTTCATCACACCCTTCACGAAGTGAGGGGATCGGGGGATGGGGGTCACGGAGGGCATGCGACAGATCTCCCGAATTTGTTCGATGGGCACGCCGTAGGGCTGCCCTCCCACCGTAAAGAGCACCAGGGGGACATGGGTCCCTTGATCGATGCCCCCGGGGAGGGCGTTCTCCGGGCTCTCCTTTCCGCCGGTGGGCTCTCCCCGGCCCTCCAGAAGGGCCTCGGGGTTCAAGAGCACCGTGATCCGGTCCTTTTCTTCGATGATGCCTCCCACGGTGGCGTTGGCCCGGGCCACCAGCGGGGGAGGCGGGGTCATGGCGCCCTCCGTCACTCGAAGGACCTCGTGGATCCGATCCACCACGAAGCCCGTGCTCGCCGATCCCGACCCCAGCACCACCACCTTGGTGAACTCGTCCACCGCCGTCTCGGCCATGCCCAAGCGCATCCTCAGGTCCACCACAGGAAGGGTGTGCCCCCGAAGGTTCATCACCCCTTTGACCCAGGGCGGGGTCTCAGGGAAAGGCGTGGGGGGGGTGTAGCGCACGATCTCCCGCACCTCGACGATGGGAAAGGCGTACTCCTGCCCTCCCACTTCGAAGGTCACCACCTGGACCCGGGGTTCTCGCGGGCCCTCCTCCGCCGCCAGGGATCCCGCCTCGGATCCCTGGCGGCGGTCCCGGCGCTCCCACGAGGTCACCCCCGTAAGGAGTTCTTGGGGATTGATGACCATGAAGACTTCTTCCCGAAAGCGAATCACCCCCGCAAGGAGCTCGGAGGACCCTTCTCCCCCGGGGCTGCGTTCCACCTGGCCTTCTTCCACCCGGAGAACCTGGGAGGTGCGGTCCACCGCCACTCCCACCCCCAGGCCGTCAAAATCGAAAACCACCACCTTGCGCCCCTCCTCGGAGGATCGAGGAAGGCCCAGGCGGGTCCTCAGATCCAGCACGGGAAGCACCTCTCCCCGGAGGTTCGCCAGCCCTTCCACGCACTCGGGAGACCGGGGCAACCGGGTGACGGCGGGAAGCCGCACGATCTCCCGCACCGCCGCCACGGGCACCGCGTACACCACTTCCCCCAGGGAAAAGGTCACGTACTGCCCGGCACCAGCCACGAGCTACACCCCCGCTTCGCTCTGGAGTTCGTCGGCGATGATGGCGATCTCCTCCACGGCCCGGGATAGCTCTTCCATGCCCCGGGCCTGCTCCGCCGCAGCCTTGGCGGCCTCTTCCACGGCGGCGGCTCCCTGCTGGGAGGCGGCGCTGATGTTTTCCACGGAAGCGTGGGCCTGGCGGGTGCACTCCTCTATGGAATTAACCACGTCGGCGATGCGCTCGTAGAGCTTGGAGGTCTCCTGAAAAAGCCGGACGAGGTCTTCGATGAGGCGCAGGCTGATGGCTCCCTTGGCATTCTCCGCACCGGATTGCCGGGACGCGTCGGAGACATCGCTGAGCACCGCCCCGATCTGGCGCTGCATGGCAAAGACCAGGTCCTTGATGCGATCCGCGTTCTCTCCCGACTCCCCCGCCAGGTTGCGGATGTCGCCTGCCACCACGGAAAATCCCCGGCCAAAATCTCCCGCCCGGGCCGCCTCGATGAACCCATTCACCGCCAACATGTTGGTCTGGATGGTGACCTTGTCGATGGTGGCCACGGTCTTGTCGATACGCCGCCCCATGTTCTCCAGATCCGACAGGTTCACCGCCGTGCCCTGGAGCATGCGAAAGACCTTCTGAACTCCTTTGATGATATCATCGATCTTGCCCCGGAGCTCCTGGGCCCTGTCGTGGCACGTGTGGATCAACGCGATACGCCTCGCCACCGTGCCCTGCATGGTGGCCGTGGTGGTGGCGATGTCCACCGAGAGCCGCGTGGCGGATTCCGCCGCCTGAGCCACCGCCGTGGCGCTGGTGGCGAGGCGATCCATGCTCCCGGCCACCTGCCGGGCGCTGGCGGAGGATTCCTGGAGGTTCGAGGAGAGTTGCTCCGCCGCCGCCGCCACCCGCTCCGAGGATTTATCGGTCTGCGTGGAGTTTTTCAGCTCGTCGGCCAGATCCACCAATTCCTGGGTGGCGCTGGCGATCTCCTGGAGCGCCCGGGATTGCTCCCGTACCGCCTTGGCGCACTCCCCCGCCAGGGTGGTGGAAATCTGGGAGCTCTCGGTCACCACCCTCGCGTCTTCCAGGAAAGCCCGGGCCTTTTCCGCGATATCCGCGATGATCGTCAGAGAGGCTTCCACCCCCTTGAGGGCCCCCAGGGCTTCGCCGTCGAGGAAGGCCAACGTCTCCCCCGCCTCGTCTCCCCGGGCCACCTGGGCGTCCGAGGCCCCCACGACCCCCTCGATGTCCTCCACCACGGTGGACACCAGGACGTTGATGCCCCCCACCACGTCCCGGATCTCCCGGGCCGACTTCTCGGAGACCTCCGCCAGGTTTCGCACCTCGTCCGCCACCACGGCAAAGCCGCTACCGTGCTCCCCCGCCCGGGCCGCCTCTATGGCGGCGTTGAGGGCCAGCAAGTTCGTCTGATCGGCTATCATCACCACGGTCTTGACGATGTCCTCCACCTGGCGAGATTGGTCGTGGAGACGCCGCACCGTCTCCGCCGAGGCCTTGTTCCTCGCGGTGGCCTCTTGAATGGCGGCGTTGGCCTCGCCGATGTTTTTCGTGGCATCGCCGGTGATCCCGCGAATGGCCGTCATTTTATGATGGGCCTCGTGGCCGAGATCCACAAAGGCCCCGGCGCTCTTTTCCACCATGACCGTGCGCCCGTGGGCCTCGGCGGCGGCGCCCTCCGCCTGGTGGGCCCCGGCGGCGATCTGCTGCATGGCCCGGTCCAGCTGCTCGGCGGAACTCGACGCCTCCTCCACTCCGGCAAGGAGCTCTTCCGCTGCGGCGGAAATGCGCTCCGCCATGGCTTGACGCTTGGCGAAGGTCCGGGCCCTCACCCGTTCCTGGGCCCGCCGGCGGGCCAGGTCACGCTTGGCCGCCAGGTCTCCGTCGCTCCCCTCTTCCCGGGGCACCAACCCCGTGCTCCGGCGGTCCTTCGCTCCCTCCCGGTTTTCCTCCAGGTGCTTCAAGGATTCGGGCACTTCCAGTCGTTTCGCCATCCTCGTCCCACTCCTCTCCCACCGATCACAGCACCGTCACGTCCCCGAGGAAAAGCTCTCCCCGATCCCCTTCTTCCCACTCTTCCCAGGGGGCCCCGGGAAGGACCCCCGACGGGATGGTCATCTCCCCCGTCTTCCCCGTGGCCTCGTCCTCGGCGGCCACCGCCAGGACTCCGCTGGCATCCACGGCAAAGGTCACCGCCAGCTCCGCTTCGCCCTGGGCCCAAGCCGTGGGGGCGCAAAACTCCAAGACCCCCAGAGGCACCAGGCGATCATCCCGACGCTGGAGCACCTCCACCGTCACCTCTTTCTGTCCCTCCCGCGCGTTGGTAAAGAGCCTCACCGCCGTCACGGGATAGACCGTGCCCCGGTCCACCAGGGGGACGAACTCCCCTCGGTCGTCCCGGACTCCCAAGGCGTGGGGCAGTACGTCCCGGAGCTCCACGTTTTCCAAGCGACCCTCCATGATCCCCGCGCACACCGCCGCTCCCAGGGCCACCACTTCGTCGGGGTTGAGCTCTCCCCGCACCGAGGCCCGGGGAAAAAGTTCTTCCATCTCTCGCCGAAACCGGGGCATACGAGAGGATCCCCCGGCGTAGATCACCCCGTCGATGCCCTCCGGGGCGATATGGGATTCTTCCAGCACGCTTTGCACCAGCCCTCGGATCTTGGCGAAAAGCCCCTCGGCCAACCGTTCGAAGGTCTTCCGGGAAATCTCCGTCTGGACGTGGATCGGACCCTCGGGCCCCGAGGCGATGTAGGGCAATAGGAGCATACTCTCCTCCACGGAGGAAAGGTCGATCTTCACCCGCTCCACCCCCCGCATGACGGAGGCCCGGGCCACGGGGTCCGCCCCCAGATCCACCCCCCGGCCTCGCCGCACTTCCTCCAAGACCCACTCCCCCAGGAGGTCGTCAAAATCCGCCCCCCCGAGCTCCGTGCTCCCTCCGGTGGCCCGCACTTGATGGAGTCCTTTCGAGGAATGGAGCACGGTGATGTCAAAGGTTCCACCGCCGAGGTCCAAGACGATGAAAGTGCCCTCTTCGACCTGGGCGGGGCGATAGGCCAAGGCCGCCGCCGTGGGTTCGTTCAGCAGGCGCACCACGTGAATCCCCCCCCGAGCCGCCGCCTCCAACACATCGTGGCGCTGGGCGTCGTCGAAGTAGGCGGGGACCGTCACCACGGCCTGGGTCACCGTCTCCTTGAGGTAATCCTCGGCGTAGCGTCGGAGCTTGGCAAACACGAGTCCCCCCACCCCTGCCGGGGAAAGCTCTCGGCCAAAGACCCGGTAGGGGGCGGGGTTTCCCATGCGGCGCTTCACTCTGGCGATAGTCTGATCCGGGCGCAACAACCCTCCCGATCGGGCCAGCTCCCCCACGAGGGCCTCGTGGGGGGAGCGGAAGCAGACCACGGAGGGGGTCATCCGCTCTCCCCGCTCGTTCACGACGAGCTCGGGGCCCCGAGGAGTCAGGTAGGCCACGGAGGAGTTGGTGGTGCCGAAGTCGATGCCGACGATCACGACGGTCCATCTCCCAGACAGGCCAAGTTCTCCCGGGCCTCCGCGCACTGCCCATCCTGCCGCAGGGAAAGGCGTAGCATCTCCCGGGCGTCCTCTTCGAAGCCGTGGTCCGACAGGATCACCGCCGCATTGTTCAGCGCCCGGGCCGCCAGAGGAGGGGGGGAGGCCTCCGCCACCCGCAGGAACAGGTGAAAGGCCTGGAGGAACTTGCCCTGTTCTTCCAACCGGCCCGCCTCTCGATAGACCGATTCCATCGAATCACCCAGAAGGGATTCCAGGGAAGATGCGAGGGTCATGGGCGAATCCTCCGCCAGAGGATCCGACAGAGGTCATCCACGTCCTGGGCCCCCCGGCTACGAGGGGCGAAGGCCATGATCGGCCGTCCCGCCGCCGCTGCCTGGGAAAACTTCACATCCAGGCGCAGGGGAGGGAGCATCATCTCCTCGCCGAAGTTTCTCCTGAGCTCTTCCACCGCCTCCCGGGCCCCCCGGGTACGCAGATCCGCCATGGTGGGGGCCACCCCCCCGAGGCGCAACACGGGATTCGCCGTGGCGGAAACTTTGTAAAACGACGCCATCATCCGGGCCACCCCCGCCAGGGAAAGAAAATCGGTGCGCACGGGCACCACCAGCACATCCGCCGCCACAAGGGCCATCCGCCCCAACCTCCCCGCCGCCGGGGGAGAGTCCACCACGATGAAGGCGTAGCCCCTCAGACACATGGACAGGTAATCCCGCAGGAGGGCATCCCCTCCGGCCTCTTCCCTCTCCAGGCCATCCAGCTCTTCGTCCGATGCCAACAGGTCCAAATCTCCCAGGCTCCGGAGCCGAGGATCGCGCCCCCCTTCCAGAAAGCGACGCAGTTCCTTCGCCGTGCCCCCAGGCTCCCCCCGGGCTCCCTCCCCCCGGACGCCCAAACACAGCCCCGCATGTCCCTGGGGGTCCAGGTCCACCAGCAGGGTCTTTCCCTTACGGGACAGCCAGGAGGCCAAATGAACCGCCAGGGTAGTCTTGCCGCACCCCCCCTTGTGGTTTGCCACCGCCAGGACGCGCGCCACGCTCAAGGCCACCGCTCGGGCATCGTCAGCACCAGAGCCACCTCTCCTCCTTCGAGGAACGCCACCCGTCGCACGTTCCCAAAACGAAATCCCTCCGGCACGAGGCGCGTCGGAAATTCGCCCCGCTTCTCCCAACGATCCACCCCCAGCACCGCCCGCCCCCCGGGGCTTCGCACCACCACCGAGGCGTCGGAGGGCCGGAGGGCGGACCTGAGGGCACTCCGGGGAAAGGACCACACCTGCCGGGCGGGGAAAAAGGGCAGCGCCTCTCCTCGAAAAAGGACCCACCCCTTCGAGGCCGGAGCCAGGCGCCCCACGGCCTCCACGTCCTCCAGGGACAAGAGGCAGGGAATTCCTTCCACCCGCACGAGCAGGGCGGCCACGCTTCCCTCCCCCGGGGAGGGATGACGCCCCTCGGAGGGACGCTCGGGCCCGGGCAAAGGAGAGCCCTCCCCTTCGGGGAGGAGGGTGCCCCGGGAATCCGGGCTCCGGGACAGGCACCGCAGCTCCTCCACCAGGCGCCGCAACGCCGCCATCCCGCGCTCCAGGCGTTTTTTCCGGTCTCCTTCGAGATCTTTCAGGGATCGTTCCGTGCCCTCCAGGTCGTGGGCCAAAATCTCCCCCTTATGGAGGACCTCCGCCAGGGGTTGAGAGGGGGCCACCGCCAAAAGCAGGGCGAATCCCGCCTTGGCGCTGTGAAGAAAGCGCCGCAGGGCTTGGGGAGCCTGGGACTCCAGGAGGAGATCCTCCGGGGCCCCGCCGTCAAAGTCGTCGAGGAAATCCTCCACCATCCGGGCGAACTCCGCCTGGTCCGAGCGAGGAATCACGTCGCTCCCCTCCCGAACAAGGGCTTCTGGTAAAGCACCATGCCCCGAGTTCGCTTCACGCGGAATCGGCTGGACATGCGGCTCACGGGCTCCGCGTGCCCCAAAAAGATGTACCCCCCGGGGCGAAGATGATGGAAGAGCTGCTCCACCATCCGCTGTCGCGCCTCGTCGTCAAAGTAGATCAACACGTTCCGGCAGAACACGACGTCGAAATCGGGGCCCAGCTGCCCCATGTCCTGGGGATCCGCCAGGTTCCCCAGGAAAAAGCTCACCGGACGCTTAGTTTCGTCCCGGAGGACAAAGTGCTCCCCCACCCGGTGAAAGTGCCGATCCAGGTAGGCCTTCGGCACGTCTTTCACCGCCCGGCGGCCGTACCGTCCCCGCCGAGCCCGTTCCAGGACGCTGTCGTTGATGTCCACGGCCACCACCTCGAAGGGAAGGCCCTCTTCCTCCAGCATTTCCCTCAGGATGATGGCCAGGGTGTAGGGTTCTTCCCCCGTGGCGCATCCGGCGGAAAGCACCCGGAGCCCCCGGCGCCCCCCTCTCCGGCACCCGGCGACGAGCTCCGGCAGGCAATCCTCGGCGAAGCTCTGTAGCTGGGGAAAATCCCTGAAAAAGTATGTTTCGTTCACCGTCACCCGGTTTATTAGGACCTGAAACTCCTTTCTCTGGGGATCGAAGAAACGGAGGTGGTTGATAAAACGCTCCTCACGATCGATCCCCAGCACCCCCATGCGCTCCCGGACGTGGCGAAAGACCTGCATCCTCTTCTGATCCCCCAGAAAGATTCCCGTGTGCCGGTGCACGAAACTCCGGATCTCCTCAAAACACCGAAAGTCCTCCGGGGGCTTTCGAGGGCCTCCGACGCCGGGCTCTCCCCCCCGGGGTCCCGGAGGGCGCGGGAAGTCCCCGGAGATCCTTTCCCCGGAGGGATACCCCCGGCCTTCTCTTGGATCCTTCTCTCCCATGGCGCCCCATCCTCCGTCACAGGAGGCCCCCCGGGGAGTCCCCTTCGGACTCTTGGGAAAATGCGGGGCTGGATTTTATCGCTTTTATCTCTTCCATCAGTTCTCCCAGGGCCCTATCCAGCGAGGGCCAGAGGGCCTTCGCTCCCTCCAGGTCCCCCCCCTTGCAAGACGCCTCCAGGCGCTCCCCCAGCGCGGTGAGGGCGGCCACGCCGAAGTAGGAGACGCTCCCCCGGAGTTTGTGCACCGCCTTCTGGGCTTCCGCCAGGGCGCCGCGCCCCAGGGCGTCCCCTAGGGCCTGCCCCATGCCCGGAGCCCGGTCCAGGAACTCTTGGATCACGTCCTTCAGGATGCCCCGGTCTCCTCCCACTATGCGCTGTAGCCGGGAGAGGTCCACTCCGCCCCGGGGGAGATCCAAAGGTTCCGGGACCTCCCTTGACTCCTGGCCCAGCACCTCTGCAATGGTGCGAAAGAGCTCTTCGGGGGAGATGGGTTTGGACACGTAGCCATCCATGCCCGCCTCCAGGCATCGCTCCCGGTCTCCTTTCATGGTGTAGGCCGTCATGGCGATGATGGGCACCCGTTCCCCCTCTTTTTCCTCCTGGCGGATCAGCGCCGTGGCCTCCAGGCCGTCCATCTCGGGCATCTGCACGTCCATGAGGATCAGGTCGTAGTTCCGGAAGCGAGAGCGCCGCAGGGCCTCGTGGCCGTTTTCCGCCCCGTCCACGCTCCATCCCTTGCGCTCCAGGAGGATGCGCGCCAACTTACTGTTCATGGGGTTGTCTTCCGCCAGAAGTACCCGAAGGCGCTCGGGCAGCCCCCTCACCGGCTCCCTATCCCGACTCTCGGAGCGGGAGATGGCACTCCCCTCGGGAGCCACGCCCAGGCGCACAGTGAAGGAAAAGGTGCTCCCTTCCCCCTCCCGGCTCTCCACGCCAATGGCGCCCCCCATGGCCTCCACCAGGCGTTTCGATATGAAAAGGCCCAGTCCCGTCCCCTGACGCTTCCGGGCCATGGCCCCCTCCACCCGGCAAAAGCTCTGGAAGAGGTCCGGCAGGCGAGAGGCGGGGATCCCCACCCCCGTATCCCGCACCACCACCGTCAATTCCAGGGATTTCCTTGCCGAAAGGGGTTCCGACCCTCCGGGATCCCCTCGGGAAGCCTTCGCCTCTTCCCAGAGGGACACCCCTTTAGGGCGTCGCGCCGTCACGGTGAGGGACACCCCCCCTTGGTCGGTGTACTTGATGGCGTTGCTCACCAGGTTTACCACCACCTGGCGAAAGCGGATCTCATCCCCCAGGACCACGGCGGGGACGTCGGGGGCCACGACCAGGTCCAGGAATAGCCCCTTGCCCCGGGCCAGGGGTTCCATGGGGCGCAGGGCCACTTCCAGGGATTGCCTCGGAGAGAAGAGGTCCCAGTCCAGCACCAGGCGGTGGGCCTCGATCTTTGAAAGGTCTAAGACATCGTTGACGATCTCCAGGAGGGACTGCCCCGAGATCCGCACGTTCTCCAAGAGGTCGCGATGCTCCTGGGGGACGTCCATGGCAAGCATCAGGTCGGTCATGCCCAGGATGGCGTTCAGGGGCGTCCGGATCTCGTGACTCATGCTCGCCAGGAAATCACCCTTGGAACGGCTCGCCGTCTCCGCCGCTTCCAAAGAGGCCCTTAGATCCTCCTCTTCCCTTTTACGCCCCGAGATGTCGACCTGGATCCCCGCGATTTCGGCTTCTTCGGGGCCCCTAGGGCACAAGCCCTTGACCACGAGGTAGTACCGCCCAAGGTAGCGGGATTCCTCCGGAGAAGGCTCCGCCTCCGAGAGGAGTCCCGGGGGATCGCCGGGGGTCTGGGCGGCGGAAAACTCGAACTGCCGTACCCCCCCGTCGTTCCGGAGCGCCATGTCCTGCCATACCATCTCCGATGCGAGCTCCTGGGGAAAGATTCCCCAGTCCGTCTTGCCCAAAAGCTCGCTCCGGGGGCAACCCGCGAAGGCCGCGAAGGCCTCGTTGCACTCCACGTAGCGCCCCGCGCCGTCTTTGAGAAAGATCGCCGCCGGCAGGGCGTCCAGCCACCGGCGAAGCCGATCGCATTGGTCGTCCGCCCCAGCATACGTCATCGCTTCTTCCCCGTGGCCCAGGGGTCGGTTTTCCTCTGGCGGCACTCCTATCCCCTCTTTCGCGCCCGTCGCCGAGACTCCGTCTCCTCCGAAGCCCTTAAAACATCGCCCCTTTAGGAGGTCAATTGGGCAATGGCCCGGGCCACTTTTTCGTCCTCAAAGGGCTTGACGATGAAGTCGCTGGCCCCCGCCATCATGGCATCCATGACGATCTCCTGGCGCCCCATGGCGGTGATCATCACCACCGCCACCTCGGGACACTGTTCCTTCATGAGTTTTAGGGCCGCCAGGCCGTCCATGTCGGGCATGTTAACGTCCAAAGTCACCAGATCGGGGCGCAGCAGGGCGCACTTTTCCACTCCCTCCTGGCCGTTGGTCGCCTCCCCCACCACCACATGTCCGCCCTTTTCCAAGATCGCCTTTAGCTTGAACCTCATGAACGCGGTGTCGTCCACCACCAGAATCCTCTTGCCCACGGCCACTCACCCCTCGGTCTCCTATCTTTTCCGCACCCCCCCTGCCCCTACAGGGATGGGGGAAGGCCCACTCCCCCGTCTTCCGCCCTTCCCGAAGCCCGCTTCCACCCCTCCTGGGGAGGAAAGATCTCCCGCATCTCTTCGTCCCACCCGAAGGGGATAAGACACCAGGTCCATTCCCACCCCACGACCGTCATTCGGACCATCTCCTCCTGCCCTGGGTTGAGGGGACCTCTCCCCGGGCGCACGATGAGTTCTCCGTCCACCCCCTGGGCTTCCAGGCGCTCCAGCTCCAGGCGCAGCTCTTGGCGCACCATGGCATCCACATCCAAAAAGGGCCCCCGACGCCACGCCCGGCTCTCCATGAGGGACGCCAGCCGGGGCGCCACCAGGGGGGCCAAAAGGGAAAAGAGCTCTTCCGCCTCCTCCGAGTGGAGTGGCACGCGATCCAGGGATGATACGGCGATGGTACCCCAACACCGGCGCCCCGACCAGAGGGGCGTGAGCAACATGGGGCGGCCGGAGAGGAGGGTCACCACCCGGGGAACTTCCATCTTGGAGGCCCACGCCAAGAGTTCCGCCCGTCCCGAATTGGAATCTCCCCGGAGGATGAGGTAGGGGGGTTGGGCTCCCAGGGCCAGGCGAAGGGAGGACTCCACGCTCTCGCAAAGCCGATCCAAATCGTTAATTTCCTGGACTTTCTCCGCGATGTCCCGGAGGAGACGCATGAAAAGCAGCCGCCGGTCCAGGGCGTCGCGCTGATCGGTGACGCGCTCCAGGAGTTGGCAGCGCTCCAATCCCACCACCACCGATCCCGCCAGGGTCTTCAGCGCCATGGGGTCTCCGTAGTCCTTGCCGGTCACTGCGGGAGCCAGCCCCACCACGCCGTAGAACTTATCCTGGTCCCCCATCAGGAGGATCCTATCCAGCCCCTGACGTTGACAGATCTTCTTCAGCCCCGGCATGTGGGTTTCGCAGAAGAAATTCATCTCCGCCCCCGAGAGCAATCCTTCCCGAGGGAGGGTGCATCCCTCCAAGATCCCCCGATGGACCACCTCTTCGGGGGGACGACCATTTCCTGCCGGAACCCCGTGGAGCACGTAGGCCCCCGCCTGGGGTTTCCAGACCACCAGCTCCAGACGGGATGTTTGAGACATCTCCTTCAGGATGTCGCTGGCTGCGTCCAGCAGGTCGTGACGGCTTTGCTGGCGCATGAGATGTAGCGTGGAGGAGTGGATCCCTTCCAGGGCGAAGGCCTTGGTGGAAACCTCCGCAATTTGCCGCCGGTTTTCTTCGTGCAGAGCCGATATTTCCAGGGCCTTAGAAGCCACGTGGACGAAGAGGGCCAGGAAGTTCATATCCTCTTCCGAAGGGGCCCTGTCCCATCCCATGAGGGCAAAAAGTCTGTGGGGGCCCCCCATCAAGGGCAGGACCACGTGGATGCCCAGGGCGCGCAGGGCCGCGAGGTTGGCGTCTCCGAGCACGCCCTCGTGCTCTTCATCCACCATGAGGGGCGATGGGAGGATCCGGGTTTCTCGGAAAATTCCTTGGCGGGCGGGCTCATAGCGAGGCTCCCCCCAGAGGTGACGCCACTCTTTCCCCCGATCTTCCAGCACCGCCAAGCGCCGGGAGAAAACCCCCTCTCGAAGGACGTCCCCCAGGAAGGTCGCGAAGTATTCCACGGGCATGGGCTCGAAGATGGAGGCGATGGCGTTCCGGGCGGCCATGAGGGTGTAGGAAAGGCGGGATAAACGGCTTTCCAGGGGAACCACCTTTTGGTGATCATGCCAGAGCCCCACGAGGCGGGCAAAGGCTCCCAGATCGTTTCGCAGCTCCAGGGACAGGGGGGCCGAGGTCAAAAGGTAGTAGCACCACTGATCCCCCGCCAGGCGCGCCGCCTCCTCCCACCCTTCGCCGAAGGGGTCTGCCTCCTCGGGGGAGAGCGAAACCACTCGGGCACCGCCGGGGGCCAAGGGGTTTTCCCGGGAAAAGGCTCTCTCCAGAACCTGGGATCCTTCCGAAAAGCTGAAAACCGGGGGGACGAAACGCGCCGCCGTCACCACCGCCAGTGACCTCCCCGTCTCCTGGAGCACCAAGGCCCTCCCGAGCTCCATCCCCAGCCGCTCTTCCAGGAGGGAGAAGACGCCCCCGTCGAGCACAAAGGACATGCGATCGCAGAATTCCCGCAACATCAGGCTCCCCCCGATTCCACGGCCACCACCCGGTCCTCGTTCGCGTCGTAAAACAGGGTGACGCGGCTCATCGCGTTCTGAGTTACGCTCGAAATCCCCCGGAGGCGTAAGTTTACCCCGCAGGAACAGGATCCCCGCAGGCCAAAGGTGGCGTCCCCCTTCATCTTGCGCAAAAAATCCCCCAGCTCGGCGAAACGTTCTTCCCGATCCGCCAGGGCGTCGGCTTTTTCTATGTAGCCCCTCAGAAGGTCCCGGATCCCCGGGGTCCCCGGCCCCAACGCCCGCATCTCCGCCGCTAGGGCAGACAGGTGGTCCTTTAGGGCCTCGATCTCCTTCTCTAGGGCCTGGTGATCTCTAAAGAGATCCCTCCTAGGCACCCCGGGGATGTCGATGCGAGTGTCCCCTTCGCGGAAGGATCGTACGTCCTTGGCGTGGACATGCCCCCGGGCGCGGATCTCCGAAGCGGTGATGACCCCCTTACCCCCCTCCACCAGCACGCCCTTACGGGCGTTCACGGTGGACCTCAGGATGTACTCGTTCACCATGAGGGTCTCGCATTCTACCTCTGCCTCCTGGATGAACCGGGCCATCACGTCCCCTCCCGCCCGCACCACCGCCCGTCCTCGCCCCTGGATGCCGTAGCGCACCGAGACCTTTCCCTGGCGGCTCGTCACGGCGGCATCCTCCACGGAGCCCACCACCTCCACGTCGCCCCCCGCCTCCACGGCAAAGCCGCCCCGCACGGAACCTTTCACCAGCACGGGGCCGTCGTAAGAGACGTTGCCCGTGGCCGAACCCACGTCCCCCGAAATCACCAGCACTCGCTCCAGCAGAATCCTGGACCCCTTCCATCGGAGGGCCCCGCTGTATTTCGCCACCAACTCACCGTTCTCCGATAGATAAAGGCCCTCGCCGAAGTCCAAGGGCGCGGGACGCCCCTTCCGGGGAGGCACCTCCTCTCCTCGCACCGTACGCCCCGCTCTCCCCTTCGTGGGGGGAAAGCGCATCGCCACCACCGCGCCCTCCTGTACCGGCACGATGAGATTTAGATGATAATGATCCACGTTCCCCGAGGCATCCTCCACGGGGCGTCCCGTGGGAGGAGAGAAGAAAAACTCCACTCGCCCATCTTCTCCGGGCCCGGGGGGCACCCCTCGGGCCACCACGGCGCACACGGCTTCGCCTGCGGTGGCGCGGGCCCACGCCCGATCCAGGGCCTCGTGATCCACGCCGAAGACCACCCCTTCGCGGTCCAGGAGCTCCCGGAGACCTCCTCCGCCGCCCTGGAGGGGGTAAAATCCCGGAGAAAGGTAAAGACGGCAAGTCATACCCGCCTCGTCCACCACCACCCGAGGCGAAGCGCCTTCGCCCCCTTCTTCTTCCACCCCCACCCGATGGCTCCCAAGGACCGACGCCGCCCTAAAGACCTCTTCCCGGGCGATGCGAACCTCCGGGGCCACACTCCGGAGGGCTTCCAAAACCTCCATAGGTGCCAGGGGGAGGCGGCGCACCTCGATCCACACCTCCTGCGCCGTCCGGCGCAGGGCAAAGCCGGAGCCGACGTGGATCCACGCCCCCCTTTCCGGAATTTTTTCTTCCCCATCGACTTCCGGCGTCGTCATCTCCATCCCTCCTCTCGGATCAAGGAGCGCCAAGATATATTTTTTAATAAAATAACCCCAAAGTCCCCCGAAGGGGCTCACGCCCCTCCGGGGGCCGATAATCCCGGAAGAAACGCCCCCGCCGCCCCGGCCTAGGCGCCGGGAGATTCCCGCCGCCTGACCGCCAGAGCCACTTCCAAGAGCTTGGCCACTTGACGGCTAAAGGTCGCCGGGTCGGGCAGCTCCGTCCCTTCGGCGAGCCGGGCCTGTCCCAGAAGCACCTGGGCAAACTCCTCGATCCGAGGGTCGGCGGCGTCGGCGGCATGGAGATCCCGGAGCCCCCGGAGCACGGGGTGACCGGGGTTTATTTCCAGCACCCGCTTCACCGGGGGCAGGTCGCGTCCCATATGGCGCAGGAGCTTCTCCAGCTGGGGCGTCATGTCGTGGACCTCTCCCACCAGGCAGGCAGGAGAGGAGGTGAGGCGCTCGGACACCCGCACTTCTTTCACGTCCTTGTCCAAAAATCCCTGGAGGACCCGGCAAAGGGCCGCAAATTCCCCGGCGGCAGCGGCTCGGGCCTCCTGGGCCCTTTCCCGATCCTCGCCCCCGCCCACCTCCGGATCCCCCTTGGCGGCGGAGCGTAGGGGCTTGCCCTGGAACTCCGTGACGCCTTGGGTCCAGAGCTCGTCCACGGGGTCGGACAAAAGCAGCACTTCGTATCCCCGGGCCGCCAGCACTTCCAGGTGAGGAGATCCCTTGATCACCTCCACCGAAGAGCCCGTGAGGTACCAGATGGCGTGTTGATCGGGCTTCATACGCCCCACATACTCTTCCAGCGTCACGGGGTCGGCCTCCGTGGAAGAGGAAAAAAGAGAAACCCCCAGGAGAGTCGTCCGGTTCTTCTCATCGGAAAAGATCCCTTCCTTGAGCACCGCGCCGAATTCCTTCCAGAAGCTCCGGTACTTCTCCCGGTCCTTGGCCAGGGAGGTGCGCAGGGTCTCCAGGACCTTGCGCACCAGGCCGGAGCGGATAGCCATGGAGGCCCGGTCCTTCTGAAGGATCTCCCGGGAGATGTTTAAGGGCAAATCCTCGGAATCCACCACGCCCCGGAGGAACCGGAGATACTCGGGGATGAGCTCGGTGCAGTCGTGCATGATGAACACCCGGCGGATGTAGAGGGCGATGCCCCGTTTGCCCTCTCGGATGAAGAGGTCCAGGGGGGCCCGCTCGGGGATGAAAAGCAGGGCCCGGTAACTCGTGGTGCCCTCCGCCCGGGTGGTCATGCGGTAACCGGGCTTGCCCCAGTCATGGCTCACGTGGTGGTAGAACTCCTCAAACTCTTCCTCGGTGACTTCGCCCTCGGGACGGGTCCAGATGGCCTGCATGGAGTTGAGCGTCTCGTCCTCTTCCTTTCCCCGCAGGCGGATGGGCCAGGGGACGAAGTCCGAGTAGCGTTTGACGATGCCCCGTAGCACGTGGGGGTCCGCATAGTCTCCCATGCCCCCCTCTTCGTCGGCGGGTTTCAGAAAAAGCGTCACCGTCGTGCCGGGGCGGTCCCGTTCCCCTTCTTCAATGGCATAGGTGCCATCCCCGGAGGAGGACCACTTCCAGGCCTCCGTCTCCCGGATCTTCCGGCTCACCACATCTACCCGTTCCGCCACCATGAAGCTAGCATAAAATCCCACGCCAAACTGGCCGATGAGCTCCGGAGACACCCCGTCGGCCCGCTCTCGGGCGAGGCGCACGAACTCCCGGCTACCCGAGCGGGCGATGGTGCCCAGAAAGTTCACCAGGTCTTCTCGGTTCATGCCAATGCCCGTATCGGCCACAGTGAGGCTCCGACGCTCCCGATCCACGATGAGCCGGATCTCTCCTCCGGCGAGGTCTCCCGCCAGCTCGGGATCGGTGAGGCTCTCCAGGCGAAGCTTATCCAGGGCGTCCGAGGCGTTGGAGATCAACTCTCGGAGGAAGATGTCCTTATTGGAGTACACCGAGTGAACCATGAGCTCCAGGAGCTCCTTGCCCTCGCTCTGAAAGGCAAATGTTTCCCGTTCCGCCATCCTTCTTTCTCCCTCCCATGCCGTAGCGGCGCCCCTCTTTAACGGGGCTCCGCCGTCAACTCCCCCCAATTATAAGGCACCCCCGGCAAAGCTTCCATGACGAAAATCCCCGGACATTTCCTTTTGCCCCCTCTAGGTTAGGAATCTCTTCCCGGGACGCCCGTTGCAAAAAGCGATCCGAACGGGGAAAATGGGAGTAGCGCCGGGGATAAAGCCCTGGGGCACGAAAGGAGACGGCACCGTGAGACAGAGAAAGATCTTGGGGGTAGTTTTGGCGACGATGTTGGGTCTTTTGGTAACGGGGGAGGGGGCCCGGGCCATGTCCCCCACGGAGCGCATCCGCGAGAGTGCCTCCATCCTGCGGGAGATGGCCCGTCAGGACGACGCCCGGTACATGGGAAAGTTGCTTAAAGACGCCAAGGGAGTGGCCATCTTCCCCTCCGTGGTAAAGGCTGGGTTAGTCTTCGGGGGAAAGTACGGCGAGGGCATCCTGCTGCGCCGGGACCCGGCCAAGAACCGGTGGTACGGCCCCAGCTTCATCGACATGGGAGGGGTCTCCTGGGGGCTCCAGATCGGCATCTCCTCCACCGCCCTGGTGCTGGTCATCACCAACGAGCGCGGCATGGCGGGTTTCACCGGGGACGAGGTCACCCTGGGAGGGGATCTGGCGGTGGCCGCCGGGCCCACGGGGCGGAGCACCTCCGCCGCCACGGACGGCCGCCTCAAGGCGTCGATCTACAGTTACTCCATGACCAAGGGACTCTTCGCCGGCCTATCCCTAGAAGGGGCCGTCATCGACACCCGCCAGGACAAAAACCGGGAATACTGGAAGGGCGACCGGGGGGTGGACCGGATCCTGAAGACCGCCGCCACCGATGCCCGGATGAGGGCCCTCATCAAGGCCCTGGACGAAGTGGTCCGCACCGCGCCAAAGTAACAAGCTCCCTCGCCCCGAAAAAAGGGGTCCTCAGGGTCCCGGGGCCTTTCCCCCGGACCCCTGAGGACCCCACCCGAAATCCCGAAAGCCCCGCCTAGAGGGAGGAGCGGTACCCTCCGGGGGCCCTTTCCTCAAAGCGCCGCCATAGCCTGGTCGCCGCTTCCCGGGCGCCCCTGCGGAGCTCCTTTTCGTCGAAGACCGTAAATCTTCCCTCCCGCCACAGGATCTTTCCCCTCACCGCCGTGATAAAGGCCTCGGCCCCCTGGGCCCCGAAGACCAAGTGTCCCATGAGGTTTTCCCGGGTCAGGGGAGTCACGGGGCTATAGTCCACCACCGCCAGGTCGGCCGGAGCCCCGGGAACCAGGCGCCCCACTCCGGGGAAAAACTGCCGCGCCAGTTCGTGTCCCCGGACAAAGAAGGCTTCGCCGAGGAGCCCCAGGGCGTCCCCCCCGGGATCTCCCAAGAGAAAGGCCGAACGCAGCGAGGCCAGCATGTTTCCCGTCATACCGTCGGTGCCCAACACCCATCGAGAGAGGCGATGCTGGTCCAGGCGCCCCACGCCGTTTTTGGCGTTGGACTCGGGGTTGGCCAGCACCCAACATCCTAGCTCCTCCAGCAGGGGGTACTCCGCCTCGTCCAAGTGCAAGCAATGCACCAGCAGGGAGGATTGATCCAGCAGGCCAAAACGGGCCAGGCGATCCACGGGGCCCAGATAGCCCCAGTCCCGACATCGCTCCCGGTCCGATCGATCCTCGCCGCAGTGGACGTGCACCGGCATGGAGGGGGGGCGGCGCCGGGCCACCCGGCGCAGGCTCTCCTCCCCCAGGGTTAGGGAGGCGTGGAGCCCCATCACCCCTCGAAGGTCGTCCGAGCTCGCCACCGACCGGAAAAAGTCGATGTTCTCTTCCAGCTGATCTTCCACCGTCCCCGGCCCCCGGTCCGAGGTCTCAAAACACAGGACCCCCCGCACCCCCGCGTCCCGGAATGCCCGGGCCTCCATGGCCAGACTCCCCCGGACAAAGGATTGGGAGGCGTGGTGATCGATCACGGCGGTCACCCCGGCTCGGATCCCCTGAGCCAAACCCCAGAGGGCGGACCAGTACACCGATTCCTCGTCGTGGACCCCATCCAGATGCCACCAGAGGAGCTCCAGGTTGGAGATAAAGTCCGTCACCGCCCCTCGGGGGGCGATTCCCGCCGTCAGGGAGGAGTATAGATGGTGATGGGCATTTAAAAACCCCGGGAACACCGGACGCCCCCCCACCGATATCACCTCCGTCCCATCCTCTTCGCACCGGCGACGGATCTCCTCCGAAGGCCCCACCGCCTCTATGTCCCCCCCTCGCACCAGGATCCCTCCGTCTTCGAGAAAAAAGCCCTCTCCGTCCGCCAAGGTGCCTTGCACCAGGGCCCAGCGTCGATCCACCTCAAACCCCTCCCCCTTCGGTCTTTACCCTTCCGCCCGCAGTTTACCCCTCCGGAGGACCTTTTGTCCCCCCTACCTTCATTTGCCCCGCCCCTTGGCCCATCCTTGGAGGGAATGATTCGGCCCCTTTTCCACTATGTGGTAGAATCTTTCTAGGCTCGGGCCCTTCCTGCGCGGGGCGCGAGTGGGGTGTGCCCTCTTTTCGGAAGGAGGCTCCGGACCGATCATGGATGAGGAACTGCTGGCGACCTTCCTCGCCGAAGCCGCCGCCTTCCTGGAAGAGACGGAAGAGGGGCTCCTGGCCCTGGAAGATGGGAGCCAAGACCCCGAGATTATCCACACCATCTTCCGTCACATGCACAGCCTGAAGGGATCGGCGGGATACTTCGGCTTCGACTCCCTGGTTCGGGTGGCCCATACCATGGAAAGCGTACTGGACGAGCTCCGCCGGGGCACCAAGGCCTTATCTCCGTCGGTGACTGAGGGATTGATTTTTGCCACGGATTTTTTGCGCCGCACCGTGGCCCACCCCGAAGGGATCTCGTCCTCGGACCCCTCTCCGGCCCTTTCCGCCCTCGGCGGGGCCCTTGAACCCGCAGAGCCGGACGCCTCAGGAGACGGAGAGAGCGCCGCCGCCGCCGAAGAAGAAGGTCTTTCCCCCATCGCCCGGGCCCGGGGCCAAGGGCGGGCCTTTTTTGCCCTCGCCCTGGCCCATCTCACCGACCTGGGCCCCCTGGGGATCTCCCAGATGGAGTTTCTGAAGCGCCTTGACCAGGTGGGGAACGTGCTCTCCGTCGAAGAGGACGACCCCGAGGTGGCCACCCTTCCCGGCCTCTCCCCGGACGACCTGATCCTTGCCACCGAAAAATCGGCGTCGGAAGTCGCCCAGGGGCTAGGGGTCCCCGCTGCGTGGGTGCGCCCCATCGGCACTCCCCCAGCCCCGGAGCCCTCCACTCCCGCCCCTCGGGCCCCGGAACCCTCCGCCGCCGGAGCTCCGCCCTCCCAAGGCTCCCTTCCCGGGCAGGAGGTCGAGCCCCCATCAAAGACCCCTCGGGAGGACTCGGTGCGCATCCGGGTTCGCTTGCTGGACGACTTGCTGAACCTGGCGGGAGAGATGGTGTTGGCCCGCAACGCTCTTTTCCGGGAGATGGGGCGGGGCGCCGAAGACCCTCGCAAGAAAATCAAAGGCCTTTCCCTTCGCCCTCTCCCGCCCCAGGGAGACGATCCCGAGGAAGGAATCTCCTTCCGAGAGAGGCTCCGGCGCCGGTCGGCGGGCATGGATCGAGCCCTGGGACGCATCGACCTCCTCACCACGGAGTTTCGAGAAAAGGTCATGCAGGCCCGGCTCCAACCCCTGGATCGCCTCTTTTCTCGCCTGCCCCGCCTGGTGCGGGACCTATCCCGCACGCTGGGAAAAAGCGTCCGCCTGGCCCTGGAGGGGGGCGATGTGGAGCTGGATCGGTCGCTGCTGGAAGCCCTGGGAGATCCCTTGATACACCTGGTGCGAAACGCCCTGGATCACGGCCTGGAATTCCCCGACGAACGTATCGCCGCAGGTAAGGCCCCCACGGGAACCCTCACTTTGAAGGCCTGGTCCCGGGGGGGGCGGGTGCACCTGGACGTCTTCGACGACGGCCGGGGACTGGACCTGGATCGCATCCGGGCCCGGGCCCTGGAGCGCGGTCTAGCCAGCGATCGGGAGATCCGCCAGATGGTCCCCGACCAGATCTCCCGATTTATATTTCATCCAGGATTTTCCACCGCCGCATCCATCTCGGCCATCTCCGGGCGAGGGGTGGGGATGGACGTGGTACTTCACAACGTGGAGAGCCTGGGGGGCAGCGTGGACCTGCACAGCTCCGCCGGAGAAGGGACCTCCTTTCGTATCAGCCTGCCCCTCACCTTGGCGGTGCTCCCTTCGCTGTTGGTGTCCTGCGGCCCTCACCACTTCGCCCTCCCCCAGGCCCACGTGGATGAGGCCCTGCGCCTGCGCCCGGCGGAACAGCTCCGGGCCCTCTCTCCCCTGGGAGATGCCCGGGTCCTGAGGCTCCGAAACAGCGTGATCCCCGCCGTGGTGCTCCAGGAGCTCCTGCACCAGGTCTCGGAGGCCCCGTCGCTGTCCGTCGGCCCTTCCGAGACCTCGTCCCCACCGGAAGGAAGACGTCCCGCCCCCCTCCCCCCCACGCCCCACTGGCTGGTGCTTCGCACCGGGGACCGTCTCTTCGCCCTGGGGGTGGATCGCATCCTGGGCAGCGAGGAAATCCTGGTGAAACCCCTCCCTCCTCGCCTGAAGGGGTGCCGGATCTACGGCGGCGCCACCGTCCTGGGGGACGAGCGGATCGCCCTCATCCTGGACCCCGAGGGCATCGCCCACGTGACCCGGGTGGGGCGCACCCAGAAGGAGTTAGACCAGAGCGCCCTCCGGCCCTGGTCCCTTCCCCAGCGCGAAGAGCGCGATCTGCTCCTGGTGCGGGGGGCGGGGGGCGACCGCTTTGCCCTGGACCTATCGCTCATTGCACGAATCGACGAGATCCCCCCGGACGCCATCCAGCACGCAGGGGGCATGACCTTCGCCTCCCTCCGGGGGACGCCGGTGCGCCTGCTTCCCCTGGAGGACTTCATGGGGGGCGGCGACGCCCCGGCGCCCTCGGAAAAGCGCTTCGCCCTGACCCTTCGTTTTGCCCAGGGCCCTGTGGCGATCCTGGTGCACGCCGTCCTGGACACCCTGAGCCTCCCCATGCCTTCCCTGGCGCCGAACTATCCTGCCCCCGGGGCCTTTGGCACCTTCGACGCCCAGGGACACCTGGTGATAGCCCTGGATCCCTTCGTGCTCCTGGCCCGGGCTCGCCCTCCGGTACGCCCCATCCCGAAAAACCTGCTCCATCGCCGAATATTGCTCCTGGACGACGATCCCTTCGGATCCCTACTGGAGCAGAGCTTCCTCCAGGGCGCAGGGGGGTGCGAAGTCCTTCGGGCGGAGGACCTGGACGGGGCTCGCTCCGCCCTGGAAGGCGCCGATTTTCACGCCCTTCTGGTCACCCCTCGTCTGGCCACCCCGGAGGCTCTCCCCCGGCTACGCCGCCCCGATGGGGCGCTCCCGCCTTCGGCCCTGCTGACCGGATCACCCCGGGGAGCCCCCCCGCCGGGATACGACGGAGAGCTCTCCCGGGACGACCGGGAGGCCCTGCTAAAGGGACTAAAGCGGCTCTGTGCTGCGGGCAGCGAGGCGCCTGCTGATGGCAAAGACTGAACCGACAAAGCGGCTAAACTTAAGGAGGCCCTTCGACATGACAGGAAAGATCCTCTGTTTCGAGCTGGGAACGCGCACGGTGGGCGTTGATCTGGAGGAAGTGCAGGAAGTATCGCGCGCCATGGCTTGGACCTCGGTTCCCGGGGCTCCCCGGGAGATCCGGGGCATCTTCAACCTGCGGGGGCAAGTGGCGGCCCTCTTTGACCTCGCCCGAACCCTGGATCCCCAGGCCCCTTCCACCGAAGGACGGTCGGCCATCATCCTAAAACCTAGCAAGGAAGGGGATATCTCGGGCTTTCTCGTGGACCGTCTGGGCAACGTGTTGGAAGTGGGAGAGGGCTCCTGCTCCCCCGTGCCTTCCCACCTCTCTCCCCGGGAGCAGGCGGCGTTTCGGGAGCTGGTCATCACCGGGGAACAGGTCCTCCCCGTATTGGCGCCGGAACGGATCTTCGGCAAAGACCTCCAAGACGCGTAAAAGGTCCGCTAGCTCTTAGAGAGAGAGGGATGGTCATGCGAAACCTGCACGCTAAGATCACCATGGTGGTGGGCCTCGCCGGGGCCGTGGCCTGCGGTGGCGTCGCCGCCATCGCCTGGCACGCCGCCCAGCCTATCGCCGCCCTGATACCCCCCGAATCAGCCGCCCCCCTGATGGCCCAATTCCGCCACCAGATCGCCCTGGGGGCGGCCCTGGGGACGGCTTTGGGAGTCGCCGCCGCCGTACTGGTGGCGGGCAGCATCAACCGCCCCGTGGAGCGCCTCCTGTCCCGGATTTTGCGCTTTGGCCGGGGGGATCTGGATGTCACCTTCTTGTCCAGCCTGGACCGAAACGCCCCCCTGGAGCCCCCTCCCCCGGAGAACCTCCCCTTTGCCCTGACCGGTGCCGACCGGCTTAGGATCATGGCCCTGGCCCTGGAGCACATGGGCTCTTCCCTACGCCAATCCTTGGCGTCCGTGGCCGACGCCTCGGAGCGCATCGGGGCATCGGCGGGAGCCCTTTCCCTCGTGTCCCAGACCATGGTGGCGGGAAGCCAGGAGATCAACGCCACCATCTTCGACGTCAACGACGCCGTGGGGCTCATCGCCGCCCGCCTGGGGGAGATGGCCCAGAGCGCCGAAGAGGCCAGCACGGGCATCCACAACATCGCCAACGCCCTGGATGACCTAAATTCCTCCACGGAGAGCACCGCCTCGGCCTCGGAGGAGATGTCCGCCGAGGTGGAAAGCATTCTGGAGACGGTGCAGGACATGTCGTGCAACATCGACACTATTTCGACCTCCGCCATCGAGGTGTCCCAGGGGGTCACCCGCATGGCCGAGAGCGTCAAGGCCATCGATGCCGCCCTGGCGGAGACATCCCGGAACACCACGCGGTCCACCCGCATCACCGCCGAGGCCGACCGCCAGGCCCAGGAGACCCACCGCCTCATCGGGCGCCTCTCCTCCGCATCCCGCCAGATCGGCAAGGTGGTGGACCTCATCACCGACATCGCCGAACAGACCAACATGCTCGCCCTCAACGCCGCCATCCAGGCCGCCGGAGCGGGGGAAGCGGGGCGGGGCTTCGCCGTGGTGGCCAACGAGGTCAAAGAGCTGGCGCGCCAGACCGCCGAAGCCACGGAAGAAATCGAAGGGCAGATCGAGGCCATGAGAGAAGACATGGGCGCCGCCGTGGGCGCCGTGGGGGCCATCGTGGGCGTCATCCGGGAAGTCGACGAGATCAGCAACACCATCGCCGCCGCCGTCGCCCAGCAATTCCAAGCCTCCTCTCAGATCTCCCAGGTGGTGGACGTGGCGGACGCTCGCATGCGCACCATCACCAACGAGATCGCCGACTTCTCGCACCGATTCCAAAACGTGTACCAGAGCATCGAAGAGATCAGCCGGGCCGCCCAGGCCGTGGCCCACGCCACCGTCACCATATCCCTGGCCTCCAAGCATGCGGCGGAAAACGCCGATCTCGCCAGCACGCGTACCGCCGCCCTGGCCCAGGCCACCCGGGATGTGGACCACCAGGCCAAAGACATCTCCGCCAGCATGGAAAATATCCATCACGCCTCTGCAGAAACCGCCCGGTGCGCCGAAGACACCAGCGTCTCCGCCTCCACCCTCGACGAGCTGGCCGGAGAGCTGCACAACATGATGGAACATTTTTTTCATTCCCCCAACGCCAAACCTGCCCTTCCCGAAGCGGGGAACGAATAAAAAAATCTCTCCGAGGCTGGACTGTTCTTTGCCACACCCTACAATGGCGTCGTGGCGCTTCCACACATGAAGTGCCCCCTTCGGGAGGTGAGGCCATCATGGAAGGAAATATTTTGGTCTTTTTTAACGGCCCATGGGACGGCGACCGCCCCGAAGAGACGAGACGCAACGAAACCAGTGTGCCCCGGCTTTATCGCCTTCTTTCCGAAGATCCGCGCCAGCGGTCGTGCTATCTCCCCAGAGTGGGTACCGGTTCTCTGGAAGGGGCCGCAGCCCTCTACGACTTCGACCCCCACGATCCGCCCCAGCGACGGGGAAGAGCTCCGCAAGATCCGGGATTTTCTCTTTGAAAACGGACTGCTGACGGAAAAGCCCGGGGTGGAAACACTGCTGGAAAAGTAGGGGCACTCCGGAAATCCCCACAGCACAGGCCCCGGGCTCGGCGTGGTACACCAGAAAGCCCGGGGCCCTTTCGTGGGGCGAGGGAGGATCAGGGGCGGCGGTGGTTCCAAAGGTCTCCGGGGGCCCCGATCCCGGCCTGAAGTGCCGGAGAGAGGTTCAGTAGGGGTCGCGCTCGAAGATCATGCGGTTTACCACGGGATCACCTTCCGGATCAAAGCCAAAACCTACGATAACCCGCCGCATCCCGGAGTGGTAAGTCCAAACGCGATGGTCGACCTCGTGGGGGTCGCCGATCAAGCGCGACACCTTCTCCGGGGCGTCGCCAAAGGCAATCGATCCGAAGGATACGCCTTTTTCAAAGTCCACCTCCGTCAGGAAGGATCCTTTTTCCGTGATCCAAAAGATCACGCGCCCCCCGGGGTAGCGTAGCTCCACCGCCGTCACCTCTCCGGGGTAGTCCTCCGGGTGAAAGGTCCTGCGATCCACTCCCTCGGGCTTTCCTAGCCGCCGCTCCGTCATCGAAGGCTCCGTCCCAAAATCCCTCCGGAGCATCATGCAAAACCGCCCTAACGGGTCGTCCAACCCCTCGAAGCGGAGGAATCGGCCGTGCACCCAACCCTCCCCTAGCCTCTCCGAGAGGACCTGATACCAGGTTTGGCCGTCCTCTCCCCGGGCCGCATCCACGACGACGAGCTCCTCTTGTTCCCCATCCCCCCACCGGCCGAGGCTCCTGCCTTCGGTCGAGGGACGATCCCGAAGGTTGACATGACGGCCGACGATCACTCCGGCGGCGGGGCGTTCGAGCAATTCTTCCCGCCCCGGCGCGGAAAAAGCCCTCGTCGCCCCCATGGGGACGACGAGGAGCAGGAAAAACCCCAGAAACATCGAGACGATTTTCCCCAAGAAGCTCATCTCTTTTCCCTATCCTTTCGGTCGATCATGACGCCCCGGGCCGGGAGGGGTCCGCTGGGCCAAGCCGAACTGGGGTCCCCTCCTTCCAGAGACCTCCCTAAAGAGGACCCGGTCACCAGGGGCGATAAAGCCGGGAGATGCCTTCTTTTTCGTCCAGGAAGAGGTCGAGGAGGTCCGGGTCAAAGGCCCCTCCCCGCTCGGCCGTCATGGCCCGCCGGGCCTCTTCCCGAGTCAGGACCGATCGGTGCGGGCGAGACGACACCAGGTTGTCCCAGACGTTGGCGATGGCCACGATGCGGGCAAAGAGGGGGATATCGGTGCCTTTCAGCCCCCGGGGATAGCCCTTGCCGTCCCATCTTTCGTGATGGCATAGGGCCACCTCGGCGGCGGCGTCCAGCCCCTGGATGCGGGAAAGGATCTGGTGTCCCATGGTGGGGTGACGTTGGAGGGTCTCTTGCTCCCAGCGCTCCAGGGAGTTTGGTTTGCCGAGTATAGCGTCGGGGACGCCGATTTTTCCCACGTCGTGGACGATGGCCCCCAGGTAGATGCGCTGGCGATCTCCGGGGAAGAGTCCCAGGCTCCGGGCCAGGGCCCGGGCGTAGCCCGCCACCCGGGCGCCGTGCCCTCCGGTGTGGGGATCTTTGGCCTCGATGACCGATGCCAGGGCCAGGAGAGAATCTTCCAGGGTCTTCTGGGCCCGGTCTCGGAGATTCAGGGCTTCTTCCTTGTCGAGGTCGATCTCTCTCACCTGTTCGGCGATGAGCTCTCGAAGGGCCTTGTTCTCGTGGGCCAGCTCCTGGGATTTCTCCCGGGACCGCTCCACTTCCATTTCAACGGGTACCGCCAAAAGCCTGCTGGCCTGGATGTTTCGGTACTCTTC
>CALMLW010000103.1 GCA_937868015.1 uncultured Synergistaceae bacterium | reverse complement strand
GAGTTCAGACGTGTGCTCTTCCGATCTCCAGCCCTTCTATGGCGGGCTGGAAGCCCCGGATGAAGGTCCAGGCGGTGAGGGCGGCGAAAAAGACCAGCTCCTCCGCCAGAATGGCCTTCCAGGGCAGGGGACGAGCCAGGGGACGGGCGCGGGAGACTGCGGCGGAGCAGAGCCCCACCAGGGCCACCGCCCCCCAGGCGGGGAGGGGGCGAAAGCTCCCCAGGCCGAAGCTCCCCGCCAGCCACAGGGCGTAGGCGGGGAGGATCACCCCCAGGGCCTTGGCGAAGGGGTACCCCCCGTCCAGGCGAAAGGGGATCAGCCGCCGGGTGAGGGGCAGGGCGACCAGGCCTAGCACCAGCAGGTGAAGCTCCCATCGCAGCAGGGGCCCGAGGTCTCGCCCCAGAAAGACGGCGAATTGCCCCCCCAGATGGGAGATCACGACGCCCCTCCTCCCGCGAGGCCCATGAGTTCCGGCGCCCTTCGTCCCATGCGGAGGGCGTAGTTTTGCCCCCGGTCCTCGGGGAAGATCTGGGCCATGGCGGCGAGGGTCATCTCGGGCCAGGGAGTGGCGTGGGGGGGCCTGAGGGCGTCATAGCCCCGCACCGCCACGGGCTGGGCGTCCCGGGCCCGGAAGAGGCGACTCCGGCGCACGGAGTCTCGGGACCAGGCGGGAAAGAGCCCTTCCAGCGCGTCCAAAAAGACCGACTCCACCTCGGAATAGGAGGCCTGGAAGAGGGGATCGTCGGGATCGATATAGCGAGACAGGTAGATCACGTGCCTTCCGCCGTAGCGGGAGGAGGGAAGCAGGTTCGTGTGCTCCACCACCGCCACGAAGGGGCATCGCTCCTCGGCCACGCTGATCCAGTAATAGGGGGAGAGGGAGGCGTCGCACTCCATCAGGAGACAGAGGTTCGCCATATGCCGCAGGGCGGTGAGCCGATGGCGGAAGTCCTCCGGCAGCCCGGGGGCCAAGGAGGCCAGGGCGGCGGGGGAGCAGGTGGCCAGGAGCCGGTCGAAGCGCTCCTCCCCCTCGGGGGTGGTGACCCGGAGCCCCCCTTCGAAGGCCCGATCCACCCGCTCCACCGGGCAAAAGAGGCGGATTTGCCCCCCCCGGCGGCGCAGATCCTCGGCCAGGGTCTCGTAGAGGAGGCCAAAGCCCCCGTCCATATACCCCAGCATCTCCTGGCGCTGCTGCGCCCCCCGGGAGGAGCTCCGGAGCTTGATCTTGTTCCAGAGCCATGTGGCGCCGATGTCGTCGGCGTGTTCGCCGAACTTGGATCGCAGCAGGGGATGCCAGAGCACTTCGTAGACCGCCCGTCCCGCCTCCTTTTCCACCCATTGGCGGGCGGTGATCCCCTCTAGCTCCCTCCAGTGCTGCCTTCGTTGGGCCCGTAACACGAAAAGGCCGAAACGGACGCGGTCCATCAGGGAGAGGGCGTCCAGGCGCAGAAGGTCCCAGGGAGTGGTGAAGGGGCGCAACTTGCCCCGGACGAAGAGGGCGTTGGAGGGCTTGTACCACCGCAAGCGATCCTTGAACCCCATCTCTTTCGCCAGCTCGGGCACCGCGCCGTCGCTGGTGAAGATGTGGTGATAGAAGGCCTCCAGAGGTTCTCCCTCCGAGGGGACCATGCGCACCAGCCCCCCCACATCCCCTTCCCTTTCGAAGACCGTGACGGAGGCTCCCGTCTTGAGCAGCTCGTGGGCCGCGACGAGCCCCGTGGGGCCCGCACCGATGATGGCGATCTTCATGGCGACCAAAGCACCTCCTGAAGGGACTTGGCGTCCCTGTGTTCTTCGTTGCGGTAGATCGTCACCGTGGGGTGATCGAAGACCCGAAAGGTCTCCTCGGCGCCCCGATCGTCCACGGCAAAGCCCCCCAGAGAAGGGAAGACCTCAAAGCGGCGGATCTCTCGATATCCCAGCTCTCCCGAACGCAACTGGGCGTAAAAGCGCGCTATGAGGGGATAGCGCTCCGGCAGGCGGGAGAGCTGATCGGCGTTGCGCCCGCTGGCCAGGATGTAATAATCCCCCTGGGAGAGGACTTCGGCCAAAAGGCGGGCCTTGGCTTCGTCGTCGGGATCCGGGGCGGGCACCACGAGGTGGCGGTAGGGCTTCCGAGGGGCGTCGGGAAGAAAGGCCGGAAGCCGGTAGTCCCAAGTTTCCACCACCAAGGATGCCCCGGGGGGGATCTGGGCGTAGATCCACCGGCTCGCCGCCGTGCGGGGATTTTCCTGGGAGAAGACCGAGGCCACCGCCCCTCCCCACAGGAGCCCCGATGCCACCACCGATCCCA
>CALMLW010000102.1 GCA_937868015.1 uncultured Synergistaceae bacterium | reverse complement strand
AGGTAAAGTCTCAGGGCGGTGGCCACTTGGTCGTTTCGGCTTCGCCCCATGTGGATCCGGGCCCCCAGGGGGCCGCACCTTTCCGTGAGCCGGGCCTCGATGGTCATGTGCACGTCTTCCAGCTCGGCCCGGGGCGCCAGGACCCCGGTGCGGATCTCCTCCCCCACGCCCTCCAGGTGTTCCTCCAGCGTCCGGGCCTCCTCGGGCGAAAGGAGACCCACGGCGCCGAGCATGCGGACGTGGGCCACGCTCCCCCGGAGGTCCGCCGCCGCCAGGCGCCAATCAAGGTCCAGCGACTGGGTAAAGGCCTGCACCCGGGCGTCGGGGTCCTCGGAAAAACGCCCCTTCCACATCATCGTCCCTCTTTACGCCCCGGGGTCTCGGAGCTCCGGGAAGCGAAGGAAAGAATGAAGCCCAGGGCGATGGCCAAAAGCGCCGCCGAGACGATGCGAAACTCCGGCGGCAGGATGAAAGTCAGAGTGTGGGCGGGGATCCAGAACCAGAGAAGAGATGGGAAAACGATGCGCCCCATGGAGTTCCAATCCATCTTCCGGAGCATCTCCACGGCGCTCCACCGCCGGAAGACCCCCCCCTCGGCGATGGCCATGTCGGTGACCCGGTGAAAGACCATCATGGTGGGCGCAAAGAGCAAATTCATGAAAGACGACGCTGCGAAGGCCTCCAGAGTCTTGGCGGCGAAGCCCTCAAAGGGGTTGGTCAGGTACCCCTGGCGGAAGAGGAAGTCCGTCCCCACGGAGAAGATGGGAAAGACCACCACGAAGATAAGGCCGAGAAATCCCCAGACCAGCGCCTTGTCCCGAAGGCCGATGTGCTGGTAGCGCCATCGTCCTCCCCTCATGCGCACCGCCAGCATGTCCCCCATGGCGCCCAGGACGCCGATCTTCAGCACCCCCAGGATGTAGGGGTGGGCCGCCGTGAGCTGACGAAAGATCTCCTGGGTGGGGGGGAAGAGCAAAAAGAGCACCACGCCCCCCAGCACGCTACCCCAAGCCCTACCCACCAGCACGTGTTCCCTATCGCTCAGATTCAATTTCGCGCCTCCTCTCGACCTCGATCGCGTTATTTCGCCCTTTTACCCCGCTCAAAGAGGGGCGAGGGGTCCACCAACCTCCCCTGGAGGCAGAGCCCCAGGTGCAGGTGGGGCCCCGTGGAGCGCCCCGTGGAGCCCGATTTTCCCACCACCTGTCCTCTTTTGACCTCGTCTCCTTCCCGCACGGCGATCTCCGACAGGTGCATGCAAAAAGAGATCACGCCCCCGCCGTGGTCCAGATAGACGCTCTTTCCCGCGTAGTAGTGCTCCCCCACCAGCGCCACCACCCCTCCGGCGAGGGCCCGCACCTCCGTGCCCTCGGGGGCCCGGAAATCCAGCCCCCGGTGGGGGCTCCGGGGTTTGCCGTTCAGGATGTATCCCTTGCCGTAGGTTCCCGTGATCTTTCCCGGGACGGGGCGCGCCAAAGGCAGCGTCCACCGCTGGGGCAAGGTGTATCGGGCCTTGGCGGCGGCCGTAAGGCGCCGCTCCCGGGCGATGCGATCGGTCAACTCCTTGGGGGGGGTGACGTAGGCTTCGTCCAGGGAAAGCCGGGTGACGCCGAACTTCCGGGGGAGAATCTTGATCCGATGCTTCCAAAGGGCCGAGGCTTGGCCTTCCCTTCCTCGGATCTCCAGGGTCACCTCCCCGGCCTTGGTGGTGTGGGCCTCTGTCCCCAGGAGGGCCCGGGCGATCCACCCTCCTCGCCGGGGCTGGACGTCCAGGGAGCAGCTCCGCCCCCCCCACCGCAGGACCAGATCCGTCATCGGCAGATCGGACGACAGGGTCACCAGAAAGGGATCCCCCACCGGAGCCTGACGGGGGGCCCCTAGCTCGGCGCCCTCCCCCGGGGCGTTACAGCTCAACGCCCCCAGGGCCCCCAGGGTGATGAGGGCAAAGAAAAGCTGCACCCAAAGGAGTCTACTTTTTCCCCACATCGGCGCCCAGCTCCGATCCCCCGGCGATCTTCCAGTGGAACCAGTTGTAGCTCTCCTTGGCGAGCACCCGAT
>CALMLW010000101.1 GCA_937868015.1 uncultured Synergistaceae bacterium | reverse complement strand
CGTGGGGTACTCGTGAACCAGGGCGAACGAAGGGCTCCGCACCTGATGGTACCCCCATCGCGCCATGAATCCCCGCACCATTTCGGTCTTACCGCTACCCAGGTCTCCGCGCAACAGGAGGGCTAACCCCGGGTAAGATCCCCGGGCCAAGGCCTCTCCTAAAAAATGCGTCTCTTCCGGAGAAGCGGTCTCCACGACCACCGTCCTAGAGTCCACGACTACCCCTTCTTCCGAGAGGACAGGATCATCAGGGCCGTCCCCAGGGCGAGCCCTCCCACCACCCAAAAAAGGGGACCCATGGGGCGATCCCAGTGCACAACCTTAAAGGCGACCAGGGCGAGGAGCGATAGGGTAAAACTCCCCAGGGTGTAACGTAACCCCCGGACCCGGCTTTTCTCCGACCGTCGTTCTTCTTCCTCTCGCCACTCTTCGGAAGAACGGCGCTTACGATACATAGCCATGGGGCACCTTCTCCCCTTCCGCCAAAGAAAGACCCCCCGGAGAGGGAGTCCATGTCGCCCCGGCGCCGGGCAAGGCATCGGCGAGCTCGGAGGCCCTCATTCCCCGGTCTTTCCCCCCCGAGGCCCATAGGGCTCCGCTTTGGGCATGCCATAAACTCCCTAGAGACGCGGCCCGCAGGAGGGGCACGCCCTGGGCGATGAGGGTCGCCACCACCCCCGCCAAGACATCTCCCGATCCCGGTATGGCCAATATCGGCGCGGCCGTTGAGCATGACACGACATCGCGACCGTCCGACGCCAGGGACCAAGCTCCCTTGAGTAGCACCCCGGCCCATCGGGCCGCGAGGCTTCGGACGGCGGCAAGACGGCGAGATCGCACGGCCTCCACGGAGCAAGCCAACAGGCGCGAAGCCTCCCCTTCGTGGGGAGTCACCAAGCGGGGCACCCCGGCAGGAGGGGGCGGCGATGATTCCGCCAAGGCGAAGAGGGCATCTGCGTCCGCCACCAGGGGCACGGGGGCCTCGGACCACAGCCGCCTCGCCAAGGCCCCCGATCCCGGAGTGCGACCGAGGCCAGGGCCGACGAGGACGGTATCGACACGGTCAAACCAAGGGGCCACGAGGGACCAATGGTCCTCGGTGGCCTCACCTCCCGGCAAGGGACAGTGTACCGCCTCGGGAAGAGGTACCCCTCGGTGATCCCCCGCCTCGGGTGTGGCCAGCACCACCCCTCCGCCCCCCGACCGCAGGACGGCGCGGGCCGCCAAGACCGGAGCTCCGGGATAGGACAAAGATCCTCCCACCACCAGCACGGTGCCAAAAGATCCCTTGTGTTGGTGCCATGTCCGAGAAGGAAGGGAAAAGTCGGAAAAGACTCCGCAGTAGACCCCAGAATGAGGAGAGAGGAGCGCTTTGACGGGGACTCCGATGGGGACGACGTGCACGCTCCCGCACGCCGCCGCCCCGGGGCTCACGAAAAGCCCCACCTTGGGCGCCAAGAACGTGACCGTGTGGGTGGCCCTCACACAGAACGAGGGCACGGTGCCATCTGAAGCGTTGACGCCACTCGGCACGTCCAGGGATAGGATGGGGCCGGAAAAGCGCCCCAAGGCTTCCATGACCCGGGCCACTTCCCCTCGGGGGGGGCCTTGGGATCCGGTGCCCAAGAGGGCATCCACCGCCATCGGGTGGTTCTTCAAGAGGGTATCGAGGGCATCGTCGTCAAGGCTTTCTGAAGGGAAACAAGGGACCCCCAGGGCCCGAAGGGCCCGGAGATTGGTTAGAGTTAGAGGGGAACACCGATCTTCCGGAGTTGTGTGCACTGCGGCGATGGAAAAACCCCGGACTGCCAAGTGGCGGGCGAGGACTAAGCCATCTCCCCCGTTATTTCCTCCTCCGCAACACAGGCACACCCCATCCATCCCGGGGAAAAGGCGCTCCAGGATCAAAGCCGCCCCGTGCCCCGCATTTTCCATGAGCACCGCCCCAGAGAGGCCAAAGAGTTCCTCCGCCAAAGCGTAGACGGCCCGGAGGGCGTCAGAGTCGTATAGGGGAAGCATTTTCGCCTCCTTCAAGCAGCACCACCGCCACGGCCATGTCCTCTTCGTGACTGACGCTGACCA
>CALMLW010000100.1 GCA_937868015.1 uncultured Synergistaceae bacterium | reverse complement strand
GGATGCGCCGCTTGGAAGAACTAATGACTTCCTACGCCGCAGACCGGATCCTGGTGGGGCTCCCTCGGCGCACCTCCGGAGAAGAGGGACCGGAGGCACACCGGATGATGGAATTGGTGGCCCTGCTACGAGAGCGCTTCCCCGGGGTGACCGTGGAGACGGAGGACGAACGCTTCACTACGGTGATGGCTCACCGGGCCATGCGCGAAGGGGATGCCTCCCGGGGCGACCGGCGCCGCAAAGTAGATGGCGTTGCGGCTGCGTTACTCCTTCAAGGTTACCTAGACCGCCGCAGGAGCGCCCCCTGATGCTCCCCGAAGGCGTGAAGATGACCCCCATGCTTCGCCAGTACACGGAGTGGAAGGAACGATACCCCGATTGCCTGCTATTCTTCCGCATGGGAGATTTTTACGAAATGTTTTTCGATGACGCCCGCACCGCCGCCGAGGTTCTGGACATCGCCCTCACGGCCCGGGACCCCGAACGCCGAATCCCCATGGCCGGGGTCCCGGTCCATGCCGTGGATTCCTACCTGGGGCGCCTGGTTCGAGGGGGGCACCGCGTGGCCATCTGCGAGCAGATTGGGGATCCCCAAGGAGGAGGATCCCTGGTGGAGCGCCGGGTGGTGCGGGTGGTGACCCCCGGCACGTACGTCCCCGACGAAGGGGGAAGCGAAGGGCGGCTGGCGGCGGTATCGGGGGAACGGGGAGCGCTGTCTTTGGCCCTCCTGGCGCCTGCGGTGGGCACGTTGGAGGTGGGGACCCTCCCGGAAGAAGAGGCCCTGGCCACTCTCTCGGCCTTTGCCCCCCAGGAGATCCTCGTGCCTGAGCGCCCTCCCCAGGCCCTCTCCTCCCGGGGGGGGCTCTTACCCCTGGCACGTCCCCTGCGGCGAGATCGGCGATCTTTTGATCCCCTTGCGGGGGGCAAAGCTCTGGCCCAGCGGTGGCAAATAGCCTCGGTGGAATCCCACGGCGTTTCTGCGGCAGATCCGGCGGTGGGCTGTGCGGCGGCGGCGCTGGAGTACCTCGAAGAAACTCAGTTCACCGCCGCAGCCCACGTGGCAAGGCTTTTACCCCTGCGCCGGGGAGAACAGTTGTTTTTAGACGTGACGACGCAGAAAAACCTCGAGTTGGTCGACGGATGCGGGGCCACCCTCTACGGCGTACTCCACCGCTGCCGTACCTCCATGGGGCGTCGCACGTTGGAGGAATGGATCCTGCGCCCTTCGCGAAACATGGAAGTCATCCAAAATCGCCAAGGGGCGGTGGGATGGGGTAAAGACCACCAGGACGATACTCGAGGAATCCAGGATCTTCTCGGGCGCTGCCGAGATGTGGAGCGCTCCCTGGGGCGACTGGTGTTAGGGGTGGCAGGGCCTCGGGATTTGGGGGCGGTGCGCGACACCCTGGCGGTGCTTCCCGATCTCCGGAGGCGCCTGGCGGACACCCCCGTGGAACGGGCGACAGGACCGTTGCCTGACTTATCCTCTCTGCGAGAGGAACTCCTGCGGGCCCTGGAGGACGACCTGCCCCGTCATCTGCGTGAGGGACGAGTCGTGCGCGAAGGGTACGACCCGGAGCTCGACGAAGGGCGCCGCCGGGGAGACGGAAGCGAAGCTTGGCTTGCGGCCTTTTTGGAGGGGGAGCGAGAGCGGACGGGCCTTCGGACCCTCAAAGCGGGGTACAACAAGGTGTTTGGGTACTACCTCGAAGTGAGCCGATCCCAGGCCCACCGGGTTCCTCCGACCTATCACCGGAAGCAGACCTTGGTAGGAGTGGAGCGGTACATCACCGACGAACTCAAGGCCTTCGAGGGGCGCATGGCTTCCGCCGAAGAACGGGTCGCCTCGCGGGAGAGGGAGCTTTACGAAGCCCTGGAAAATCGCGTACGCGACGAAGGGGGCAACCTTCAAATCCTGGGAAAGGTCTTGGCACGCACGGATGTGCTCCTATCCCTGGGGGAAGTGGCCTGGGAGCGGCGCTACGTATGCCCTCGGGTGGTCCCCGAAGGGGCCCTCCTGCTCAAAGGAGCCCGCCACCCCGTGGTGGAAAAGGCCCTGGCCCCCGATCCCTACACTCCCAACGACGTGCGCCTCGGGGCCCATCAAGGAAGAATTGCCCTGGTGACGGGGCCCAACATGGCGGGCAAATCCACCTATCTGCGCATGGCGGCCCTCCACGTGATTCTGGCCCAAATGGGGAGTTTCGTCCCCGCCGAGGAGGCCCAAGTTCCCCTGGCCGACCGGATCTTTACTCGCATCGGCGC
>CALMLW010000099.1 GCA_937868015.1 uncultured Synergistaceae bacterium | reverse complement strand
TCGTGAACCTGCTGGTCGACCTGCTCTACGCCTTCGTGGACCCGCGGATCAAGGCTCAGTACCGGTAGGGGAGGCGAAGACCTATGCAAACAGCGACTACCGCTACTACCGCGACGAAAAAACGCCGCAAGGAGATGGGAGAGGTAATCCATCGCATTGGCCGGAGCCCCATGGCGGTGGCGGGGCTCGTCATCCTGGCGGTGATCTTTTTCCTGGCGATCTTCGCCGACGTCATCGCCCCCGTTCACTATGCCAAACAGAACCTGATGCACGCCTTCGAGCCCCCTTCGGCCCAGTTTTGGCTGGGCACCGATGAGTTCGGTCGAGACATATTGAGCCGCATCATCTACGGCGCCCGCATATCCCTTATGGTGGGCTTCATCTCCGTGGGTATCGCCATGTGCGTCGGCGGAGTGCTGGGGGCCGTGGCGGGATACTACGGCGGGCGCACGGACAACCTCATCATGCGCGCCATGGACATTCTCCTATCCATCCCGTCGATTCTCCTGGCCATTGCCATTGCCGCCTCTTTGGGCCCGGGGCTTTTCAACCTCATGATCGCTGTGGGCATCGCCGCCATTCCGCAGTACGCCCGCATCGTCCGGGGATCCGTGCTTTCCATCCGGGGTCAGGAGTTCGTGGAGGCCGCCCGAGCCGTGGGATCCAGCGATGCACGCATCATTTTCAAGCACATTCTGCCCAATTGCATGGCCCCCATCATCGTCCAGGGAACTCTGGGGGTGGCCACGGCCATTCTCGTGGCGGCGGGGCTTTCTTTCATCGGGCTGGGAACCCAGCCTCCCATCCCCGAGTGGGGCGCCATGCTCTCCGGGGGGCGGAGCTATATCCGGGACTATCCTTACATGACCCTCTTTCCCGGGATTGCCATCATGCTCACCATACTGGCCCTCAATTTCGTGGGGGACGGCCTACGGGACGCCCTGGATCCCAAGCTAAAGCGATGAAGAAGGCGACGGAGGTAAGCCATGGCAAACGATAGACTGCTTTTGGATATCCAAGACCTCTCCATTCACTACGAGGTGGAAGACGGCACCGTCCGGGCGGTGGAGGGCCTCGATCTTCGCCTGGGGTACGGTGAAACCCTGGGCTTTGTGGGAGAGACCGGGGCGGGGAAGACCACCACGGCGCTGGGAATCATGCGCCTGGTGCCCTCTCCTCCGGGGCGGGTGGTGAAGGGGGAGATCATCTTCGAGGGAGAAGATCTGCTCAAAAAAAGCGAAGCGGAGATGCGGAGCGTCCGGGGGGGGAAGATCGCCATGATCTTTCAGGACCCCATGACGAGCCTGAATCCCGTCATCACCGTGGACCGCCAGATCGCCGAGATGGTGGCGCTCCACCAGGACGTGAACGAAAAAGAGGCCCTGGAGCGGGCGGTGGAAATGCTCGCTTTGGTAGGCATCCGCCCTGAAAGAGCCAAGGACTACCCGCATCAGTTCAGTGGGGGCATGAAGCAACGGGTAGTCATCGCCATCGCCCTGGCTTGCGATCCGGCCCTGCTCATCGCCGACGAGCCCACCACGGCGCTGGATGTCACCATCCAGGCCCAGGTGCTGGAGCTCATGAAGGATCTAAAGCGTAAGCTGAAGACCTCCATGATCATGATCACCCACGATCTGGGCATCGTGGCGGAGACCTGCGATAAAGTGGCCATCATGTACGCGGGCCGGGTGGTGGAGTACGCGGAAAAGCGCCATCTCTTCCTGAACCCGGTGCACCCGTACACCCAGGGGCTCTTTAACTCTCTGCCGGATCTGGACGAGGATCAGGAGGAGCTCAAGACCATCCCGGGGCTCATGCCCGACCCCACGAACCTGCCTTCGGGGTGTCCCTTTCACCCCCGGTGCGGTCATGCCGGGCCCCAGTGCGCGACGGAATCCCCCGCCATGGTGGAGGTGGAGCCCGGCCATCTGGTGGCGTGCCCTGTGCGGGGCCGGAAGGGGGATAAGCCATGAACGGACGGCCTTTGGTAGATGTCAGGCACCTGAAAAAGTACTTCAAGACCCCCAGGGGCATGCTCCACGCCGTGGACGACGTGAGCTTTTCCATCGCCCGGGGGGAAACTCTGGGGCTCGTGGGGGAGTCGGGGTGCGGTAAGTCCACCCTGGGGCGAGCCATGATCCGCCTTCTAGATGTCACCGGCGGCGAAGTGTGGTTTGACGGCGATGATATCTTGACTTACTCCGAGGCGTCCATGAAGGCCCTGCGGAAGCGGGTGCAGATCGTCTTCCAGGATCCCTATTCCTGCCTGAACCCGCGCCTTTCGGTGGCGGAGCTCATCGCCGAACCCCTCATCGTGAACAAGATCTTCCGCACCCGACCGGAGATGAACGCCCGCATCAAGGAGCTCATGGACACCGTGGGGCTGGCGGAAAGACTCTTCGGGGCCTACCCCCACGAGCTCGACGGAGGGCGGCGCCAGCGCATCGGCATTGCCCGATCCCTGGCGCTGGAGCCCGAATTTATCGTGCTGGACGAACCCGTTTCCGCCCTGGACGTCTGCATTCAGGCCCAGATCCTGAATCTGTTGAATAATCTCAAAAAAGAATTTGGGTATACCTACGTGTTTATCTCCCATAACCTGAGCGTGGTGAAGCACGTGTCGGACCGCATCGCCGTCATGTATCTGGGCAAGATGGTGGAGCTCGCCGGAAGCCGGACGATCTTTCAGGATCCCCTGCACCCCTACACCCAGGCCCTGCTTTCCGCCATTCCCCTGCCCAAGATGGACGTGGTGCGGGACCGCATCATCCTCGAAGGGGATGTGCCCAGCCCCATAGAGCCCCCCGAGGGGTGTCGTTTCGCCGGGCGGTGCCGCTATCGCCAGGAACTGTGCCGCACCAAGACCCCGGAGCTTCGGGACATCGATCCGGGGCACGCGGTGGCGTGCCACTTTGCCCGGAATCTTTCTCAAGGAGAGGCGAGCAAATGACCATAGACATGCCTTTTGTGGAAAAGTTTCTGCTGGAGCTCCTGGCCATTCCCTCGGTCCCCGGAGACTGTGAGGCGGCGGCCGAGCGTGTCCGTAAGGAATTTGACGCCCTGGGCCTCTCGTGGCGCACCACCCCCAAGGGGGCGGTGGTGGGGGTGTGGCCGGGGCAGGAAGCGGGGGACGAGCGGCTGGTCTCGGCCCACGTGGACACGTTGGGCGCCGTGGTGCGGCAGATCAAAAGCACCGGGCGGCTGAAGCTCCTCCCCATCGGGGGATTTGCCTGGGGGGCCATGGAGGGAGAAAACCTTCTGGTGCGCACCGCCGACGGCCGGGAGTTCTCCGGATCTCTTCTGCCGGAAAAGGCCTCGATCCATGCCTTTTCCGAAACCGTGCGGGAGGCTCCCCGGAACGACGACACCGTGGAGGTGCGCCTGGATGCCCCGGTCTCCTGCAAGGAGGATGTGGAGAAATTGGGCATCGCCCCGGGAGATTTCGTGTTCTTCGACCCCCGGCCGGTGATCACGGGGGAAGGGTTCATCAAGGCCCGATTCCTGGACGACAAGGCCTCGGTGGCTTGCCTCTTCGGCGCCCTGAGGGCCATGAAGGCCCAGGGGCTCTCTCCTCGGAAGACCACGCACTTTTACATCAGCAACCACGAAGAAATAGGCCATGGGGTAGCCCGTTTTCCCGATGCCGTGACGGAGTTCGTGGCGCTGGACATCGGCATCGTGGCCGAAGGGACGGAGTCTTCCGAGCACTGCGTCACCATCGCCGCCCGGGACAGTCGATCCCCGTACCATCTGCCCCTGCGCCGCCGGCTGACGTCCCTGGCCCGGGAGCGGGGCATAGATTTTCGCACCGACGTCTTCTATCGTTATGGCTCCGATGCCACCATCGCCGTTCTCCAGGGGGCCGACGTGGCCTTTGCCTGCTTTGGCCCCGGAGTGGACGCCACCCACCACTACGAGCGGACCCACCGGAAAGCCCTGGAAGAGACCGCCCGGCTGCTGGTGGCCTATCTGACGGCATGATCGGGTCCTTCGGGGGGCCCGAGAGAGGAGAATGAGAACCATGAGCGTCGCTCTGGAAAAATTTTTGCGGTATGTGACCTTTGATACCCAGTCCGCCGAGGGCACGGGGCAGGTCCCCAGCACCCCCGGGCAGTGGGAGCTGGCGCGTTTCGTCGCCCAGGAGCTGAAAAGTATGGGCCTTGAGGACGTGCGGGTGAGCGACCACGCCTACGTCACCGCCACCCTTCCGGCCAATACGGACAAGGCCATCCCCGCCATCGGCCTCATCGCCCACCTGGACACCGCCCTGGAGGTCACGGGCCGGGACGTGCGCCCCCGGGTGGTGTCCTACGAGGGAGGCGATATCGTGCTGAACGAGGCCCTGGGGGTGGTCTTTTCTCCCCGGGACTTCCCCGACCTCCTAGACTACGTGGGGCAGGACCTGGTGGTCACCGACGGCACCACCCTACTGGGCTCCGACGACAAGGCGGGCATGGCGGCCATCATGGGGGCCCTGGACTTTCTCACGACTCACCCCGAGGTGGTCCACGGCCCGGTGAAGGTGGCCTTTACGCCGGACGAGGAGATCGGCCATGGGGCAGATCTCCTGGATCTCGAAGGTTTTGGGGCGGATTTCGCCTACACGGTGGACGCGGGACCTCTGGGACAGATCAACTTCGAGACCTTCAACGCCGCCCGGGCCGACATCCGTATCCACGGCCGGGCGGTGCACCCCGGCACGTCCAAGAACAAGATGCTTAACGCCACGCTCTTGGGCCACGAGCTCCTGAACCTCATGCCTCCGGCGGAGACCCCCGCCACCACCGAAGGGTACGAGGGCTTCTACCACGTCACGGGATTCTCCGGATCGGTGGAAGAGGGGTCCCTGTCGTTCATCATCCGGGATCACGACCGCCATCGCTTCGAGGAGCGCAAGGCCTTCGTGCGCCGGGCCGTGGAGTGGATGCGGGGCAAGTACGGCAAAGAGCGCTTCGATCTGGAAATCTCAGACACGTACTACAACATGCGGGAGCCCCTGGAGAAGGCCATGCACATCGTGGAAACCGCCAAGGAGGCCATGACCTCCCTGGGAATTGCCCCTAAGGTGGTGCCCATCCGGGGGGGCACGGATGGGTCCCGCCTATCCTATCGAGGGCTCCTGTGCCCCAACATCTTCTACGGAGGGCATAACGCCCACGGCAAGTTCGAATTTCTCCCCGTGGAGTCCCTGGATAAGTCCGTGCGGGTCGTGCTCAAGATCTTGGAGCTCTACGCCGCGAAATAGCCCTCCGCTCCCGCCCCTTCGGGGGTGGGAGTTTCTTTTTTCTCCCCCCAGGGGCCCGGGGAGGGAAATGGCGGAGGAGGCGCCGCCAGGGAGGCGGAGCGAAGGCTTCGCGGGGCGATGAAAGAGCTTTCGGGGCCCGTTTAGGGTTTAGGGGGCTCCTCCCTCCTTCCCACGCCGTCCCTCCCGTGTTACCATGACATGTGGAGGAGTTTTTCTTCGCGGGGCGACCGGACCCGGGGGAGCCCGATCCCCCGTCGGAGGAGGGCGTCGGAGTAGGAAAGGAGGTGGGGGCGTGCAGGAACATTTTCTGGCCTTTTCTGTGGCGGAGCGGCGCTTTGCCCTGCCCCTTGCCGAAGTGGATCGCATCGTGGCTGCCGTGGAGATCCAAGGCCTTCCCCAGGCGCCCGCCTTTGTCCGAGGAGTGGTGAACGTGGGAGGAGTGCTGGTCCCCGTGGTGGACCTTAGGGTCCTTAGGGCCCTTCCCCCTCGGGAGATGGAACTCAGTGACCGCATGATCCTAGTGCGCCCCGAGGGGGCGGCGCCGTCCTCGCCGGGGGAAGACCTCTCCTCCGAGGGCCTTTTCCTGGGGACCTTCGCCCTGTGGGTGGACGAAGTGGAGGGGGTAATTCCCCTGGAATGGCAAGACATCTCCCTCGACGGAGGAGCGGTGAAGCTCCCCCGGGTGGCCCTGACGCCGGGGGACGACCGACTTCTGGTGCTCCAGGGGAGGAATTCGCTCCGCGCAGAAACGACGGCTCCGGGAGCGGTGCTCCATGGATAAGGCCCCTGCAGAACCCGAAGTTATTAGGAAAATAATTCCCACTCCCGAGGCCGAGGGAGACCTGGAGCTCTTTGGGGTGGCGGTGGGAGAGAAGATGGGGCTTCGCTTTGCCCCCGAGCGCCGGACACATCTCTGGCGGGCCGTGCGGGGTATGGCCCGGGAGAGCGCCGGGGCCGACCCCCGGAAGCTCCTGGCCTCCCTGGCGCGCGACCCCCTGTCCCCCGAGGTGATAGATCGCTTGGCGCCCTATCTTACTGTGGGAGAAACCTACTTCTTTCGGGAGCGAAGGACCCTGGAGGCCTTCAGGCGCCGGGTGTTGCCTCTCTACCTGGCCCGGGGGAGCCTGCGGGTCTGGTGCGCGGGGTGCAGCTCAGGGGAAGAGCCTTACACCGTGGCCATGGTGGTGCACGAGGAGCTCTCCCCGGGCCGTCCCATGGCGTTGCACATCCGGGGAACGGACATCAATCCCCAGGTTTTGGAGAAGGCCCGTCGGGGGGTCTACTCCCGCTGGTCCTTCCGGGGGGTGCCCGATGAGGTCCGGGATCGGTACTTCGACCCCGTCTCCCCTCAGAGTTTTTCCGTCAAACCCCGATTTCGGAGCGAAGTGTCCTTCGCGCGGCACAATCTCATGGATGAAGAAGGATCCCCTTGGGGCGACTATGGCCCCGTGGACGTGATCTTCTGTCGCAACGTGCTGATCTACTTTTCCTCTCCCGCCATCGCCGCGATCCTTGACCGCTTCCATCGCCTTTTGGCCCCCGGGGGATGGCTCCTGGTGGCTCCTTGCGAAACGTCCATGCTTATGGCCTCCTGCTTTGAGTCCGTAACCCACGATGGAGCCACCCTGTACCGCAAGCCCTCCGGCCCTTTCTTGGAGATGGCCTTGGATCTCGAAAAAAAAGATGAGAGAGAGCCGTCATCCCCTCCGGAGGGCTCCCTCGGTGACGGTGACTTCGACTTCGACGAAGGAAACTCCAGTCGAGGCAAGGGTTTCCTTGAGGACAGAGAGGAACCCCCGGTGTACGAAGGGCCTTGGGACGATGGCGACCATGTCCCGGGGACTTTTGCCTCGTTCTCGTTCGAAGAAGATCTCGGCCGTGACGAAGAGAAGAAGGAGAGCGAGGCGACCGGGCCCGCCGATCTCTCTGGGGTGGCCCCGGGAGAAGGCTCCCTCTCCGCCGTTCGGGCCCTGGCCAACCAGGGGAAATATGCCGAGGCACGGGAGCGATGCCAGGGCGCGCTGGCATCGGACAAAGCCAATCCCCGGGCCCATTACCTTTTGGCCCTGATCCATCAGGAGATGGGGGAGCCGGAGGAGGCCCTGCGATCCCTGAGGAGCGCCCTGTTTCTCGATCCCGACTTTGTGGCGGCCCACCATGCCCTGGGAACTTTGACCCTTTCCCTGGGGCGACTTCCCGACGCCCGACGCCATTTCCGCAACGCCCGGCGGCTTTTGGCCCTCATGCCCGAGGAGGATGAGGTGCCGGAGTCCGGGGGGATGACGGCCCGTCACCTCCAGGAAATTCTCGATGACCAGGAGGCGGGGGGGGGCCTGGGGAGCTAGGGGAGGTACCTTTGGGGAAAACCGGGAAAGTCCCGGAGCCCCGGCCCTGGCGAAAACGCGGAGGGGCCACGAAGTGACGGCACCGAAGAGGGGCGCTCTTTGCCGTGGAGGGCGGATGTCGCGGGATTTTCTCCCTTTAGCCGTGACGGTGGCCTCGGTTTCGTCAGGGACGGCAAGGCCTGCGGGGTAATTTTAACCGTAGGAACCTTTGTCGGTCTGGACTTAGGGGGGTGAAGGAATGGACGAAGGAAGGGCGCCTTTCGGATCGGAGGCCGCAGACAAAACCCCGTCGCCGGGGGATTTTCAGGCCCGAAAGGAGAAAATCCTCCGGGAGCGGGCGAAGGTCTTGGCGCGCCCCAGCTCTTCCCAGGCGGCGCCCGGGGGCGCCGTGGAAGTGGTGTCCTTTCGGCTGGGGGCCGAGCGGTATGCGGTGGAGTCCCGTCACGTGGGGGAGATTTTCCCCTTGAGGGGAGTTACGCCCCTTCCCGGTACGCCGTCCTTTGTGTTGGGCATCGTGAACCTTCGGGGAGAGATCTTGTCGTTGATGGACCTTAAAGTCTTGTTGCGTCTTCCTCGGGATCCTCAGGACTGCGGGGTGGTGTTGGTGCTCCGCTCCGACGGGATGGCGATGGGGGTGGTGGCGGACGCCTTCGATGGTGTTTTATCGATTCCCCGGGGGGAGATCGCTCCTCCCCTGGCTTCGCTGTCAAGCTTTGGGGCCTCGGTGCTTTCGGGGCTCTGGCGGGGAGAGGTGGCCCTTCTCGATGCCGGGCGCATCCTGAAAGACCCCAGCCTGGTGGTGAATGTGGAGGAGTAGGAAAAGACGGGGGTCCGATGGGCTAAGGGCGGGGCCTTGGGGGGCCTAAGAAGGGGGAGGCTGGGGAGATGGCTTTTTGGGATGATTTGCGCATGGGGAAAAAACTGGCCCTGGGCTTCGGCGCCGTGGCCGCCATCGGCTTAGCCCTGGGACTGGGGGGGCTTTACGGCATTTCTCGCCTTTCCCGGGAGCTGGAGTTCGTCGGGAAAAACCGCATTCCCGATCTGCGAAGTCTGGCGGATCTCAACTATCTTCGCATGGAGGCCCGATCTCAAGCCCAGGCCGTGATCCAGGCCGAGGGAGATCATCGCGTCGAAGATATCACCGCGCTCCGGAAGGATCGTGAGGTAGCCTTCCAGAAGATCGATGCCGCATGGAAGGCGCTGGTATCGGTGCCTCGGCACACGGAGAAGGGGCGGCAAATCCTGGCCTTGCTGAAGGTGCAGTACGGCGGGTGGCGGGACCAACACCGGGGGATCGACCAGCTCTTGGATCGTCTAGCGCTCTCCTCCTCGGGAGATCGTCGCCAGGATGTCTTAAAGCAGTACCGGGCCGCCATGGATCACCTCATCCCCCTTTCCGACGCCATGGGAGAGACCGTGGTGTCCCTGGTGGAAAATAATAACGCCGTGACGGCGCAGCTGGTCGAAGACGACCTGGCCATGGCGGAATGGATTAAAAGTATCAGTGCGGTCTTTACCGGCGTGGGATTGGCGATGACGATCCTTCTGGGATGGGCCATCACCCGGGGCATCAGCGTTCCCATCGGCGTAGGGGTCTCCCTTATGGCGCGCATGAGCCGGGGCGACCTCACCCGGGACGTTCCTCCGGAGTTTCTTTCCCGGGGGGACGAGATCGGCGACCTGGCCCGGGCTGTTCAGGAACTCACCGAAGACCTGCGATTGCAGGTGTCCGCCCTAAAGGACGCGACGGCGGTCCTGGGGGCGACGTCGAGTCAGATCGCCGCCTC
>CALMLW010000098.1 GCA_937868015.1 uncultured Synergistaceae bacterium | reverse complement strand
GCGAAGTAGAACCTTCCCCGGTAGAGCCAGAAGACGTTCGTCAGATCCACCAGGGATCCCGCCAGGGAAAGCACCCCCTCCCGCTCTCCGGGGGGGAGCTCCTGGGCGCTTTTATAGAGCCTCTTCAGCGCCACCCCGTCCAGGGCCATCTCCACGCCGTAGAGCGACCCGCCTCCCTCCTCCGTGAAACGCCTCAGGGGCTCCCTCAGGGCGTGAAAGTAGGGCGTGGGGCGCAGGACCTCCCGCACGGCCTCGGGGCGATCCGCCGCCAGAAGCCCCTCCACGGAGAAGGAGCAATAGGGCAGGGCCTCGAGGCGATGGCGCAGGGCGTCCTTTTCCCCCCGCCCCGCCGCCAGACGGCGAAGGGCGCGCTTGATGCCGTCCGCCTCGGCCAGCCCCACCCAGGCCCGGAGGAAGGCCTTCCGGGGCCCCGAAAGATACCCCAGAAAGACCCCGCTCTCCCGAAGGAGCATGAGGTCCAGGAGCTCTTCCAGCTCGGAGCGGTGGATCTCCCGGGGAACTTTTTCCAGCACCTCGCGGTACTCCGGAGTGGTCCCCAGGCGGTCCACGATCTCCCCCACGTCCTCGCAGTGGAGAAGCTGCCAGTACACCGCGTCCTCCAGGAGCCTACCCCGGAGAGTTCGGGCCTTGGCCCCCGCGCAAAGCCTCTCCCCGAAGGCGAGAAGGGACATGGCCAGTCCCTTCTAGGCCCCCGGCCGGGGGCCCCCTGAGGCGCCGAGGAATTCGGCCTTCCGGCGATAGCTCTCCGCCACCTCCGCCACCAGGGTGGCCACCAATCCCTGGACGTTTTCGTCAAAGCGCTCCCGCATCCGGTCGAGGTCCTGCTGGCCCATCTGCAAGATCTGTCCCCCCTCGGCGTCGGCGGCGGACCGAGCCAAGTCCAAGACGGCCTTCGCCTGCTCTCGGGCCGCCGCCAGGCGACGCTCCCTCTCCTGAGAGAAGGCGTCTTTGGCCCGGCGCACCACCCGCTCCGCCTCGTTTCGGGACTCTTCTATCTCCGACCGCGCCTCGCCCTCGGCGCCCAACAACACCGCCAGCACTTCCTGCAATGCCGCCACGGCCCCTCTCCCCCCTTTTCCCCGGGGTCTGCCCGGGGGTGATCGCCCGCCTCAAAACCTTGCCCTAGGGAACCTCACGGCCGAGGCCCTTTTTCCCCGCCTCTTTAGAGATCTTCATCCGGGCGAAGTCCTCCCGATCCCCCTCTTCGAGGACCGCCCCGATGGCCACGGCGGCGGCGCCATACTGGGGGATCACCACCTTTTCCAGGGCATTCACCCGGCGGTGGGTCTTGCGGATCTGCACCGCCAGACGGTAGACGCTGGTCTCCACCTCCGCCAGCCGGGCCACCAGCACCCGCACCCGATGGAACGCCAGAAAGGCCCGGTCCACCGCCCCCGACGTACCCTGAAAGGAGTAGCCGGGGGGACAGGCCTCGGGGATGGGATCCACCTCGGGGATATCCACCCCCATCACCGACCGCAACCGGACGATGAACTCGTCCGATTCGGGCACCGCCCGGGAGATCTCCTGGACCGTGTCGATGCCCACGGAGACGTTGGCGTGCTGCAGGGCGCGGTAGGCAGCGGCAAAGATCTCCGCCATGTCCTTCTGGATGTCCCGGGCCCGGTCAATGTGGCGCATCAGCTCCATCATGAGCACCTGGCGCTTCTGCTCCAACAGATCGTGCCCCTTGCGCGCCAGGTGCAGCGCCCGCAGGACCCGCAACAGGTTCCCCCGGGTGGGGGCTATCTTTTTGGCCATGGTCTCCCCTCCCTTCCTGAAAAGGGCGCCCTCCGCCTCGGGTCCCGCGCCCCTTTCCGAGTAGTTCGGCGCCCCTCATCGGAGCAAACAGCAACAAGCCCCCCGCCGGGGCGGGGGACCTCTCCAGGGTCGTCAACACAGCATAACGCCACGGCAAGGTCGCGTCAATGCACGCCATATTTCAAACTCTCAGGACGCGCCTCGCCCCCCGACTCAAGCGCTCAGGCCGGAGCCCCCCGAGGGGGCGCAAAAGGCCCCTTTCGCCGGGGCATAGGGACGAAAGCTACATGCCCCGGGAGGTTCCCCCCTCCGCCACGAGGCGGCGAAAGCGGTCCACGTACCCCTCCACCTTGCCGCAATAGGCCTCCACCGACCCTCCGGCGTAGCGCCCCAGGGCCTCCCGGGTGTCTCCTTCGGCCCGAAGGTAGCGCCCCAGCAGGAGGCACCCCGCCGCGATCCCCCGATCGGGGTTGTGGAGCTCTTCTCCCGAAAGGATGCCGTTGGCCTGGAGCAAACCGTGGTGGATACGCCACACCACCTGCATCACCCCCATGGCGCCGTAGCTGGAAAGGGACTCCGGGCTGAAATGGCTCTCCGTATTGGCCACCGCCACGGCGAGCTCCACCGGGGCGCCGTACTTGGCGCTGTAGTGCACCAGCGCCGCCGCCTCCACCCATGCCAGTTCCGGCGTGATGGCCCGGTTTTGTCTCAGGATGTAGCGGGCGATGCGGGCGCAGGTCCTCTGATCCTCCTCCTCCATGCTCCACAGGTGGCGGAGGGCGGCGGTGGGATGGCGATCGCGCCACTCCAGCAGGTGACGTCGACTCACCCCCATGGCCCTAAGCTCCGCATCCACGGCGGGGCTCATCATCCGGATCACCATGGGGGCATAGATCCGCCCCCCTCCATGAAATATGGTCGTCGGCCGGTGAATCGGAAAGCGCTCCTGGAGCGCCGCCCCCATGATCAGCACCATGCAGAGGGCTAAACAGGCTTTGAAAACGTGGGCACGCATGGGTCACCTCCATACAAAACACGACATCCAGCCCGCGAGGCCCCGGGCTTCATGGGGGTCATTATACAGGGAAGGGACGTTATGGCAATCGAAGGGAGATCGTGCATATCGCATACGCCCCGCGCCTCCCTTGTCCTCGAGCGAGGAGGATTTTCCCGCCATAACCGGGGAAAAGTCGGAGCGCTCGATCCCTCCGGGGGCGTCCGAAGTCCCCCGGAGGAGCGCCCCCAGGCCATGCCATGATAGGGGGGAACTCCCGCTAACACCATGTTCCCGCACTCCCCTTTTTCGTGCTATGATGGGGCAGCGCCGCGGGAAAGGAAGCGGGAAATCGACCAAACAAAAGCGAGATGATCCATCGTGGGCCCCCGGGCGTTATCCTTACTGATTTTTTTTGTCGTGGCCCTATCCCTTCCGGCGGAGGGGGTGTTGCGCGTGGTGGGGGACCGGAACTTTCCCCCCTTCATGTTCCTCGACGAGCGAGGGGAGCCCTCCGGTATGGATGCCGCCGTGGCCCGTCTCGTCGGGGAGCGGATGGGGGAAGAGGTCTCCATCGACCTTCTCCCCTGGGCCGAGGCGGTCCTCGCCCTGGAGATAGGATCGGCGGACATCCTCGCCGCCATGCGGGTCACCCCCGAGCGGGAGGGCCGCTACCGCTTCGCCTTCCCCCATTGCGTCAATAAGTTGACGGCCTTCACCCGCGTCGCCGCTACCCACATCAACACCTCCGCCGACCTCTGGGGGCGCCGGGTGGGGGTGCAGCGGCGGGATCTGGCGGAGGACTTTTGCCGCCAGTACCTGTCAGAATCCGACCTCTGGCTCTACGACGACCAGCCCCAGGCCCTCCGAGCCCTGGCGGATGGCGAGGTGGACGCCTTCGTGGGCAACGAAGCCGTGGTGTACTACACCATAGCCCGGGACCACCTCACCGACCTCTTTCGCGCCCTGGAGGCTCCCCTCCTTTCGAGCCCCTACGCCATGGCGATGCGCTCCGACGACCGGGCCATGGCGGCGGCCGTGAACAAGGCCCTCACCATTTTGAAGCAGGATGGCACCTTGCTCCAGTTGCAGCAGCGCTGGACCCGGGCCCTTCCCCAGAACGCCGCCCTGAGGCGCCAGCTCCTCTACACGGCACTGGGGGCCGCCTTCTTGGGGGGAGTGGGGGTCCTGGGGATGATGATCCTGGGGTGGCGGGTGCGGCGGGCCACCCGGCACCTGGAAGAGGAAAAGGAGCTCCTCCGCCGGGAAGTGGAGGAGCGGCACCGGGTGGAGCGGGACATCGAGAGGCAGCGGCGGTTCATCAGCGCCGTGCTGGAGCACGTCCCCGAGGCCATCTTGGTGAAAGACCTCTCCTCGGGGCGTTACACCATGCTCAACCGGGCGGTGGAGACCCTCTTCGGCCTCCCCCGGGACCACCTGGAGGGGCGCACGGACGAGGAGATCTTCGGCCTCACCCCGGGGGAGATCTTCGCCGCCCAGGACCGGGAGGTGGCCCAATCCTCCCAGGCCCACACCTTTCCCGAGGTGCCGGTGCTCACCCCCCACCGGGAGAGCCGTCTCTTCACCTTCACCAAGACCCTACTGCCCCCCTCTCCGGACGACCCCTCCGACCACCTGCTGGCCATTGTCCAGGACGTGACGGAGCGGCGCCGGGCGGAGGAGGCGTTGCGCTTCGCGAGCTTTCACGACGCCCTCACGGGGCTGCATAACCGGGGATATTTCGAAGAGGAGATGCGACGCCTAGCCACGGGGCGCTTCAACCCCGTGGGGCTTTTGGTCTGCGACGTGGATGGGCTCAGGATCGTGAACAACGTGGCGGGGCACGCCGCCGGGGACACCTTGATCCGGGGCGCGGCGGAGGTGCTGCGCCGCACCTTTCGATCCAGCGACGTGGTGGCCCGCATCGGGGGAGACGAGTTCGCCATCCTCCTCCCCCAGTGCCCCGGCCCCGTGGCCCAGAGCCGATGCCGCGATCTCGCCCGCCACGTGGAGGAGTGGAACGCCAGCTCCCCGCTCTATCTGGGGCTCTCCCTGGGGCTCGCCCACCACCAGGAGGGGGGGAAGCCCTCCATGGAGCGCCTCTTTCGCGAGGCGGACCAGGCCATGTACCGCCACAAGGAAGCCACGCGCGAGGAGGTCATGGAAAAGGTCTTTGCCCGCGTCGCCTCCCTCTTGGGAGAAGGGGAAGACGACCCCGTCGCCCGGCGCCAATGGGAAGATCTCCGCTCCCGGTGGGACACCCGGGGCTCGTCGAGGGGGTAAAAGCGCCCCCCTTCCCTAGGGAAGGGGGGCGCTTTTACCCGGCCCTAGCGGAGGATCCCCTCGGGATTTCCCCGGTGGAGAAGGAGCGTGGACACCGTGCCCCCCAGGTGGCGCTCCACCAGCGCCGCCAGGTCGTCCGCCGCCTTCGGCAGCGCGTCGGGGGGGAGGGGGGGTAGGGATTCGATGACCAAAATGACGTTTTTCGTCTCCGGCGTCAGCTTGGTCCGGTCCGCCTCCTTCCAGTTCCAGCGCCGACATAGGGCGCCGATGTCGTCGGTGTAGATCACTTCTCCCTCGTGGGGGGATCGGGGATCCTTCTCTCCTAACAAGATCACCGGGGGTTCGGCGGGACCCGCCCGGGTCAGCCGGACGTCGCCGGAAAGGCGGTCCCGATCCTCTCCCCCCACGGGAAGGAGGTGCGTGAGGGAGACCGCGTTATAGAGGGAAACCAGGTTGTTCACGGGCCGCAGGAGTTCCCCGCCAAGGACCCGTCGCACCAGGTTCTCCACGGAGGAAGGGGTGGCCTTGGGCTTGGCGCCGAACTTACGGTAGGCTTCCCGCCAGACCGAGACGCGGGGATGATCCGCCACGGGCCCCTCGCCGAAGATCCGGGGCAGGTCGCGCTCCGCCCGGCGGAGGATTTCCACCACCTCCGGATCGTCCCGGGAGTTGTCGACGTGGCGGGCCTGCACCACTCCCAATCCCACCTCGGGAAAGAGTTCAAAAACCGACGGATCGATCGAAAACCTCAAAGCCTTCACTCCCCTTCCCCGGGCTTTTCCACTCGCCTTAAAGGATCCCTTAGGGGGCCACAAGGACGGTGACGCAGTTTTTTCCCCCTTCCTTGCTCTGGTACAGGGCCCGATCCGCCCGGGAGAAGACGTCCTGCGATCTGTCTTCGGGCCTCCCCAGGGTGCCCCCCAGGGACATGGTGCCTTCGATCCGATGACCATCCCAGAGGAGAAAAGATTTTTCCACCAGCATGCGTAGCCGCTCCCCCAGCTCTTCCAGGGTCTTTTTGTCCCGGATGTTGGGAAATATCATCATAAACTCGTCCCCTCCCCAGCGTCCCAGGAAGTCGAAGCTCTTGAGCCCCCCCTGGAGGGTCTGGGCGACGCTCCGGAGAACCTGGTCCCCCGCCAGATGGCCAAAGTCGTCGTTGACCCGCTTGAACCCGTCCAGATCCCCCACGAGGAGGGCAAAGGGCACCCCGTCTTTCTGGAGTTCGTCGATCCGGGCCAGGAGGGAGATCTCCGTGTAGCGACGGTTCCCCACTCCGGTGATGGTGTCCGTGAGGGCGATCTCCTGGAAGGTGTCCGCCAGCTCCAGCGCGGCCATCTTGGTGCTGTTGTCGGAAAAGATCTCGATGCCCCCAACGATGCGCCCTTCGCCGTCCGTCACCGGAGTGACCCGCACCGATACGGGCACCCGGTGCCCCTCTTTGTGGTGCATGAACACGTCGGCTTCCCGCATCTCTCCATCCTGCATGGTGTGGGCCAGAGGGCACATGCCCAGGCAGAGGTTATTCCCCTGGCCATCCACGTGGACCAAGACGTTATCCGCGCAGCTCCTCCCCACCACCTCTTCCGCCTTGTACCCCGAGAGGCGCTCGGCTCCCTGGTTCCAGTAGACGATCTTGCGGTGGAGGTCGGTCACGTAGATCCCATCGTAGGCGCTTTCCAGCACCCGGCGGTACAGGTCGGAATCCCGCAGCATGTCCATGCGCTTTCACTCCCCCAAAAAAATGATGCCTTCTGTATCATTTTATCACAAGCCCCTCGGAGAATCACCGGGGGGGATGGGGCCCGCCTGTGGTATCATGGTCCACAAGAGTTCGGAGGATTGACGCGCCCTCCGGGCCGCCCAAGGAGGAATGGCACATGTCCCACCGCTTTCGGGCCTGGGGAGGGCTTTTTTTTGTCTCCCTGGCCTCCATCGCCTTCGAAATCTTCCTCACCCGCTTCTTTGCCCTGAGCAACTGGTCCGAATACGGCTACTGGGTCATCTCCATGGCCATGGCGGGTTACGCTCTGTCGGGGGTGGTGCTGAGCCTGGGGAGCGCCTGGGCCGAACGCCATCGGGAGGGGCTACTTTTCATCTGCGCCCTGATCCTCCCCGCCGCCGCCGCCGGGGGGTATGTCCTGGTGACCCTCAACCCCTTCAATCCCTTGGAGTTTCAAAATGCCGTCCTGTGGAAGGACCAGCTCGGGCACATCGGCATGTATTACGTGGCCCTTTTCCCCTTCTTCTTCGTGTCGGGGATCTTCATCGGCCTGTCCTTTCTCACCGGCCGCCGGGAGATCCCCCGGCTCTACATGGTGGACCTGGTGGGGGCGGGGGCGGGGGCCCTCATCACCTTGGGAGGGCTCTTTCTACTCCACCCCTTCTCTCTGATGACGCCCTTCCTGGGGCTCCTCGTGCCCCCCATCCTGCTCACCGCCCCCCGGGGCCTCTCCCGGAGCACGGTGCTGGGAGGCGCCGGGGCGTTGGTGGCCCTCTGCGCCCTCGGAGCCTCCCTGGGGGCCCGCCCGGCCCTTTGCCCCTACAAGGCCCTCGCCAGCGCCCTCAACGTGGAAGATCGCCGCATCGAGCGGGAAATCCGCACCCCCGAGGGACTCTACCTCCTGGTGTCGAGCTACGGGGAGCGCCTGGATGCGGACCTGTCGAACAACTACGAACTCCTGGACGCCGGGGGGCCCCCCGACGCCGTGGGCATCTACCGCGATGGGGACCGGCTCTCCGCCCTCCCCCGGAGGGGCTCTTTCGACCTATCCTACCTCCGGGCGGGGCTCGACTCCCTCCCCTACGCCCTGCGCCCCGGGGCCCGGACCCTCCTGCTGGGGAGCCGGGGGACCTTTCGCCTCCGGGAGGCCTTCGCCCTGGGGGCCTCCACCGTCACGGCCCTGGAGACGGACCCCGTGCTCCAAGGCCTGGTGAAAGACTCCTTGGGCGCCCCCGGAGGGTACCTCGGAGCCGTCACCCTGAAGGATGCGCCCCCCTACGCCCTGGACCCCCGGGAGGCTTCCTTCGACGTGGTGGACGTCTCCCTGGAGTTTCTCGACCAAGGGGCCGCCAACAAATACGTGCTCACCGAGGAGGGGGTGGCACACCTCCTCTCCCTCCTATCCCCCCGGGGGGTGCTCTCCCTACCCGTGGCCATCGGAGAATTCACCGTCTACGCCGTCAAGGCCGTGGCCACCGTCGCCGCCGCCCTGGAGCGCGCCGGCATACCCTCCCCCCCCCGCCACATCTTGGTCTATCGCTCCTCGTGGAACGCTCGCATCCTGGTGAGCCCCACCCCCTGGACCCCCGAGGACGTGGCACACTTTCGCTCCTTCTGCTCCGACCGATCCTTCGACACGGCGTACTTTTTCGGCATGGACCCCGCCGCCCTGGAGGTCTGGAACGACCTGCCGCCGGTGTCTTTCGAGGAAGAGGCGGTCTCGGGGGGCGAAGGCCCCCAGGATGCCCTCCGGGACGACCTCGGGGCCTTCCTCGACCGGGGGGAGCACTCTTCCTCCTCCTGGACCTTCTTCGACCTATCCCCCGCCACCTTCGACCGCCCCTTCTTCTTCGGCATCCTGCGCCCCCAGAAGATTTCCGCCGTGCTCGACCGCATGGACATCCTCCCCCGTCCGGAGATCGCCATGCTCATCAACGGCGCGGTGCTATCCCAAGCCCTCTTTTTCGCCCTGGTGGTGTTGGCCCTCCCCCTGATCCGCCGGAAGCGCCTGGAGCTCTCCGGAGGGGAGATCTTCCGGGGGATGGGGTACTTCGCCTGCCTGGGGTTGGGCTTTCTCGCCGTGGAGATGGCCCTCATCGAACGGGCCACCTTCTACCTGGGGGATCCCGCCTGGGCCTTTGCCCTGGTGCTGGCTTCCATGCTCATCTTCTCCGGGATGGGGAGCCTCTTGGCGGAAAAGGCCTTCTCCGACCCCCGCCGGGGAGCCCCCGCCGCCGCTGCCGGGGCCTGCGCCCTGGTGATCCTCCTGTCCTGGGGGCTCATGCCCCTCTTTTCCGCCACCCTTTCCTGGGCCCCCGGGGCCAAGCGCCTCCTGGTGGTCCTCGTGGCGGCCCTGCCCTCCCTGGCTCTGGGCATGCCCTTTCCCCAGGGGCTCTCCTGGTTCGGGGGGCGCTCTCCCGCCTTTCTTCCCTGGGCCTGGGGGATCAATGGGGCCTTTTCCGTCATCGCCACCCCCCTGGCGGCCCTGGCGGCGGCCCTGGGGGGATATCGGTGGGTCTTTATGGGGGCGGCCCTCCTCTATGCCCTGGGAGCCCTGGCCTTCCCCCGGGGAAAGGGGGGGACCGACCACTCCTAAAAGGGGTTTGACGGGCGGGGAAATCCCCGTCCGGAATATCCGCCGGCGGCGCGGCGATGCCGCCCATAGGGACATCTCACATGGAGGGAATGACGTGAAAAAAACCTGGTTATGGATAAAAAGGGCCGCAGCTATGGCCGTGGTGTTGGGAATGGCCTTCGTCCCGGAAGCCCGGGGCGAAGATTGGACCTACGAGGCCTACACCCGGGCCGTGCAAGAGAGCGGTCGCAGCATGGACATTTCTCAAAAGACCTTCGACAAGGTCCAGGGGAAGCGAGAGAAGGCCCTGGAGGCCATCGAAAAATACCTCACCTCCCGCTTCGGCGCCGCCGATCCCGAGGTGCTCCGGGCCTTCCGGGAAGTTCCCCGGGAGTACTTCCACCACAACTACCAGAGCGGCCGGGGCATGGCTTCCGTCGCCTACGAGATCCCCGCCAAGCCCTGGGGCATCGGCTACGGATCGGCCCTATCGGACTACCTGGGGCAGGCGTACATGACCCAGCTCGCCGGGGTCAAGTCCTCGGACGTGGTGCTGGAAATAGGCACCGGAAGCGGATTTCAGATATCCCTCTTTTCCCGCATCGCCCGGGAGGTGTACTCCATCGAGATCATCGAGCCCCTGGGGGAAGGGGTGGGAAAGATCTTCGCCCCGCTGGGATACGCCAACGTCCACACCCGGGTGGG
>CALMLW010000097.1 GCA_937868015.1 uncultured Synergistaceae bacterium | reverse complement strand
AGTGTCCGGCGCTCGAAGGAAATCAGAAAAGCTCTTTTAGCGTTTTTTTAATAGCAGTCCACGCCCCCGCGAAGGGATTACCCTTGATCCATGGATCCTTGGAATCCGGCACGGAATGAACGACCTTACGCCGTGGCTCCCCCGCCCCTTGGAAGGGATCGAGGTACTTTTGCGGGTTGCGCTCCCTTTCCACCACGTAGCGAATGATCCCCGCCGCCGAGGCATATTCTACACCGTTTCGCTCTGGAGGCATACGGTGCACATCAAGGGGACGCCCGATCCTCACCGGCATATCCATGAGATGCGACACCAGCCGTTCGACGCCCAGCGTGTTGGCCACGCCCCCCGTGAGGACGATCCCCGCAGGCAACACGGAAACGCCCGACTCCGCCACTTCCGACTCCACCAGGGCGCCGAAGAGCTCTTCCAGGCGGCTGGAAATCACGTCCACCACCTCGCGCACCGTGCAAACTAAGGTCTTGCCCCGGTTTTGAAACTCCAACTCGTCCTCCAGATGATCTCCCTCTTCATCCAGGGACACCTCTCGCTTCAGGATGTCGGCTTTGCTCATGGGAATGCGGAGAACACATGCCAAGTCATTGGTCACATGATCCCCCCCCACCGGGATTACCGCGAGGCGTTTGGGCTTCCCTTCGGCGTAGACGGCCACCCCCGTCGTTCCTGCCCCCACGTCGATCACCACCGCCCCCGCTCCCGCCTCTTCCGCCGTCAGCACCCCTAGGGCGCTGGCCAGGGGTTTGATGATGATGCATCGCACCCGCAATCCCGCCCGCTCCACACAGGTGAGGACATTCTGGACCACCGATGTGGGGGCAATAAGGGACTGGAGCTCCATCTCCAAGCGCACCCCCGTCATCCCCAAGGGGTCGTCGATGCCGCTATGCCCATCAATGGCGTACTCAATGGGAATGGTGTGGACTATGGTCTGGTTCAGGGCGGGAACGATTTCCGTTTGGGCCGCTTCGATGACCCGGCCAATGTCTTCCACGGTCACCTGCCGAGAGGTCCGCCCCAGAGATATCATGCCCCGGGACCGGATGCTGGTCACATCGCTCCCGCCAAAGGCCACGGAAACCTCTTCTATGGGCAGTCCCACGATGTTTCGTGCGTCGTCCACGGCCCGGCGCACGGACTGAACCGCCTGCTCCAAGTTCACCACAAGGCCCTTCCGGATGCCTTGCGAAGCCGATTGGCCTATGCCAATAATTTGGGCCTCGCCGGACACGTCATCACGCTCCGCCACCACCACCGCCACCTTGCTGGCGCCTATGTCCAACCCTACAAGGAGCTCCGGTTCTGCGTTCACGACATGCCCGCTCCCTTCCGTTCACAGCCAGATCTTCCAACGCCCCATCCCAAGGCCCTACTGATAGTTCTTTCGGACCACGATCTTGTCCCCATAAGTAGTGTCCGCCACAAGGGTCGCGGTGCCACCGCCAAGGGTTTCCACGATTTTCTCCACTGCGGGCACCATTTGGACCCAGGCCGCCGCATTAGTTCCGTCCAGGACTACTGTCACCGAGTGCCCCCCCATAGGAAGGGTGATTTCCACGAATTCCAGCCCTTTGCATTTCCGAACCCGCCAACGCTCCACTCGCGAGCGGATCTTCAAGGAATCCAGGGCTTTATGCCACGCCCGCAACAGCCCTGAGGGGATGCGCGACCGAAAGACCCGGCGATCTTCCCCGGCAGGAGCCACGGGGACAGGCATATCCTCCCCCCATTCCAGAGGAGGCCCCTCGGGCCTCTGGAGGCCTTGAACCAGGAGGTTTTCCGGGAGGTCGGTGCGCCATATGGCCCCTTCTTCGTCGTCCAGGTACCAATCTTCCCCCCGCCATCTCACCACCAGAACCGGATGTAAGGGTACCACAGAACACACCACATCGCCAAATCCCACCAGGTCAAGGTTAGCCCTTACAGGATACATCCTATCGAGGTAATCTTCAACCGTTCGGAAAGATTCCGGGAAAATCCACCAACAACGCAAAGCCCCCCGGGGCACCAGACTCCAGAGCACCTCTTCGGCGATGACTCCCTCGGGGTGGACCACAAAAGTCCGCAATCGGCTCCACTGGAAGAAGTCCTCCGCAGCCAAGGCTCCCCCGCCCAAGAGCGCCATGCACAGGGCACAAGCCTTAATATATCCCCAACGCTTCTTCCGGCGCATCGCCCCATACCTGAACTTCGAGCTCTAATAGAACGCCATAGGTTTCCTTGACCCGCCTCCGGCACTCCCGGATCAAGGCGAGGATTTCTTCCCCCGTGGCATTTTTATCGTTTTCAATAAAATTAGCGTGAATTTCAGAAACTCGGGCCCCTCCGCAGGACATGCCCTTGCATCCGCAACCCTCCAACAGGGCACCGGCAAAAAGACCTTCGGGGTTTTTAAACACACTCCCAGCAGTCTTGCGACCCAAGGGCTGGCGGCGGCGGCGAACCATGGCGGACCGAATGCGCTCCCCCACCTCGGCGGAGTTCGAGGGAGAAAGCCGTAAGGCGCATCGCACCACGATCCTCGTCCCTTCGTGCAAGTTACATCGGCGGTACTCCCACCGCAGATCGCCCTCTTCCCAACGCCGCCGGATTCCCCCTGGTTCCACCGTGTCCACCCAGGCCACCACGTCCCCGATGGCTCCATCGCTTCCCCCCGCATTCCCCACGACTGCCCCCCCCAGGGTTCCGGGGATGCCCGCCAAGGGCTCACAACCGCTCCACCCCCGCTGCGCCAGTACTCCCAAAAGAAAGGGCAGAAACACGCCCCCCGGGGCGTCCACGACGACGTTCCCTCGGGAGTCGGAGGAAAAGGATAACTCCTGAGATCTCTCCATGCGAATCATCAGGCCGGGCAACTCGCCCCCCAGGGGCAGGACGTTGCTCCCCCCCCCCAGGATCCACAGTGGAAAGGATTCGTGCTCCCACACCTCCATGATGGCACTCAAATCTCCATCTCGGGCAGGGGAAGCAAAATATCGGGCCCGCCCCTCCACCCCCCACGTGGTCATGGAAGCGAGGGGCACCCGTTCCCGCAAGGAACAGGCCAGTCGACGCTTAAGCGCCGACAACCACCGCATGTTCTCTTGGGATCTCGCGAAGGGCGTGAAGCAAGAGCCCTCCTAAGAGACATACGTTTCCCGCCCCCACGGTGAGGATCACATCCCCGGGTAAGGCATGGGAAAGCACTTTTTGCTGGGCATCTTTCATGCTAAAGCAAAGATGGCAAGGCGCCCCTCCTATGGCCATCGCCTCCGCAATGAGCGATGAGGACACCCCTTCCAGAGGCTCTTCGTCCGCAGGATAGATGGGAAGCAGAAAGGATTCGTCCGCCAGGGAAAGGACCCGGGAAAAGTCCTTGTACAGCGCGCCGGTCCGGGTGTAGCGGTGTGGTTGGAAGATGGCCAGCAGTCTCCGTCCGGGAAAAATTTGCCGCACTGCCCGCAGGGTGACTTCCACTTCCCTGGGGTGATGGCCATAATCATCGTAAATTATTATGTCGTTAGTGGTCCCCACCCACTGCATGCGCCGCTTCGCTCCCCTAAAAGAACCCAAGGCACTGCGGACCACATCAAAGGGTATGCCCATCAAATCGGCCACCGCACAGGCCGCTAACGCATTCAACACGTTGTGATCGCCGGAAAGTCTCAGCGACAAATTTCCCATCGGCACTCCCCGGTGAAGTACGGAAAAAGATACGCCCCCCCCGGGAATATGTTGGACTTCCGTGGCCCCCCACTCCCAGCTTTTCCCCCACCCGTAGGTTATCAGGCGTTCGGGGACACTCCGCTCCGCCACCGCCAGGGCCCCCAGATCCTCGGCGCAGGTCACGACCGTACCTCCGGCTTTCACCCGGTTTAAGAACCTGACAAAGGCCGTCCTCACGCTCTCCACGTCGGGGTAGTGGTCCACATGATCCCAGTCCACGTTGGTGACCACCGCCACGTCGCAGTTAAAAAGTTCGAAGGATCCGTCGCTTTCGTCCAACTCGGCCACCATCTCAGGCCCTTCGCCCAGCTTGGCGTTGCCTCCGATGTCGCAGAGCTCTCCCCCAATGGCCACGGTGGGAGATCGACCAGCGGCATCCAAGACGAGGGAAATCATAGAGGAGGTGGTCGTTTTCCCATGGGTACCCGCAATGCCAATGCCCCGGTGGCGATTGAAAAAGAGGCTCAGAACCTCCGCCCGCCGCGCCAAGGGAATGCGACGAGATCGAGCCACCTGGAGTTCCGTGTTGTGGCAGGCTATGGCGCTACTGTAGACCACCAGGTCCGGTGAGTAAAGGTCCAGGTGGGACTCGTCATGTCCCAGAGAGACGGGAATTCCCGCATCGATGAGTTTTTCCACGTAGGTGGTCCGAGACACATCGCATCCGCTGACAAAAAAGCCCTTTCCCTTGAGCAAGTGGGCTAGGGCACTCATCCCCGCCCCGCCAATCCCCACAAGGTGGACCTTACTCACATTCTCCAATGAGACGTTACCCCCGTCCATTGCGAAAGGCATCTCCCTTCATGGTCGCCACCGCCATCACTTCTCGCCACAGTTTTTCGCTGGCGCAAGGCCCGGCGACAGTGATTTGCCGACGTTTCCTTCGTGACAACGACTTCAAAGCCTCTTCCAAGGATTCCAGAGGGGCGGATTCCGGCAACACCATACCCCCCCCCGACTTGACGAAGGCCGCAGCGTTTGCCGCCTGGTGCCCATCGGAGGCCCCTTGCCACGGGATCACGAGGGATGGCAATCCCAGGGACAAGAGCTCCGCCAAGGTGGCCCCTCCTCCTCGGGATAGGGCCAGATCGGCCCCCGCATAAAGGGGCCCCATATCCCACTGGCGAGGCACTGCCAAACAGTTTTCCGGCATGTCTCCTCCCCCTTTTCCTCCCAGGAGGAGAAACGTCCACCGCCGAAAGGGATGACGTCGGGCCAAATCTCGCACTCGTTTTTCCAAGAAGCCGCTTCCGAGCGACCCACCCAAAACCAAAACGTGACGCTTCTCAGGGATCAGCGGGCCACCGGACAGTTTATTCCATTCGGCCCTATTTGGCAATCTTTCCATGACTCGAAGGGGAATTCCCACAGGACGAAACGCTCCGGGTCTCAGGGGATCACATTCATCCCACCCCGAAGCCACGGGCACTCCCACGGCCGCCGCCATTCTCGTCACCCTTCCTGCTCGAGCGTTTTGCTCGTGAAAGACCACGGGGACGCGATGTGCCATACAAGCCCCCAGCGCGGGAAGGGAGACGTACCCCCCAAACAGCACCGCCGCCCAGGGACGGTGACGACAAAGAAGCTCTCGGCAGCGAGCCCAAGACTGCCAAAGCCCTTTCCATCGCCCCCAGCGCGCCGTCCCCGACACTCCCAGGGGAGAGCCCTCCAGAGGGAGGCTTTCCCAGGGAAGAGTGGTCGTTTCGAGGATTTCGCGCTCCAAAGAGCGGCTTCCCGCCAATATCATGGGAGTCCACCCCTCGCCCCGGGACTGGAGCCACTGGCCGAAGGCCACCGCAGGCCAAAGATGCCCCCCCGTCCCTCCAGCCACCAACCAGATCAACGGGGTCACGGCAGCGCCTTTTTCCCCTCGGTCGTCCACCCCGGAAGACGGCGTCCCTCCCGGGAGTCTCGAGTAAGGCGAAGTAGCATACCGACCCGGACCCACATCATGACCAACGAACTTCCCCCGTAGCTCACGAATGACAAAGGCAGCCCCGTCAAGAGGAAAATCTTTGTAACCCCTCCCACGTTGATTACCACGGGCAAAAGGACCGTGAGCGCCAACCCCCACACGAGGGTGCCCTCGAAAGTGCCCCTCAGGGGCAAATACACCGCCCGGGCACGCCAGGCCCACATGATGAAAAGCCCCAAGACCCCCAGCGTCCCCACCAAGCCAAGCTCTTCGCCGATGGCAGAGAAAATAAAATCTGTGTGGGATTCTGGAAGATACTGGAGCTTCTGGAGCCCATGTCCTACCCCCAATCCCCAAACCCCTCCGTTGGCAAAGGCCACCAGGCTTTGGATAATCTGGAAACCCGTATTCAAGGGATCGGACCAAGGATTTAACCAACCCCAGAACCGGCGCATCCGATACGGCTGCCACACCACCAGGAGGGCCAGGGGCAAAACCCCCATCACCCCCCCCATCAAGGGGTATCTCCATCCGTGCCTCTCCACGTACATCCCCATGACCAGCGCGAGGACCAGCAGCGCGCTCCCCATGTTGGGCTGCAACAGCAAAGGAACCATGGAGAGAATGGCAATCAATGAGACCCTAAAAAAAACTTTTCTCCGGGGCACCTCCTCTTCAGAAATTTTTCTCGCCACGTGTAGCACTGCCGCCAGAGACAAAAGGTCCGAAGCTTGAAAACGTAAGGGACCCAACTGGACCCAGCGCTGGGCCCCCCCCGCGCTTACGCCGAAATACGGCAGGAGGGTAGCCGCCGTCACGCCCCACGCCAGAATCCAAAGCCCCCCACTCCACCGGCGCCACTGGGACGTGGGAATGGCATATCCTCCTACCATCCCTCCTAACCCCACCAAAAGACTCCGAAGTTGCTTCATGCCCATGGCGTAAGGAGATCCTCCCTCTCCCAGGGAAAGGCCGCTGGTGGTGGACGCGATCATCACGGTCCCCAGCGCGCTGAGCAGGAGAGGTATGAGCCATAATAGGGGTTCCGTCACCCTATGGATCTTCGGGCCTTCGCTCACGAGAGATCCCTCGAGACAGCCCTAAGAACCGGGGCGAGAGCTTCCATCCGTCGCTGGCGATGCTTCGCAGCCGCACTTCTGACGACGCTCCATTTCTTTTTTGACCAGCGCAACGAAGTGATCCCCTCGGGCTCCGTAGTTGTCGTAGGCATCCCAACTGGTACAGGCCGGAGAAAGAAGCACCGTATCTCCGGGAAGGGCCCGGGAAAAGGCCTCCTGGACAGCCTCTTCCATGCCGGAGACCTCTTTCACTCCCTCCACTTCTCCCCGGCGAAGGGCTTCCAAGAGCCTCGGACGCTCCTCTCCCATGACCAACGCCCAACGGGCGCACTCCTTCACCGCCCTGGCCAGAGAGTCGTAACTTTCCCCCTTGCCCCGCCCCCCCAGGATAACCACCTTGGGCCCCTCCAGTGACCGAAGCGCCGTCACGCTGGCGGCCACGTTGGTTCCTTTGGAGTCGTCGACAAAAGTCACCCCTTCCCATCGGGCCACAAAGGCACACCGGTGGGGAAGGGGGCTATAGGTCGCCATCCGGGGCCTAAGGACCTCTGGATCCTCCCCCAAAAGCACCGCCAGTGCCATGGCCATGGCGGCGTTCTCTTCGTTGTGGCGCCCCAGAAGGGGCAGGTCTTCTCTGGAAAAAAGCGCGGTGGATCCATGCCCCCGACGAAGGATGGCCCCCCGGGGAGACAAGACCAAGGAAGCCCGGGGATCGCCCTCTTCCCCCAGAAGAAGGACCCGGTGGCGCTCGCCTTCCGGAAGGGACGCCCACTCCCGGGACTGGGCCACGATGGCCCCCGAGGGAGAGAGCCCTCGGAAAATATTCATTTTATCCGCGACATAGCTTTCATAAGACCCATGCCAGTCGATATGGTCCGGATCCAGGTTAGTAATGGCGCCGCACTCCAGGGGTAGTCCCTCGCTCCAGTGGAGTTGAAAGCTGCTCAACTCCATGACGATGATGTCATAGGGGCGGTCAGCCACATCCCCCAGGGGCGTGCCCACATTCCCCGCCACCGCCACGGCCCGCCCCTCCCGCTGAAGCATATGCCCCAGGAGCGTGACCGTGGTACTTTTTCCGTTGCTCCCCGTGATGCCCACCAGACGGCCTCGAAGGTAGGGCCTCAGGAAACTCAACTCTCCCTTTATCGCGATGCCTCGATCTCGGGCCTCTCGTACCAAGGGCGCCTGAGGAGATATCCCTGAGCTCAGTAGGAGCAGGTCCGTCTCAAGGGCCCGGGGAGTGTGTCCCTCTTCCCAGAGAATGCCTGCTTCCGCAAGGGAGTTCTTCTGGTCTTCTCGCAGTGCTTTTTGGTCACTGACAAAGGTCTGGACCCCACGGGACGCCGCAAAACGCCCCAGGGAAATTCCGCTCACCCCCGCCCCCACCACCGTAATCCGGTGGGGAAGGGGTGGGGGCGCCCCCGTCTTTTCTGCCGCTTCCGTGACATGACTCACTCCCATACTCCCTCTCAATTAAAACACCCCCCCAGGGACCCTAAAACGACGATGCCCATCGCGTGGAGGACCATAAACCTCGTGACAATCTGTGTCTCCTTCCATCCGCCCAGCTCAAAGTGATGGTGCAGGGGGCTCATACGAAACACTCGACGGTGAAAACAGCGAAGGGCCACGATCTGTATCGCCACGGAAAGGATCTCGACTCCGAAAAGGGGGGACACGGCCACCACGGCCATGGGGGATCGCCCGAAGGCCGCCACTCCCAAGAGAAGCCCTCCTAGGAAATGGGCCCCTCCGTCCCCCATGAACACCCGGGCGGGGTGGGCGTTGTGCCACAAAAACCCCGTCGCGATACCTCCACCCATCAAGGCCCCCCACCAGGCGGGAGATCCCGTAGGAACCATCCCCGCAAGGGCGACAAAGGAAAGGGCACAGGATCCGGCCGCCAGGCCATCCAACCCATCGGTGACGTTCACCGCATTCAGCATGCCATTGGCTCCCAGGGTGACCCCCATCACCAGCAGGGCTTCCGAAGCCACCGATCCTCCCCATCCCCGAAGGGCCACCACGTGGAAAGCCCAGGGAAGGCACACCGCCATCTGCCACAGAAATTTCTGCCTGGAACTCAGTCCTTCACTGGATTTGCGGGAAATCTTCAAGAAGTCGTCGAGAAAGCCCACTAGGGATGCCCCTAAAGCCAGACCCCAGACCACCAGGTGTTCCTCCGACGCCCCCGGAATCTGACATAGCCCCCATCCCCATCCCCCCAGCCCCAACAGGAGGAAGACCGCCCCCCCCACGCTGGGAATGCCCATCTTACTCTCCCTGTGGGCGTGAGGACCGTAATCTTTCATGACCTGCTCCGCCCGCCAACCCTGAAGAAGGGTGATCCATCGTTCCTGGAGCACCATTCCCAAAAGGGCCAAAGACACCGCAGAGTAAAGAGCCCCCGGAAGGGTCATGACGCCTTTAACCCCTCCACCACCGACTCCAGGGCATAGGCCCGAGATCCTTTTACCAAGATGATATCTCCCGGGCGCCGCAGGGCCTGCAAGAGCTCCAGTGCCGCCGGGGCATCGGGCACCTGGCGCCCCGTAGCGGGAAACTCCCCCCTACAAGAAGTCCACTCGTCCCCCACCAAAATAAGCCCATCCAGGAAAGCCGTCTCCCGGAGGATATGCCCGTGCTCTTGAGGCGACGACGCGCCCAACTCTCGCATCCCCCCCAATACCGCCAAGCGGCGCCCCTCCAGGGGGATGGCGCGCAAGTTCCTCAGGGCGGCCCCCAGGGAGGCGGGATTGGAGTTATAGGACTCGTCTATCAACATTCCCCCATCCAGAAGGTCCGAAGCGCCTCGCCCCCGGAGAGGAGGCACCTCCTCCAGGTCTAGAGCCACCAGCTCGGGGAGGATTCCGAGGAAATGAGAAACCCCCAGGGCGTAACCCAAGGTGTGGGCGTGTTGGGTGCCAAAAAGGCGAGAATAAAGCTCCACAGGCCTCCCGTAAACGACGCAGCGGCACCGCAAAAAGGGCAACTTATTGCGCACCGCCAGGGACGCCGATTCCAGCCGAACCCCTCGGGAAGGATCCACCCCGTACCCCACGGGCACCGTGGCGATCTCCGGGGACAGGGACGAGGACACGGCGCGGCACAGGAGATCATTATCTCCATTATAGGACAGCATGCGCAGGCGATTTGAGGAAGTGATCTCCCACTTCGCCTGCAGAACTCCTTCCAAGGACCCGAAACCCTCCAGGTGGGCCGCCGCCACCTCGGTGATCACCGCCACCGTGGGAGGGTAAGACTCCACCAAAGCCCCTATTTCCCCTTGGTGGTTGGCCCCCATTTCCAGCAGCACCGCATCGGTATGTTCCGGCATGCCGAGTA
>CALMLW010000096.1 GCA_937868015.1 uncultured Synergistaceae bacterium | reverse complement strand
GATCTGAAAAACAAAAATGGGGATGACGTTGCCATAGGCGTCAAAACGTTGCCGAGGGCCGTAGACGTTAAAATATCTCAAGGCCACCGCCTCCAGGTCGTAGAGCTTGGCGTAGGCCAAACAGAGTTTCTCGGCACACAGCTTGGTGCATCCGTAGGGGGAATCGGGCTCCACGGGGTGATTTTCCTCAATGGGCAATGTTTTCAGCTCGCCGAAGATCCCTGCGGAAGAAGAGAAAACCACCTTGCGACAGCCGGAAAAACGGGCCGCCTCAAGGACCTTCAGGGTGCCCATGACGTTGATGTCCGCATCCAGGAGAGGATGTTCGATGGATCGCTTGTTCCCCACGGAAGCCGCTAGATGAAAAACAGCCTCCTGGTTTCGGGTGGCTTCCCGGAGCAGTCCCTCGTCCCGAACATCACCTTGAAGAAAACGGATCTTCTCACACAATCCCCCCTGAAGGAGATTGTCCCGATATCCCGACGAGAGATCATCCAACACCGTTACTTCGTGCCCATCTTTCACCAGAAACTCTACCAAGTTGGAGCCGATAAAGCCCGCTCCTCCCGTGACAAGACAGTTCATCGTGTAGCCTCCTTAGCTAACGCTTTTCTGCTTTCGGCACAAAGGATCTCTTCCAGTCTCCCGAGAAGATGATCGAATTCAAAATGGGTCGCGCAATAGGCTCTTCCCCTTTCTCCCATGCGCTGAAGCGTTTCTTTTTCCGCAGACGCCAGTTCTTCCACCGCTTTGGCCAAAGACTTCGCATCGCCGGAAGGGACCACCACACCGCATCCCGATTCCACCACCACATGAGCCCCCTCGCCTTCTAGCGCCGCCAAAATAGGACGACCACAGGCCATATACGCTTGGATCTTCGCAGGCAAGGTAACGGCATAAATGGGATCCCGCTTGAGCGTCACGAGCACCACATCCGCACAAGCGTAAAACTGGGGCATACTCTCCACAGGAAAACGACCCAGCAGATGCACCGTCCGCTCTAGATGGCAATGTGCCACTTGGCTTTTGACCCACCCGTCCATTCTGCCGCTTCCGATAATGACCCAGTGAATATCTGTACGTTCGCGAAGCGCTTCCGCAGCAGCGAGGATCGTGGG
>CALMLW010000095.1 GCA_937868015.1 uncultured Synergistaceae bacterium | reverse complement strand
GGGGCACAGGGGCGCGGAGCACAGGGGCGCGGAGCACAGGGGCGCGGAGCACAGGGGCGCGGGGCGCGGAGGCATGCGGGGGCATGCGGGGGCATGCGGGGGCACGGGGGCGCGCAAAACGTCGACCGCGCCCCCGCCCTTCGAAAAAAAGCGCCAGGACAGGGCGTCAACCCCCAAACCCACCCCCGCCCCCCGAGGGGAGGCAGCTCCTCGCCGCTCCCTTTCGGGATCCCTGGGAGCTTGGGATTTTTTTCTGGCCTTTGGAGGGGAGGGCCTCCCTGTGGCATCCCGAAGGCCCCCTTTGCCCTCCCTAGCGAAAAGGGGAAGGCTCTCTCAGCGATAGCCGCCGTACGTCATGGGCCCCGTGTAGCTAAACCGCTCGTTTAACTGAAATCGCACCGTGTCGGTGCACAGATCCCAGGCCTGGGGATCCTTGGTCAGAAGGGTCACCATCTCGTTGAGGGCCCCATCCAGGGCTCCGGGTTTGGCGTGGGGGTCGGCAGCAAGGCCCTCGATCTTTTTTATTAAATTCATAGCGTGAGACACGATTTTAAGCCCTCCTTCGTAGGGCCCCAGGGAACGGTGCCCCCATTACCGGGGAATATTTCGAGACAACAGGACATAGAGCAGCCCCCCACAGACGCGGAAGGCGGTGGTGATTATCCCTCCGTCCCGGGAGGCGTAGCGGGCCCCCGCCGACGTCCCCGGGGGATCCATCTCCAGATCCAGCCCCCGATTGGACATGTTTACCGTAAACAGTCCATTGACCTGATTCAGGCATTCCTCCACGGAGGCCCGGGCCAGGTCGTCGAAGGCGGGGATGGGCTCCTGGGCAAAGGCCTCCCCCAGGCGCAGGAGCAGATCCTCGGTGCCCGACAGGGCGGTGAAAAGCGTCACGGGGCCGTGGATCACCTGGTACGAGGCCCAGGGCAGGGGATAATCCAGGGAAGGAGCCTCCGGAGCCAGCGCCGCGTGGCGGTCCACGAAACGCACCAGGTGCCGGGCGAAGAGGGCCAGGTACTCCACAAAGATCCTCCGCTCCTCCCCTTCGGGCACGCGGACAAGACGGTCCATCAGGGAGTCCACATCGCCCTTTTTCGCCGCGTCGAAGGAGGCGTCGTCGAAATCGTACCGTTTCTTGTAATCCTGAAGCACCTCTTCGAACCGGGCCATGGTCATGAGCCCCATGTCCATCAACGCCTGTCCCATCACCAGGTGTTCGTAGCGCTGGGACGCCAGGAGATCATCCATCTGGAGGGGGGAAAGATAGCCCTTCTCCACGGCGATGTCCCCGAAACGGCGGTCCGTGGCGGTCTGGGCCCGGTGGACCTCATCCACCTGGGCCGCCGTCATGTACCCCGCGTTGATGGCCAGGACCCCTACCTTGAGGCGGGTCCGATCCATGCGATCCATCACTTCGCCCAGCTGACGAGGCTGCAGGATGCGCTCCCGTAGCAGGTGTTCCCCCAAAAGCGCGCTAAACATCTTTTTTCTCCGAAAAAGAGGTGTCGGCCGGGCATCCGCAAGGGGCGCCTCCCTGCACGGTGGTGCAGAGCTTTTGCACGATCTCCCGTAGCCGGTCTTCCGCAAAGGGCTTTTGGACGAAGTCCGAGGCCCCGGCATCGATGGCCCTCCGGAGGTGATCCTGGGTTCCTGCGGAGGACGCCATCACCACCTGGGCCTGAGGGTCGAAGGCGCGGATCTCCTGCAGTGCCGCGATGCCGTCTTTCAGGGGCATGACGATGTCCATGAAAACGAGGCTAGGGCGTTCCTCTTGGTAGATCGCCACCGCCGCAGCGCCGTCCGCCGCCTCGATGACGCGCACGCCACACCCCTTTTCCAGGCTATCTCGAAGCTTCTTGCGCACCAGCATGGAGTCGTCGCAAATCAACACGGTTTTCTGTCCCTCCACCACGTCCTGACCCCTCCTCTTTCTTGAGACCTCTTTGCTTCCATTCCTCCTAAATTTCTCCGGAAAGATCCCGTCTTTTTCCGCTCGCTGTCACCGGGGAGCACCCCGGGGATCCATCGCATCGAAAACCGACCCGCGTCCCGGACTTCTCCTGCCGCCACCGCCCCGGGGCGGCGGCGCGCCCGAGGCCTCTCTGGCAAGATCGACCTCTTCTGATCTTTTGCTTCTCCGCTTCCATCCTGCCCTATTCTTCCACTTAGAAAACTCCAGGTCAAGAACTGGAACGAGATTCTTTTCCTACGATCTTTTCCCCTCGGCGGAGGCATGGGGCGATCCACCCTAGGCGATCCCTCCGCGCGTAATTTTACACCTGCACCGACGCTCCGGAGGTCTACCCATGACAGCACACCCCCCGGAGCCCCGGAGTTTTTCCTCCTCGAGAATTGTAAAACCATCCCTTTTGGTGTATGATACATGCTGTGTTTTTGTGTGTCATACTCCAGAGGATCCCCCCGGGGAAGAGTCTGGATTTAATACCTCCTCCAATAGGCGGAGGAACTTCAAGGAGCAAGAAGGAGGCGTCATGTCCATGTCACGGCCGAAGGTAGTCGTAGACGGGAACGAAGCGGCGGCCCACGTGGCCCACAAGGTCAGCGAGGTCATCGCCATCTATCCCATCACGCCGTCATCCCCCATGGGGGAATGGTCCGACGAATGGTCCTCCCAGGGGAGGAAGAACATCTGGGGCACCGTGCCCCAGGTGACGGAGATGCAAAGCGAGGGGGGGGCCGCTGGAGCGGTGCACGGCGCCCTCCAGGCGGGAGCTCTCACCACCACGTTCACCGCCTCCCAGGGCCTCCTTCTCATGATTCCCAACCTCTTCAAGATCGCCGGAGAGCTCACCCCCGCCGTTCTCCACGTCACGGCCCGCACGGTGGCTTCCCACGCCCTCTCCATTTTCGGGGACCACAGCGACGTCATGGCCTGCCGCAGCACCGGCGTGGGGCTCCTCGCCTCCTGCTCCGTGCAGGAGGTCATGGACCTGGCCCTCATCGCCCACGCGGCGACGCTGGAGGCCCGGGTGCCCTTCATCCACTTCTTCGACGGCTTCCGCACCTCCCACGAGGTGGCCAAGATCGAGCAGCTCACCGACGACGACATTCGGGCCCTGGTGAGCGACGAGCTCGTGGCAGCCCACCGAGCCCGGGCCCTCAACCCCGAGCACCCCGTGATCCGCGGCACCGCCCAGAACCCCGACGTCTTCTTCCAGTCCCGGGAGGCCTGCAACCCCTTCTACGCCGCCTGCCCGGAGGTCGTCCAGCGCGCCATGGACAAGTTCGCCAAGGTCGTGGGGCGATCCTACCATCTCTTTGACTACGAGGGCGATCCCGAGGCCGAGCGCGTCATCATCGTCATGGGATCGGGCGCCGAGACCGTCCACGAAACCGTGGACTACCTCAATGCCCAGGGAGAAAAGGTGGGCGTTATCAAGGTCCGCCTCTATCGCCCTTTCTCGGCGGAGCACTTCCTCCGGGCCCTCCCCGCCACGACCAAGGCCGTGGCCGTGCTGGACCGCACCAAGGAACCCGGGGCGGAGGGCGAGCCCCTCTACCTCGACGTGGTGGCGGCCCTGCGGAAGACTCAAGCGGAATTCCCCGTCATCGGCGGCCGGTATGGCCTTTCTTCCAAGGAGTTCACCCCCGCCATGGTAAAGGCGGTCTTCGACGAGCTTCGTGCCGCAGCCCCGAAGCCGCGCTTCACCGTGGGCATCGTGGACGATGTAACCCACCTGAGCCTCGCCGTGGACGAG
>CALMLW010000094.1 GCA_937868015.1 uncultured Synergistaceae bacterium | reverse complement strand
GGAAGGTCGCAGAGAGGGCATAAAGAAAGGCGTCGAGAAAGGTCGTAAAGAGGGCCTCCGCACCTCGGCGCGGAACATGCTCCGAAAGGGCATGCCGATGGCGCTGGTGGCCGAAGTGACGGGACTTTCCCCGGACGAGGTGGCGGCGCTGATGGATTGAAGCCTAGACAGACATCAATACCGATCGACGGGAAAATAGTCCTAACCCGCATTTCGCACCTCAGCAAAAGAGCATCTTGATTTTCCTGCGAACAATGGATGCCTTCATGGGAAAGCTATTTTTTTGCACCTTTGTCGGCCTCCGATGAACCGTGGCGGTGAACAGACCGCCGTCGTGATCGTCGGTAAAGTCGATGGTCGGCCATTTTCCCAGCGCCCGCTTGATGCCAGACCCCAAACCATGATAAGGAAGCAACCCCTTGGCCACGTAGGAAACCAAAATCGGGTTACGTATGTTGGAGTTGCCAGCCCGAATCTTTTCTACCGTCAGGTTGTTGGGGAGATGGCCGGGACTGATGATTTCGATTCGGTTGTCGAAGACAAACAGGCGGATCGGGGCGCTCACCAGATAATCACGGTGCACCAGAGCATTGACCAGCAGCTCCTCGAAAACCGCCTCGGGGATTTCCGGCAATCCCGGCGCATTCACGCCGCGTCCGGCCTGTACCTTTGACGGCCTCATCGCCCTCGCGGACTACTTCGACGTGAGCCTCGATTACCTCGTGGGACGGTCGGACGATCCGGGGCGCTGAAGGGACGAGCTATTGACACCCTCCCCGAGCCCTGTACAATTTGGTTGTTTCATGATGCCCCGCGAAAGGAGTGTTTCTCGTGCCCACAATCCTCAAAGATCCCGGAACCCGTCGCGCCGTGTACCGCATCATCCGCGACCTTCCTCCCGAGGACGTCGAAAAGGTGGCCAGCTATGCCGCCTTCCTGGCGCAGCAGCGGCGCCTTGAGGACGAAGAGGACCTCCACGCCGTCGAAGAGCGCCGATCCCAGGATTCCCTGCCTCTCCGGAAAATTCTCCAGGAGATGGGTCTTGCCTGACCGCTACGACGTTCAGATAAAATCCGGCGCCGCCAGGGAACTCAAAAGTCTTCCCCGCGACGTGGCGGAACTCATCGCCCGGGTACTCCTTTCTCTTGAGGAGAACCCCGTCCTCGGGGGTGCCTCAAGCTCACCGGAAGCGACGCCTACCGTCTCCGTCTTGGCGACTACCGCATCGTCTACGAGATCTTCGACAAGCCCCTTGTTGTCCTCGTCATCCGCATCGCCCACCGTCGCGACGCCTACCGCTGATCCCGCACGCAGTTTTCAAGGTTCACCCCGCCAACCTTCCGATCAGCCCCGCCAGATCCGTCCCTTCCGGCGTGTCCGCGCGGCCGTCCGCCAGATCGACCATGGCCCTCACCAGGCTGCACTCCCCCAATGACCTGATCCCGATGACGGCTTCGATGTCGATCGGGCCGCCTTCTTGCGCCCCCGGCGCTACCCCGCCGGGGGCGGGGTAGGGTCCAGGAGGTCGCTGGCTTGACACCCACAAATGTGCGCTATACGCCTAATCATCTCCATTCCCGGAAACTGCCTGCCAGATTCCCAACGACACACCGTGGAAAGGGATACGCCCAAAGCTTCTGCGAACTGGCTGTATTTTGCAACAAACAAGAATTGCCCTCCACGTGGGCAAGCTGAAGTTCTATGGCGTCGGGGGGCCAAAGTCTCGACTCGTTGGCATTTGTCGAGAACATGGAGCGGAAGGAGTGCGCCGTGAATTCGTCCTGGGGATATCCCAGCCGCCGGAGGGCCGCGTTCACCGTGGCGTCGCTCATGGGTTTTTTCGGTCGCGCAGCGAGGGGAAGAGCAAGGGGTCGTTTCCGATCAAGGGGCGAAGTTCGTCCAGAACCGCCAGGGCCTGGATGGAGAGGGGGACCAGATGGGGGCGGCGCTTCTTCATGCGTTCGGCGGGGATGCGCCAGAGGTCTCCGCTGAATTCGTCCCTGCGGGCCATGCGCACTTCTCCAGGCCTCGCGGCGGTGAAAGCTTGCAACAGGAGGGCACACCTCACCACTGCGGTGCCGCTCGAAGGCGTGAATCGCCCGCATGAGGCCGCCTATTTTCTCGGGGTCTGTGATGGTGGGGTAGTGGGTTTGGGGTGCGGGGAATGATGGCCCCCCGAAGATCTGCGGCCACATCCCTATCGGCCTTCCCCACGGCGATGCCGTACCGGAAGATCTGTCCCACGATCTGGGCCGCCCGGTGAGCCGTCTCCACGTGCCCCCGGTCCTCGATCCGCCGAAGCACCGCCAACACTTCCGGCGCGGAGATGGCCCCAGGGGGGCGATGCCCCAGGTAGGGAAGGATGAGGCGATCCAGCCGAGACCTGACGGTTCTTGAATGTCCCGGAGCACGCACGCTCTCGACCTTCCGAGAAAACCATTCCTCAGCCAGCGAGGCGAAGGTGACTTCCTCCAGCCCGTCATCCCCCCGGCGCATGGATGCCCGCAACTTGTCGCGTCGGAGCCTGGCATCCTTCAACCCCACCTCCGGATATTGGCCCAGGGTCTTCTTGAAGGAGGCCCCGTGGACAAAGATCCGGAAGAGCCACGACTTCCTCCCCGAGGAGTGTACGACAAGCCAAAGACACTCCGAATCCTGAAGGGTGCATCTTGCGGTCTGCGGTCCTGGCCTCCGCAGCTCTGACTTCCCTCTCCGTGAGCAATTGGATTCCCCCTGCCACTCGAGCATTCGCCCCCGAGGAGCCGGGGGCAAACTGGTGGCAAATATGATACCCGATAGGGGCAATTTTTGCGACCATGGTGGGGGAGTCCATTCTTAACAAAAGAGCCGCCGTCAGGGTTTGCGATCATCCCAACGGCGGCATTTTAAGTATTGGTGGAGGCGCGGGGAATCGAACCCCGGTCCGACAGGGGCCAGCCGTGGAGGCGGCTACAGGCTTAGTCTCCGCTTTGGGGTCGACGAAAAACTCCCGGAGACGGGATTTCTTCGCTCTAGCTCCCTAGATCTTAGCCGAAGAAAAAGGAGCCCTTCCCTCGGAGCAACCCCAGTTTGTGACGCCCTTTCGCAGCCCTGGGATCCGACCGCGAAGGACGTGACTGCTCGTTAGGCAGCCAGTGCGTAGTTATCGTTGGCGATTATTGTTTTGCCGCAGTTTATCGAGCCACGGCACCTCGACCTGCTCCTCCAGACCCTCCAACCTGCCGTCGAAACCGTACGCCCCCTTCTGAGGGATAAAACCGTTGTGAACGATCACCACAAAAACACGCCATCAAACAGGGTGTCGCGCAAAAAAACGCTCTTCACGAACAGGGACTTGAGGAAACATCCACAACAGAGAGCCCCCGGACGCGAAATACCTCTCCAACGGGCGAAATTGCCCGCCCGAAACCGCCATCCTTAGCGAACATAACCTCAGTCGTCCTCGCGGCCCCCCCGGCGCGCCGCCCGAGAGATCTCCCGCGCCGCATCCCGATCCTGCACGCTCTCCCGCTTGTCATGCACATTCTTGCCCTTGGCCAGAGCCAGCTCCACCTTTGCGTAACGCGAATCCTTGATGTAGATCGCCAAGGGCACCAATGTCAGCCCCTTTTCCCGCACCGCCGCCAGGAGCTTGCGAATCTCCCGACGGTGCATAAGGAGCTTGCGAGGGCGCACCGGATCGTGGTTGTAGTGCGTGCCCTTCTCGTAGGGGGAAATGTGCACGTTCAAAAGCCACATCTCGCCCCCTTCCACCTTGGCGTAGCCATCCTTGAGGTTTACACGCCCCTCCCGGACGGATTTGATCTCCGTGCCCGTGAGGACGATACCCGCCTCGAAGGTCTCCAAAATGAAGTATTCAAACCTCGCCCGGCGGTTCTGGGCCACGTTTTTGCGCTCCATCGCATCGCCCTCCGCCGACATTCTAGCCCCTTTCTGGATAAACATCAAGATTAGTCAGGACCGCAAAGTCCGCCCCCCACAGGCCGCCGAAGGCGATACGACGGCCACACCCAAAAGGCGGCCGCAGGGTTGCCATTCCCCAAGATCACCCGGGCGCCCCGGCCACCGACCGACCGCGCCCCCGCCATGGCGGCCCCGAAGGCCTCTCCACTCCGGCCGGAAAGCGATCCTCCCGCCGAAAGACACTGAGGGGAGCTCCGTTTCCCGGACCCCCCTTGGCGAGCGAAAAACCCCTGGGAACTGGTCGGGGTGAGAGGATTTGAACCTCCGACCTCTTGGTCCCGAACCAAGCGCGCTAACCAGACTGCGCTACACCCCGAACGGCCGCATTTTAGCACCCTTTTTCGGAAGCGTCAACGATCCTCCCCGCCAGAGCCCGATGCCGCCCTCTGGCCGGGGGCGCCCTTCAAAAGTCCCTCCAGATCCTCGGCGGCCCTCCGGGCCCCCTGGGGGTTCACCGCCCCCGGAGAAGCCTGAGGAGGCATTTCTAGAAAAGGAGCGAGATTCTCCGCTTTCCAGGTGCCCCAAAAACCCAGGTTGATTCCCCATTTCCGCCGGGCAATCTCTTCGCCGATGCGCCGCTGATTTTCCGCCACCTGGAAGACCGCCAAAGGTTTTCGAAGAGCCAGAGCCTCCAGCGAAGTGCCGCTGGAAGTGCAAAGCACCCTTCCCGCCCGGGCCATGCGCTCCGGAAAGTCTTCGGGGGCCTGGAGGACCTCCACGTTGGCACGCTCCCGGACCTCCCGCCGCAGGGTCGCCACTTCTTCCGCAGGCATGAGGGGGCCCGCCACCGCCCGGAGAAAAGGCCAGCAGGGACGCCACCAGCGCACCAGTTGGATCAGAACTCCCTGGGGATCGGAGGCCCCCGCCACGGCAAAAACGTCATGCCCCCCTTCGGAGGCAAGGTCCCAGAAGGCGGGGCGCAAGAGGGCGTAGGAAACGCCGAGAAGAAGCCCCACCCCCGAACGCCGTCGGTAGGGAAGGTCTTCGGCCCCCGGATTGGGGTTCAGCACCGCCACGGCGTATTCCTCCACGGCGATATCCCGAAGGTCGTCCACCACCACCAGGCGCCAACGCCTCCCCGCCTCTTCAAACCAGGCCGGAGAAGGCAGATAGCTATCCACCACCACCACACTCCCCGGCGGAACGCTCCGGGAAAGGGCGTCCGGCCCCTCGGGACCGAAAAAGTCCCCCCACGCCCCCACGTCATCTCCGGGAGAAAAGAGCGACCGCGCTTCAGCCGGGGCAAACCACCGACATGATACCCCCCGAAGCTCCAAGGCCGCCGCCAACGAACGGCAGCGCAGGACGTGCCCTCCGCCAACATCCGGACCCCCGGCGGGTATAAAGGTCACTTCCAGGACCATCCCTCCTTAGGTTGTGTTTTCAAAAGCTGAAAGAGTCGCCTGCGGGCCTCGGATACGGCGATACGGCCCATGGCATCA
>CALMLW010000093.1 GCA_937868015.1 uncultured Synergistaceae bacterium | reverse complement strand
CGGGCCCTCCGGGGGGCCTTCTACCTCGCCTCCTCCGGCCGCCCCGGCCCCGTGCTGGTCACCATCCCCGTGGACGTGCTCCGGGCCTCGGGGCCCTTTTTCTACCCCGCCGAGGTGACCTTTCCCGGATACCGCCCCGGGGCATGGGAAGACCTCTCCCGCCTCGACGAAGCGGCGGACCTCCTTCGGCGGGCCGAACGCCCCGTCTTCCTCGTGGGGGGAGGCGTCATCCGGGGAGAGGCCTGGGACCCCCTCTTCCGCGCGGCGACACGGCACGGCGTCCCCGTGGCCACCACCCTCATGGGCAAGGGGGCCTTTCCCGAAAGCTCTCCCCTGGCTCTTGGCCTTCTGGGCATGCACGGCACCCCGGTGGCCAACCGGGCCCTCACCGAAGCCGACCTGGTGGTGGCGGTGGGGACGCGCTTCAGCGACCGGAGCACGGGACAGGTGGCGCGCTTCGCCCCCCGGGCCCGGGTGATCCACGCCGACCTCGATCCGGCGGAGCTCGGCAAAAACGTCCCCGTCCATCTGGGCCTCGTGGGAGAAGCCCGGAAGATCCTCGAAGCCCTCGCCGCCGCCCCCGCCGCTCCGGAAGAACACCGCCGGGAGTGGGGCGCCACCCTGGAAAGCTGGAGGCAGAAGCACCCCCTGCGGGATCCCCGCCGCACCGACGGCTACGCCCCCTGGGACGTGCTGGACGCCGTGCGGGCCCGGGCGGGGGAAGACGCCCTGGTGACCACCGAAGTGGGCCAGCACCAGATGTGGACCGCCCTCCACTGGCCCCTGGACCACCCCCGAAAGTTTATCTCCTCGGGGGGGCTCGGCACCATGGGATTCGGCCTCCCCGCCGCCCTGGGGGCCCATCAAGGGGCCCCCCACCGTCCCCTGGTGTGTGTGGCCGGAGACGGGAGCCTCCTCATGAACGTCCAGGAACTGGACACCCTGGTCCGGGAGGGCGTTCCGGCGCGCATCATCGTCTTCAACAATGGTTCCCTGGGCATGGTACGCCAGTGGCAGAAACTCTTCTGGAAGGAGCGCTTTTCCGCCACGGAAACGGGAGAAGGGTGCCGCTTCGCCGCCCTGGCCGAGGCCTTCGGCGCCCGGGGGTGGACCGTCCAGACCCCCCAGGAGCTGGGCCCCGCCCTGGATGGGGCCTTCGCCGCCCGGGGCCCCTCCCTGGTGGACGTGCGCCTTCCCCGGGAAGAGATGGTCTTTCCCATGGTTCCCGCCGGAGAAGCCCTGGAGAACTTCATCGAAGCCGGAGCCCCCTCAACACGGTGACCCCACCGTAGGGGCGAAAAATTTTTCGCCCCCACACAACCCATTCATCACGCCGTAGGGGCGAAAAACATGCTCGCCCCGCCACAGCCGAACGCCCCTCCCCGGGAGCACCTTGCCAATACCGCCCCACCGAACCCCACCCCGCCGGGCGCGCCTTGCCGGGAACTCCTTGCTGGGAGCGCGCATTTTCCAGCCGGCTCTCTTGCTCTCTTGCTCTCTTGCCCTTTTCTCCCGCTCTTTCCCAAAAACCACCCCACGAAAGGAGCACATCATGCCAAGCGACACCGCCAAACGGGGGGCCCCTCGCGCCCCCCACCGTGCCCTCCTCAAAGCCGCAGGATACACCGATTGGGAAATCGAACGCCCCTGGGTGGGCGTCGTCAACGCCGCCAACGCCATCATCCCCGGCCACACCCACCTGGGACGCCTGACCGAGGCCGTCAAGGCCGGAGTCTACGCCGCCGGAGGACTCCCCCTGGAGTTCCCCGTCATCGGCGTCTGCGACGGCCTCGCCATGAACCACGCAGGCATGCGCTACTCCCTGCCGAGCCGGGACCTCATCGCCGACTCCGTGGAAATCATGGCCCGGGCCCACGCCCTGGACGCCCTGGTCCTCGTCACCAACTGCGACAAAATCGTTCCGGGCATGGCCATGGCCGCCGCCCGGCTCGACCTCCCCGCCCTCATCCTGAGCGGGGGCCCCATGCTCGCCGGACGCCACCGGGGACGCCCCGTGGACCTCTCCTCCGTCTTTGAAGCCGTGGGGGCCCATGCCGCCGGACGCATGGACCCCCACGAGCTCGAAGCCCTCGCCGAAGACGCCTGCCCCGGATGCGGCTCCTGCGCCGGCATGTTCACCGCCAACACCATGAACTGCCTCATGGAAGCCCTGGGGCTGGCCCTGCCCGGCAACGGCACCATCCCCGCCGTGCACGCCGCCCGGGAGCGCCTGGCAAAAGACGCGGGAAGACAGATCATGACCCTCCTGGAGCGGGACCTTCGCCCCCGGCGCATCCTCACCCCCGGAGCCTTCGACAACGCCGTGGCGGTGGATCTGGCCCTGGGGGGCTCCACGAACTCCGCCCTCCATCTTCCCGCCATCGCGGCGGCGGCGGGGATCACCCTGCCCCTGGACCGCTTCGACGACATCGGCCGCCGGTGCCCCCACCTCTGCGCCATGAGCCCCGGGGGGCCCCACCACCTCGAAGACCTCCATGCCGCCGGCGGCGTGCGGGGCGTCATGGCCCGCCTGGCGGAAGGGGGCCTCCTGGACCAGAGGGCCCTCACCGTCACCGGCCTCTCCGTAGAAGAAAACCTGCACCACACGGGGGAGATCGACCCCCGCATCATCCGCCCCCTGGCGAATCCCGTGCACGCCGAAGGGGGCATCGCGGTCCTCCGGGGAAACCTCGCCCCCGAAGGCGCCGTGGTCAAACAGGCCGCCGTGGCCCCGGAAATGCGCCGCCACGAAGGCCCCGCCCGGATCTTCGACGGCGAAGAAGCCGCCTCGGCGGCCATTCTGGGGGGAGAAATCCGCCCGGGAGACGTGGTGGTCATCCGCTACGAAGGCCCCCGGGGGGGCCCCGGCATGCGGGAGATGCTCACCCCCACGGCGGCGCTGGCGGGGCGCGGCCTGGACGCCTCCGTGGCGTTGGTCACCGACGGAAGGTTCTCCGGCGCCACCCGGGGGGCCGCCATCGGCCATGTGGCCCCCGAAGCCGCCGCCGGGGGTCCCCTGGCCCTCGTGCGGGAGCAGGACCGGATCAGGGTCGATATCCCCGCCCGGCGCCTCGACCTCCTCGTGGCCGACGACGAACTGGCCCGCCGACGGCGCGAGGGCCTTCCTCCTCCGAGGCCCACAGAGAGCTCCCTGCTGGAGCGCTACCGCGCCGCCGTCTCCAGCGCCCCCCGAGGGGCGGTGCTGGAAACCCCCGGAGCCCCATCCTAAAATTTCACAAGGTGGGCGTAGGTCGTGCAGGGGATATTTTTCCGCACGGCACCGAACCCGCAGGAGCGGTGCCCGGAGGGAATTTACATGGAAGAGGTTTGCCCATGTGATGCCCGGAGCCACGCGGAAGGGACCAAAAGTTGTGGGGTTGGTGTCGGGAAAAAAATTTGAATGAAACGAGAACCTGTGGTCCGGCGTAGGGGCGAAAGATTTTTCGCCCCTACAGAAAAATGGCAGGTTATCGGTTATGCCACGCTGATCAGAAAAACAACAAAAAAACCGACACATTCCCTTACGATGTCAAACAAAACAACAAAGGGAAAAACTTTCCCCGCGACATCCTCGAACTCAACCAAACTCCCGAACACATCGTAGGGGCGAAACCCCCGGGATCGGCACTGGCCCGGCGTAGGGGAGAAGACTTCAAACCCATCGTCGGGGCAAACCTCCCGGACCCGCGTAGGGGCGAAAAATTTTTCGCCCCTACAGGGGACCACCACAACCACCGGACACTGCCCCCACCCCCAGATTTCCCCCATCACCGGTTACCGCCACAATCCGCAGACTCCCCCCCGCCGGCGCCACATCCGTCCATGAAGTCACCCTTGCCCCTTCCCTAACGCTTGACAGCGCCGAGCAATAACACTAAA
>CALMLW010000092.1 GCA_937868015.1 uncultured Synergistaceae bacterium | reverse complement strand
CTCCCGAAGGCCCATGTCGCGGGGGTTTGCCTCCCTCCCGGCGATAAAGAGCAGGCCCGATATGGCCGATCCCACCCCCAGGGCCGCGATGAAGGGATTGAGGTCCGAGGCGGCGTCGTGGATGGACCAAATCATGGGCAGGAACTGAAAGGCCGTCACCACCGCCGTCACGAAAGAAAGGGTCCTGCAGAGGATGGCTAGATGCACGGTCGGCGCACCTCCTGTGGCCTTCGCCGTCCGGGCCCCGATCCGAGGCGAAGGGCCGAGGATATCTCGCGATACCCCGGCCTTCGCTGACATCGGATCTCTCCCGGGTACTCCGACGGCGCTCCATAAAAGATCCGCCCTCCGAGGGCGTCCGTTCTCATCGTCCCCGCGCGAGCCTGTGAGCCCTGGCGCCCGGGGATGGTTATCCTCGCCAGGCCCCCCGGAGAAAGATCAAAAGCACGGTATAGATCTCCAGGCGCCCCAAAAGCATGTCGAAAGACAACACCCACTTGCCCAAGAGGGGCACCCCGGAAAAGTTATCCATGGGCCCCACGGAACCCAGGCCGGGCCCCACGTTGCCCAGGCAGGCCGCCACCCCGGTGGTGGCGCTCAGGACGTCCATGCCCAGCCCCGTCAGGGCCAGGGAGGACAGGGCAAAAGAAATCACATAGAGCGTAAAAAACGCCGTCACCGAGGTCACCACGCTCCGTTCCACCGGCGCTCCCCCCACTCGCACGGGGAAGATCCCCCGGGGGTGTACCAGGCGCAGGAGTTCCGATCGGGCCTGGCGCCACACCAGAAGCACCCGGATGTTTTTCATTCCTCCCCCCGTGGACCCCGCACACCCCCCTATGAACATGAGGAGCAGGAGGACGAACTGGGTGACGTAAGGCCACTGTTCGAAGTCCGCCGTGACGAAGCCCGTGGTGGTGAGGACGCTCACCACCTGAAACGCAGCATACCTCAGGGCATCAGAAAGGCCATCGCAAGCCCCCGACGCCAGCAAAGCCCCCGTGACCAGGGCGGTGGCCCCCACCGTGATGCCGGCGTAGAGGCGAAACTCCGGGTCCCGCCAGTGGGCGCTCCCATTCCCCCGGAGAAAGCGGTAGTGCAAGGCAAAACTCGCCCCCGATAGGAACATGAAAAGGGTGATCACCCATTCCACGTAGGGACTGTGGTACTGCCCCACACTCTGGTTCAGGGGCGAAAATCCCCCCGTGGCCACGGTGCCGAAGGTATGGGTCAGGGCATCGAAGAACGATAGCCCCCCTGCCAAGAGGGCTCCGGTCTGCACCACCGTAAATAGGACATAGATCCCCCATAGGATCAGGGCGGTCTGCTGCACCCGGGGAGTGAGTTTTTCCTTTATGGGCCCCGGGGCCTCGGCCTTGAGGAGTTCCGTCCCCCCCACGCCCAACATCGGAAGCACCGCCAGGGACAGGACGATGATCCCCATGCCCCCCAGCCAGTGGGTCAAGCTGCGCCAGAACAAAATCCCCCGGGGGTTTCCCTCGATGTGGGTCAACACCGAGGCCCCCGTGGTGGTAAAGCCCGACATGGCCTCGAAGAACGCGTCGGTATAAGTGGGCACTGCGCCGCTGATCCAAAAGGGGAGGGCCCCCACCCCCGAGGCGCAGACCCAAGCCAAAGTCACCACCGTCAGGGCCTCTCGGGGGCCCATGTCCCGAGGATCGGCGTCTCGCCCGGCGACAAAAAGCAGGGCCGAAAGGGCCGCCCCCGCCCCCAGGGCCGCCAGAAAGGGGTTTAGGTCCGGCGTGGCGTCGTGGATGGACCAGAGCATGGGCAAAAACTGAAAGACCGTCACCACCGCCGTCACCAGGGAAAGGGTCTTGCACACGACGGCTCGATGCACGACTAACGCACCTCCAGCAATTCCACCGCCCGAGACATGAGCTCCGACGAAGAGAAGAGGATCACCCGATCTCCCCCCTGGAGCACCGTGTCCCCCCAGGGGACAAAGGCCTCCGTCCCCCGCTCCACCAGGGCCAGGATGATGCCCCGAGGTAAGCCAATGTCTCTCACGGCGCACCCCGCCGCCCGTCCCTGATCTGGGATGGTCCCTTCCATCATCTCGGCGCCGATGCTCTCCAGCACCGAAAGGTGACCCGAGGCCCGGGGGAATTTTACGTGCTGCATAATCACCGAGGCCATGGCCATGTGGGGGTTCACCATGGCGTCGATATCCAGGTGGGCGTGCATCTGCATGAAGGCGTTCCGGCGCACCACCGCCACGGCCTTGGCGGCCCCCAGGGACTTGCCCAGGACCCCGATGAGGATGTTTGATTCGTCGCTGGACGTGGTGGTGACGAAGCCCTCAGCCTCGCGGACTCCCTCATATTCCAATAGATCCCGGTCGGTGCCGTCTCCGGCCAAAACGACGGTGCGCCCCAGCTCCCGGGCGATGCGGTCGCACTTTTCCCGGTCTCGGTCGATGAGGCGGATGTCGATGGACCGAGAGCGGCGCTCCAGCCGGTGGGCCACCTGGTATCCGATCTTCCCTCCCCCCACCACCAGCACCCTGTGGAGGGGGCGGCGCTTCCGGGGGTCAAAGAGGGTCTCCAAAAAACCCACCTGGTCCCGAAAAGTCACCACGTAACAGAGGTCTCCGGGCTCCAGCACCGAATCCCCCGAGGGGACAAACCCTCCCCCTTCCCGATCCACGTAGACATTGATGGCCGAAAGCCCCGAGTATCGGGACCGCAGCTCCGCCATGGAAACCCCTTGCATGGAGGCATCCTCGGCAACCCGAAAGGCGTAGAGCGCCGCCTTGCCGCTGGCGATCTCCACCGTACGCACCGCCGAGGCCACCAAGAGAAGCTCTTCTATCTCCCGGGCGGCGGAGCGCTCGGGGGAGATGAGCATGTCGATATCAAGCTCCCGGGCCCAGGTGTCGGTGTCCGTGAACTCCAGGCTCCGGGCTCGCCCCATGACCTTCTCCACCCCGGCCCGACGGGCGATCCAGCAGGCCAGGATGTTGACCTCGTCCCTATCGGTGCAGGCGATGAGAAGGTCCGTACGCAAACCCGGGGCCACCCCGGCTCTTTCCAACACTTGAGGCCGGGCCCCATTGCCCCGCACCACCATGACGTCCAGCTCGTCTTCCACCTTGGCGGCCAGATCTTCGTCTCGCTCCACCACCGTGACGTCATGTCCCTCCGACGCCAGCTTACTGGCCACGGGAAAACCCACTTCCCCCGCCCCGATCACCACGACCCTCATGCCTGTCATCTCCGTAAAAGTTCAACTCTTCCGGAGCCCTTCGCTCCGGGGGCCATGATATCACAGAGCCCGCCTTTCGGCCTCCATAGGGGGATGAATGTGCTATACTGTATCGGAGTATTGACGGAAATCCGTAGACTCCGGCCCTCGCCTTGGGGCTTTCGATAAAAAAACCTCCCAAAAGACGCCGAAGCCCCCGTGTCCCCTCGCGGCGGCCCGGCCCCGGAGGAAAGAGAGGTGCTGGTTTTGGGTCATTCCCGAAAGATCACCCTCGTGGCGGCGGGGGGAGCATGCTACCGCGCCGCCGATGGCCCCGACGGCGGAGAAGAGGGATCCTTCTCCGCCGCAGGTATGCGGGAAAGCCTGCGCCTTCCCCCGAACGTGGACCTGGAAGTAGTGGAGTGGAGCAGACAACCCAGTAGCCACTACACCATTCGCATGGTGAGCGACCTGGCCCAGGTGCTGGGAGGACTCATACGGGACGGATCCGAAGGGGTGGTGGTCTCGGCGGGCACCGACGTGCTGGAAGAGATGACCTACCTGGTGCACCTCCTGTGGCCCTACCCCCAACCGGTGATCTTCACCGGATCGTTTGCCCCCTGGAATGCCTTCGGCTCCGACGCGGGCATCAACCTTCGCCAGGCCGTGATGGCGGCCTCCTCGGACGGCACGTGGGGGCTGGGGGTGCTGGTGTGCCTTCAGGACCAGCTCTTCAGCGCCGCCGAGATCACCAAGGAAGTGAGCCACCGCCGGGACGCCTTCCGATCCCCCGGACGGGGCCCCGTGGGCGAAGTGAGCGGAGACCAGATTTTTATCACCCGGCGCCCCCCCCGGGGCCGGGTCTTCAGCGAGGACCTTTCCCCCGCCCGGGAGATTCCCATCCTCTACGCCGCCCTGGGGTGCGGCGAGAGCGTACTGTCGGCCCTGGCCAAAGCCGACGTCGACGGCCTGGTCCTGGCGGGCTTCGGCCGGGGAAACGTGCCCCCCTCCTGGACGCCCCACCTGAGAAACATGTTGCGCCGGGACATCCCCCTGGTCATCACCTCGCGATGTCACCGCCCCCGGGTGGTGCCCACCGAAACCTTCGAAGGAGGCACCGCCCGCCTTCTGGAAATGGGCGTGCTCCATGGCGGGGCCCTGCGTCCCCTCCAGGCCCGACTCCGCCTCTCCGTGGGGCTGGGGGCCAAGCTCTCCCCCGAGGAGCTCCAGGCCTATCTACTAGAGGGGTAGTCCCCAAGCCCCGCCCCGGGGGACCTCCCGCAGGGAATTCCCGAGGACCTCAAGACCCCCCGGCGAGCCGGGGGGGGCATTTTACCGGCCCGCCGGAGGGTAAAATGGCTGAAGTCTTTCCTCCCGCCCCGTGATACCCTTTACCTCTCATCTTCCAAAGACGGCGAAGCACCCCCGCTCCCGCGTCATCGCGGGGCGATGCCTTCGCTAAAATCCCATCACGGAGGTGGA
>CALMLW010000091.1 GCA_937868015.1 uncultured Synergistaceae bacterium | reverse complement strand
AACGTGATGAGGGCATAGATAGACCCCATGGCCACGCCGCTGGCGCACTGTTCCAAGAAAAGATGCACCCTCTCACCCCCGACCCGTCGTACCTTCTTTGTCAAAAAATTTGATTCACGTTAAAAACATTCCCCTCCGTCGGGGGCCCGCCCCCTCCGGCTCATCTCGGGTTTCGGTGATAGAGACAAACATATTTTAATCAGACTTCGCGGTGAAAGGATTCCCCCCCGGGCCAAAACCCTCCTCCCCTCCCCCCCGGAGGGACCCCACCAGCTTTCCCAGCAGGCCAACCAACGCCTCGGGGTCGATGGGCTTTTCCACCCCCGCGTCCACTTCCCCCTCCGGTTCTTGCCCCAGGACCAGAAAGGGCCTGCGAAAGCCCCCCTCTTCGATCTCTCGAAGGCCCCGGGCCACCTCCGCCCCCGATCCGTCGGAGAGGTGTCCTTCTAGGATCACCGCGTCGTAGGATTCCTCTCGGAAACACCTTTTCGCGTCCTCCCCCGTGGCCACCACGTCCGCCTTCCAGCCGCCACGCTCCAGGAGGCGCCGGAGGATCAGGGCCTGCATGGGGTCGTCTTCCACCACGAGGATGCGCCGCGACGGCGCGAGGGGAAGGGAAGGGGCAACGACCTGGGGAGGCGTCACCAGGGGAAAGACCACGGAAAAAAAGAACGTGCTCCCATGCCCCTCGGAGCTCTCGAAGGCCAGGGTCCCCCCCATGGCATCCACGATCTGGTGCGATATCGCCAGCCCCAGCCCCGTACCCTGAAAACGCTTCCGAGACGACAGGTCGGCCTGGAAGAACGGGCGAAAGATGAGGGGCTTCTTTTCCTCCGAGATGCCGACCCCCGTATCTCGCACCTCGAAAAAGATCTCCGCCTTACCCCCCTCCCGCTCCCGCCCCCGCACAGTGAAGGTGATGCGCCCTCGGTCGGTGAACTTCAAGGCGTTGCCGATGAGGTTCACCAGGACTTGACGCAGCCTCAAGGGATCCCCCCGAACTCGATCCGGCACCGAGCCCTCTTCGCGATGTTCCAGGATAAGGCCCTTGCGCAACGCCGCCACGTCCAAGGTCCAGACCACCTGGACGCAGAGGTCTCGCACGGAAAAAAGTTCCTGGGAAAGTTCGAATCGCCCCGCTTCTATGCGGGAAAAATCGAGCAGATCGCTGATGATCTCCATCAATGAACCCGACGAAGACCGCACCGAGGAAAGGAGATCTCGCTGCTCCCGGGTGAGGGGCGTCTCCAGCAGCAGATCCGTCATGCCGATGATGGCATTCATGGGGGTCCGAAGCTCGTGGCTCATGTTGGCCAAGAAGGCCCCCTTGGCCCGACTGGCCTCTTCCGCCCGGTCCCGGGCCTCCCGGAGCCCCCGTTCCAGCTCCGATTGTTCGGTGATGTCGCGCCCCACCGACACGAGTTCCGTCACCTCTCCCCGGAGGTCTTTCATGGGGATACCCGACACCTCCCAGTACCCCTCTCCCATCCCTCCTACGGCGTCGTGAAAGACCCGCCGCTCCAATTTACCGCTCCGGAGGGCCTCCACACAGGGGCACCCCTCGCAGGGCTTCGGGGAGCTAAAGAGGGCCTCGTGACACCGCTCGCCCACACATCCCGGAAAGGGGCGCCGCACCGCCTCGTTGGCCCAGAGGATGCGAAGGTGGCCATCCAAGTGAAAAATCCGATCGGTGAAGCCGTCCAGGATGGCCCGAAAGCTCCGCATGCTCTCTTCCAGGGCCCCCTCCGCCCGCTTCCGACGGGACACGTCGACGACGCTACCTCCCACCCTCAGGGGGCGTCCCTTGGAGTCCCGCTCCGTCACCCGCCCCCGTCCCAGCACCCACACGGGGCTTCCCCGGCTATGGCGCAGCCGAAGCTCCAGGTCGAAGCGGTCGCTCCGCCCCCCGAGGATCCGCCGCAACCTCCGCGTCAGCCCCGGAAGGTCCTCGTCCCAGACGAGGGCCTTGGCCGCCGCCAAGTCGGAGAGTAGGGCTCCGGGGAGGAGGTCCAGCATGTGGACGAACTCTTCGTCGAAGACGACGTGGCCGCCCGGCAAGTGCCACTCCCAGGTGCCCACGCTCACCCCTTCCAGCGCCCTCCGCCGACGATCTTCCCGCCCCCCATCCCCTCGCTCGGAGGGTAGGCGTCCCGAGAGGTCGGTGATTAGGACCCACCTCCACCCCTTCCGGGGAAAGGGCTCTCCGGACAGGGCCCGATATTCCACCCGCACGGGCCGGGGCACCCCCCCTCCCAGAGGGAGCACGGCATCGAAGGATCCCCCGGCGGAGAGCGTCAAGGCCACTGCCACAGCGCTCTTCCAGGATCCCGCATGCTCCGGGGACACGAAGTGCTCCACCGTATGCCCCGTCACCGCTTCCCTTCGAAGGCCCGTGATGCGACAGAAGGCCTCGTTCACCTCGACAAATCTTCCCGCCGGGTCCAGGAGGACATAACCTTGATCGATCCCATCCACCACGGCGCGCAGGTGCCCCCAGGGAGTGCCCGGGCGCGCCGATCCCTTCCATATTTTTTTTCGATTCCCCGGGGATCCCATCTTCAGGAACTTTCTCGGGCCTGGTCGACGAGGACCCCGGGGTCGAGGATAAGGGCCAAGCTCCCGTCCCCCAGGATGGTGGCCCCCGTGGCGCCCCCGAAGCGGAAGGACCCGGGGAGGGGCTTGACCAAAAACTCCTCTTCTTCCAACAGGTCGTCCACCACCAAAGCCACCTGATTTCTGCCCGACCCCACGATGACCAGGGGGATCAGATCGAACTCGAAGCTCTTTTGCGCCAGGTCCACCGCGTGCCCAAAGAGCCCCGCTTCGGCGGGAAGGAGGGGCAGGGCCGCCCCCCGTACCCGCACGAGGACGAAGTCCGCATAGGCCTGTAGGGCCGATCGGGGCACCTTCAGCGTCTCCCGCACCGATTCCAGAGGCACCACGTAGGTCCCCTCCCCTATGCGCACCCGAAGGCCGTGGATGGACGACAGGGAGAGGGGGAT
>CALMLW010000090.1 GCA_937868015.1 uncultured Synergistaceae bacterium | reverse complement strand
TCGTCATGAAGGTCCTGACGCTGATCACCATCGTCATGGCCATTCCGTCGCTGGTGTCCGGCCTGTGGGGCATGAACGTCCCCGTGCCTTTCTCTGCGGACCCCTATGGCTTTTACATCGTGGTGGCCTTTGTCCTGGTGCTCGTCGTGGCATCTTTCGTGGCCTTCTGGAAGAAACGCCTGTTCTAGGGGGCGATCCCGAAACTCCTTTTCCCCCTTGCCCCGGGACGCCCCTTGATTTTTCTCCAGGAACTCTGGCATAATACTCCCGCGACACCCCTGCGCTTCCATGCCTAAGAGAAAGGAGGGAGCCCCGTTGACCATCCAATTATGGATCATCTCCGACGACGAAGCGGAAGAGCGCCGCATCGACCATATGGAGGAGCTCGTGCGGGAAATTTTGGATGAGAGCGGCATGATCTACGCCCGGGGAGAGGCGCGTCACAAAGACGATTCGGGAAAGCACATTTACCTCACCGACATTCAGTGACCTTCCGCGCCCTTCGCCCCCGGGGAATCGTCGTCCCGCCTTCCCGGCGGGTTAGCCCGTCCCTGGGCGGTGGAGGAATCCATTTCTAGATTGGCTCCTTGTACGCCTCCTCGAGATTTTTGTATAATCGAAGCGCCCCGACGATGGCCTTTGGATCAATCCTTTCGGGAGCCCAGGGAGGCCCTTCATGTTCGCACACGCGTTCCAAAATCTCTTCCGGGCCCTGAAGTCCCGGAACTACAAGCTCTTTTTCGGCGGGCAAGCCGTGTCGCTCACGGGGTACTGGATGCATCGCGTGGCCATGAGTTGGCTGGTGTATCGCATCACAGGATCCCCTTTGGCCCTGGGAATCGTGGACTTCATGGGACAGATCCCCACGCTCTTTCTGGGGTTTTTCGCCGGGACCTTGTTGGACCGCTGGGACCTGCGCCGGGTGATCATCGTCTGCCAGAGCATTTGCATGGTCCACGCCCTCCTTCTGGCGACCCTCACCCTCACCGGGGTGGTGCAATATTGGCACGTGGTGGCCCTCAGCGCCGTGTTGGGGGTGGTGAACGCCTTTGAGCTTCCGGCCCGCCTCTCCTTCGTGGTACACCTGGTGGACGACCCGGAGGACCTGAGCAACGCCATCGCCCTGAACTCCACCCTCTTCAACGGCGCTCGGCTGGTGGGACCCTCCCTGGCAGGGGTCGTCATCGCCATGCTGGGAGAAGGACTCTGCTTCCTGACCGACGGCCTGTCCTACCTCGCCACGCTGGTGGCCCTCCTTTCCATGCGCATGACCCGCTCGGCCAGGGCGGAAGCCCAACCTGGAAAGATGCTTGAAGAGACCCGGGAAGGGTGGCGCTACGCCATGGGCTTTCTCCCCATCCGCACCATCCTGCTCGCTGTGGCGTCCATCAGCTTCTTCGGCCTGCCCTACCTGGTCTTGCTCCCCGTCTTCGCCGGGGACATCCTAAAAGGGGGACCCCAGACCTTGGGATTTCTCACCGCCGCATCGGGGATCGGAGCCCTTTTCGGCTCTTGTCGTATGGCCCTGCGCTCCTCTCCTGTGGGGCTCTCGTCCGTCATCGCCCGCACCATGGGGCTCTTCGGCGCCGCTGTGGCGACTTTCGCCTTCTCCCGCGTCGTGCCCCTTTCCATGGTGCTCATGGCCCCCATAGGCTTTTCCATGGTGGTGACCTTCATCGCCTGCAACACCCTGCTCCAGACCTTGGTGGACGACGACAAGCGAAGCCGGGTCATGAGCCTATACAACATGGCCGTCATCGGCATCGCCCCCCTGGGGAGCCTCTGCGCGGGGTGGAGCGCCTCCGTCGTGGGGGCCCCCCTCACCCAGGCGATGGGAGGCGTCGCCTCCATGGTCACGGCGTTCCTCCTCTGGCGTTCCTTGCCCTCGATCCAGCAATCAGCCCGGTCCACCATGGTGGCCAAGGGCTTTCTTTCCTCCGAAACGGCGTGACGAAGGGGCGACGGCAAAAAAATAGAGAACTCCCTAGCGGGGGTTCTCTATTTTTGTCTGGTATGAGCTTTTGGTCCCCGGGGTCACCCCAACCGGGAGAAGACCTCTTCCTGGAGAATCCCCCGGAGCTCTTCCAGCATGGCGTTCCGACGTTCCGGCTCCACGCAGCCCACGGCAAAGAAGAAGTGGTGCAAGATCACGTCCATGCCGCAGAAGCCGAAGATTCCCCGATCCACCATTCCCCGGAAGGCTTCGTCGAATCCCGACTGCAGGCACGATTCCTCGCTTCCCCCCGTGGTGTTCAACACCACCACTTTTTTCCTCTTCAGGAGCCCCACAGGGCCCTCCGGGCCATAGCCGTAGGCGAAGCCCTGGGAGAACACCCGATCCACGTACCCCTTCAGGATGGCGGGCATGCCCCCCCACCAAATCGGGTGGATCACCACCAAAAGGTCGGCGGCCGCCAGCTGCTCCTGCTCCTGGCGCACATCCTCCAGGGGCTCCCCAATGCACGCCGCCGCCAGGTCCCCCCCTCCGAGCACGGGATTGAAGGCCATCTCGTAAAGATCCCGCACGGTGCCCTCGATCCCCTGCCGGTCCAGCTCCTCCAATACCAAGTTCAATACGGCATGGTTGAAACTCTGAGAATTCGGGTGCGCATAAAGGATCATCGCTTTCATGGTCCGTCCCTCCTCGAACACGGTCGCAAACCGAACTTGCCACGGGAGTTCAGTATATCATACGGGAAGGCGTTTTTATCAGGGGCGGCTTTTTGTAGGAAACTCGGAGCTTCGGAGGTCTAAAGAAAACGGACGAAAAAGGTGGGCTAAAGCCCCCCGCCCCAGGGTTCTTTGGACAAAAAGGGCTCCCACGTCCCATGCTCGAAGACTTCCAGCTCCCCCGTCTCCACGGAAAAATAAAGCAACAGTATGCGAAGCCCCCGGGTCACTTGGGCGTACTGGATCGACGGCATCCGCCGCAGGGCCTCGAACCGGAGCACCCCCCGATCGCGAAGGGGACCCTCGTCAGGGGAAAGGGCGGCCGGGGAGACGTCGAGGATCACCACGTTCTCCATAGAAGGCTTTTCCAGGATCCGGGCCAAAAAGGCCCCAAAGGCCTCCTGAGCCCCGGAGATCTCCGGGGGCCAGGAGGCCATCAAGAGATCCCCGGGCCCTGCGTCGAAAAGATCTACGGCGCTGAACCGGGGATCGGGATCCACTATCACCAGGGTGTGCGGCGCAAAATCCCTCCGGTCGGAGGACAGAAACTTCCCATAGCCCTTCTGTAATCTCTTCATGACACCTCCCAAAAGAATAGCGCCTGAAGCGCCGGATGGGCTCCTTACGCCAGTATACCCCACCCGGAGGGGAAAGCCCCCGGGAGAAAAACCTCCGCTGGGAAGGTCGAGTGGTACAATGGAGGCGAAGACACTCGAAGATGAGGAGGCGGTACCATGAGACAATGGAAAAGAGGATCTCTTGTGGCCTTGGCGCTCTGCGGGCTGATGTCGGGAGTCGCCACAGCGGGGCCGGTTTTCGACGCCATAACCCCCTTCCGAGATGCGGAACGCCGGGGGGTGGATCCCGCTCTGCTCTCTTGGGGGCACCAACTTCTGGAGATCGAATTTCCCTACACATGGAGCGAAGCCCTGGAAATTCTGGAGAAAGCCTATCCTTACGCGGGACGGAGTAGGCTGGAGACCTGGCTGAAATATGGCGCCGAGTTTATTATGATAGACGGAGAGCCCCGGTACTTCTCCGCCGTGGTCAATAGCTTTGCCCACCGCCACGACGACATCATGCGTCGGAAGAACCAAGAAGAGGGCCGGGCTGCGGAAAAATTTGCCGCCCCCCTGCGAAGCATGGCCTTCAGCGGCCCCGAAGAAAGCTATCCCGCCTCGACGTTCCAGCCCTTCATCAATCCCATAACCTATCTGGGCACCCAAACCCTCCGGATCCCCCGCTCCGCCCTCTCCGCCGACGGCACGCTGAAACTCTGGTTTCCCCTGCCCATCGCCACCGGCGACCAGGATGCAGTGCGGGTCCTTTCCGTCACGCCGGAGCGATGGGTCCGGGGACTCCCCACCGTGAACGAAGAGCTGGGGCAGCTCTACATGGAAGTGCCCCTCCAGGAGCTCAGCGGCGACCTGGACGTCCGGCTCACGTTCACCTTCCGCCACTGGGAACGGCGCTCTGTGGTGAATCCCGCCCAGGTAGGGACCTACGACGTCGCCAGCGAGCTCTACCGTCGCTACACCGCCCCGGGGATCCACACCCCCCTGACCCGGGAAATCGTGGACAAGGCGCGGGAGATTGTGGGAGACGAGAAAAACCCTTGGGTCGCCGCCCGGAAGATCTACGACTACATGCTGAAACACGTGCGTTACAGCTTTACCCCCCACCTTTCTCTGGGATTCACCGGCACTCCCGAAGCTCTTTACGTCCTCCGCAACGGCTTCGGCGACTGCGGCGCCCAGAGCATGCTCTTTTCGGCCCTTTGCCGGGCGGTGGGTATCCCCGCCCGCACCACCGGAGGGTACCAGATGGTGCCCCGGCACGGCGGCACCCACTTCTGGGCGGAGTTCTACCTTCCCGCCTACGGATGGATCCCCGTGGACGTGACCATGGCGGACACCGCCTCCTGGGCCGACATCCCGGACGAAGAGCGCATCTCCTTCGAGAACTACTGTTTCGGCAACATGGATCCCTTCCGCATGGTCATCCAGACGGACGTGGAGATCCCCCTCCAACCCCGTCCGGAGAGCCCCGTACTCCTCATGGCTCCTTCCGGGGTCCCCATGGTGTTCCAGACCCCCGCCCTGGTGGCGCCCCATTTCGCCGTCACGCCCATGGAGCTTGTAACGGACCTCTGTGAGAAGTACTGGACCCAGGACGTGGTGCCCCTGGATCATTAATCCCCATCGCCCTCTGGAAAAGAGACCGCCCCGGGCCCCCCTCGTGGAGGGATTTTCCCGGGGCGGTTCGTTTGTTTTCCGCGTGACTGCGATGCTCGGCAACGGGCTGTTTTAGTGCACGTTGGGGTCCTCGGGATCCTGGTCCACGGGGTCTGCGTAGCCGTCCCCATCGGAATCGGGATGGACCTCGCTGTTGTAGTTGGGAATGGTGAATCTTGCCGAGAGGAACATGGGGGCGAAGATATCCCTCCACGCCCCGATCCAGAGATCTTCCGGACAGCTCTGGACGGCGCACTGGTACGACGTGCTCAAGGGCCCCCGGGCCAGGATGGTGATCTGGATGGACCCCAGCCGGAGCTCCCCCGAAGGGGCTTGCCAACGCACGATGAAGACCGTAGACACCCCCGTATCGTCCCCCGGGACCGAGATCCCCGGGAGCCCCTTGCGCTCCATGGTCACCAGCCGCACCGGATCCTGCCCCACCAGTCGATAGAACACCAGATCCCGCAACTCCTCCGCCGAGGGCATCCCCGGGACCTGGGCCACCTGGGCGAAGATAAAGTTCGCCGCCCCCGAGGGGTCGCTCACCCAAAGGAATTGGGGGTTCGCGTCCCGAAGGCCCCAACCGGGGGGGTACTGGAAGGACCAGTCCCCTCCGGCATAGAGGGGCCACCCGGGGATGTCCCGCTGGGGCTTGATCAGCGGCGCCTGGCGCCACTCCTCCATGAGGCGCTGAATCTGGGTCGCCAGGGCGGGGTCCAGAGGATCATCCACCCCCCGGGCCGCCCCTTCCGCCCCTCCCAGCCCCACCGCCATGGCCAAAATTACCCCAAAAATCCTTCGAAGCATCCTCATCACACTCCCTCCCGTCGGTCACCCTCCATCTCCTGTGCGAAAGACCTTCGTCCCACGCCTCGGCCCAAAGCCCCCGGCCAAACCCT
>CALMLW010000089.1 GCA_937868015.1 uncultured Synergistaceae bacterium | reverse complement strand
ACACGCCCCTTTCGCAGACCATCTCTCCCTCCCTCTCCCCCCAGGAGGCATCCACCGTGAAGATGCCCCCCCTTCTTTCAGGGCCTTTCCAGAGTCCGCTTCGGACGCCGTCCCCTGCGGGGGCTTGGGGCGTCTCTTGTTCGTCCATGGGATTGTCGGCACGGGGAACTCCGTTGACGACATCCACGCCTTTGTGGGCGGCGAGCGGGAAAGGACCCCGGCGGCGCGCCGTCGGAGCATCGTGCTCCTCGGCGTGGCGTTCCTGGCCTCTCTGGCGGAGAGCGTCGGTCTGCCTTATTGCATGGGGCGAAGAACGGCGTGGTGGACGCGGAGAACGACATTTCTTCGGTGACCGAGGAGAACGCCGCCCCCGCCGGGGCCCAGGCCTCGAACGGGGTCCCGGCGGGGGCGGGGGCCTTTTACGCCCCCACGGGGAACTCCACGGTGATCTGACACCCGGGCCCCGGGGCAAAGTGCAGGGTGCCCTCCAGCTGCCGCACGAGGGCCTGGACGAGGCGCAGCCCCAGGGTGCGGCGGTCCGTCTCCATGAGATCTTCCCCGATCCCCACCCCGTTGTCCTGCACCGTCAGCAAGAAGGTGTGTTCCCGGAGTTCCAGGGCAACGCGGATCCGGGGGGCGTCCTCCCGAGGTGCGGCGGTGGGAAAGGCGTGTTTCAGGGCGTTGGTGACGAGTTCGTTGAGCAGAAGGCCGCAGGAAATGGCCTGATCCAGGGAGAGCCGGAGCTCCGGGGCGATGGCCACGGCGAGGTCGACCTCTCCCGAGGGGGGCGCGAAGATTTCCTGGAGGTGGTGCGCCAGCTCGGTGACGTAGGTCGCCATGGAGATGGCGGCAAAGGTCCCCCGGCGGTAGAGGTGCTCGTGGATGAGGCTCATGGAGCGGATGCGGGTCAGGGTTTCCCGCAGGGCGTCCTGAGTGGCGGGGGAGGGGGCGCCGTCGATCTTCAGGGAAATGAGACTGCAAATCACCTGAAGGTTGTTTTTTACCCGGTGGTGCACCTCGCGGAGGAGAGCATCCCGGTCCTCCAGGGCCTGACGGAGGTTTTGCTCCACCTCCTTCTGGGCGGTGATGTCCAACACGGAACCGATGTACCCCAAGAATGTCCCCGGGGGGGCGCATCGGGGGTGCCCCTGGTCCAGGACCCAGCGAAAAACTCCGTCGTGGCGCCGGAGGCGGTATTCCATGGCGAAGGGTTTCCGGGCGTCGAAGGCCCCATGGTAGGTGGCGATGCACCGCTCCAGGTCGTCGGGGTGAACTCCTTCGGCCCAGCCGTCGCCCACCTCCTGGGCCAGGGTGCGGCCGGTGAAGGCGAGCCAGGGGTCGTTGAACCAGGTGCACTTCTTGTCGGGGCCGGAAATCCACAGAAGCGCGGGGGAGGTGTGGGTCACGCTCTCGAAGAGCTGCCGGGATTCCTCCAGGGCCCGTTCGACCTCCTTGCGGGGGGTGATGTCCCCGAAGGCCACCGCCACACCGTAGCCCTCCAGGGGAATGGGGGCGGCGGTGACGTCGAGCCACCGGGCGGGTGTGTCGTCTCGCACGACCCACCTTTGTTCGGCGTGTACCGGGCGACGTTCCTTCAGGGCCCGGAAGGAGGCGTGTTCCTCGCGGGGCAGGGGGGTGCCGTCGGGGCGCACCATGCGCCCCAAGGGACTTCGCGGAAGGGGGTCTAAGGGGGAGGGCTCCTCCGAGGCCTCATCCAGAAGGCGCCGCCCCTCTTGGTTCATCTCCACGATTTTGCCCTGGGAGTCGGTGATGGCGACCCCCAGGGGGAACATGTCGAAGAGCACGCGGTACTTCTCCAGGGTCACTTGCAGTTGCTCCTGGGCCTGGCGGTGCTACTGGATCAGGCGCCACTCCCGCAGGGCCCGGGCGATGGATCGGGGGAGCCCCGCGAAGGCTTCGGGGGACTTGACCAGATAATCCATGGCGCCATTTTTGATGGCCTCCACAGCGGCGAGCTCGTCTCCATGGCTTGTGAGGATGAGCACGGGATAGCTTCGGGGGGCTTGGAGCATGGGCAAAAGATCCAGAGAGCGCCCTCCGGGGATGTTCAGGTCCAGCAGCACCACGTCCGGAGGTGAGCTCTCCAGCTGCCGCAAAAAACTTTCCCGGTCGGAGACCACCCGGAGGACGCAGGGAAGTTCTCCGTCCTCCAGGGCGCGACGGGCTGCGGTGGCGTGGGCGACGTCGTCTTCCAATAGCAGAACTTGAAAGGCCCTATCGGGCATGAGATCCGTATTTTTCCGGAACTTCCAGGAAGAAGTTCCTTTTTAGCCAGTAGATCTCCAGGGTTTCCATGAGGGAGACGAACTCGTCGAAATCCGCAGGCTTGACCAGGTAGCTGTTGGCCTGGTTGCCGTAGGCCTGGACCACATCCGACTCCGCCGCCGAGGTGGTGAGGATCACCACGGGGATGGGGGCCAGGGACGGATCTTCTTTCATGGTGCGCAGCACCGTCAGGCCGTCGACGCCGGGAAGGCGGAGGTCCAGCAGCACGAGATCGGGGCGCGGCGCGGCGCCGGGCTCCGCAAAGATCCCCCGGCGATAGATATAGTTCAGGGCGGAGACGCCGTCGGACACGTGCTCTAGCCGATTTTCGGGAGAAAAGTCCCGAAAGTTGCGACGCACGATCTCGGCGTGGGCTGGATCATCTTCCACCAAGAGCACGGTCAGGGTCTTTTTTGTCATGATGACCTCCTTAAGTTCGTTGCGGAAGAAGGGGATTCGGGCGAGGGCCCCCCCCGAGTGCCCGCCAGAAAGAACGAAAACGTGGCCCCCCCTCCGGGACCCGGAGAGGAGACCGTGATGGCGCCGCCGTGGGTCTCCACGATGCGCTTCACGATGGCGAGCCCCATGCCCACGCCTTCGATCTCCGGATGGAACTTCTCGAAGATGTCGAAGATCTTTTCCCGGAAGACGGGGTCGATGCCCCCGCCGTTGTCCCGGACGAAGAGCCAAATTTTCCCGGCGTCGGCGCGCCAGCCGAGGTCGATGCGGGGGGAGGGCTGGTTCCCCATAAATTTTACCGCATTGTCGAGAAGATTTTGATAGAGCTCCACGAGGCGCTCGGGGTCTCCGAAGAGGATCACCGGCTCCCGGGGGGTGATCACCTCCACGCGGCGCTCGGCGAGGGCCCCCGCCACCAGGGCAAGGGCGCCGTCCAGCACCTCTTGCAGGGGCACCTCCCGAAAGGGGGCGGCGTGGCGGCCGATGCGGGAAAGCTCCAGGAGCTCCTCCAGCAGGAGGGTCATGCGGTTCGCGGCCTCGGTGATGAAGGTCAGATCCTGCTCCAGGGCCTGGGCATCCTGGCGTTGCAGGTCCTTCCGGAGATAGCCCAGAAAGGTCTTGATGGTCACCAGGGGGCTTTTGAGGTCGTGGGAGACGGTGTACAGAAAGCGGGTCATCTCGTCGTTTTTCTGCTGGAGCTCTGCGGTGCGGCGGGCCACCTGGCGCCGCAGGGTCCAGCTCCACCCGGCGAGCAGGGCGACCACGAAGGCGAAGACCCCTACGCCTCCCAGGAGGAAGAGCCAGAATTCCCTCTGTTGGTAGAACCGAGGGGGGGCCAGCTTGATCCACTCGTCCCGGATGGCGTCCCGTTCCTGGAAGGTGATGGTCCCCAGGGCCTTTTCCAGGATGGACGAGAGCAGGGGCTCGTCGCTCCGCGAAGCGAAGGAAAGGGTGTCGTCGAAGCCGCAGTCCCCCGCCACCCGGAGATTGGCGAGGTTGAGTTGGCGGGCGTAGTGGGAGATGGTGGCCAGATTTCCCACCATGGCGTCGACGCGCCCCAGGGCCAGATCCCGCAGGGCGGCGGCGGGGTCGGTGATGGGGGTCGCGTGGGTGACGCCGTGTTCTTTCAGGACGTCGCCGATGGCGTACCCCCCCTGGTACATCACCCGGGGAAAGCTCTGGAGATCGGCGATGGAGAGGGTCCCCTCCCGATCCTGGCGCACCACGATGACGTTGGGGATGCGGATGTAGGGGGAGGTGAAGAGGAAGAATTGCCTCCGCTCCGGGGTGTCGATGACGGTGGTGGCGATGTCGATGCTCCGCTGCCGGGCGTGGTCCAAGACGGCCTGAAAGCTTTCGAGACGCACGATGGCGAAGCGAACCCCCAGGGCCTTTTCGATGAGGGCCACGTAGGCCGGGGCGATGCCCCGCCAGTTGCCCCTTTCGTCAAAAAATTCCAGCGGAGGAAAGTGGGGGTCCGGGACGATGCGGAGGGGAGTGGGTCTGGTCTGGAGCCAGGCGCGCTCCTCGGGGGAAAGAAAATCCGGGGCGCCCCATGCCGCCGGGGTGCCACCCTCCGGGCCCCGGACGACTCCGGCCAGCAGGAGGAGGCCAAAGAGGAAGCCAAAGATGATGCCGAGAACGCGGAGCAAACGAACGGAGCGCACGGACCTCGCCTCCTTAGGGGCGCTTTTTTTACGGAGGATCCCCGGGTTTGCCCCTTCCGCCTCGAGATCGCCCTCGGCGGCGGATCCCGCGTCCTCTGACGCCCCTCCAGTGTAGGGCTTATGCCCTCCTTCGGCAATACTTCCGAAGCTTTGGACTGCGGCGTTTTTTCCGGCGGCGGGCCGTGGGCCGCCCGAGGCCTGCCTCGCCCTGGCGGCGGGGCATCTCGGGGCCGTCGCGGGCGAGGCCCGATGGGAGATCTTTTCTCGTCCCGGGCCTCCGGGGGCGCCCCCCGGGTCTCCTCGTGCCCCTTGGGGGCTTTGGCGGACGATTCAAGGTGGTGATGCGAGAAAGAAAGGGCTTTTTCCTAAAAAATAGGTCCAAAATTTCAAGGAAGCGTGGTACCCTTAGGGGGCGGCGTGCGAAGGGGGAAGGAGCTTTTCCTTGGCGGGGAAGAAATTTTATTAATAGTAAAAAATGTTTCACGTGAAACATTTTTTTGCTATAATAACTTCCACGTGAGGCGCCCTCCGGATCCGGGCTAATGTGGGAGACGAGCCCTTCGTCGCCCTCCATCGATGGGGCGGCTTTTGGCCCGCGGCGCGGGCGCGGGGGGCTTCCCGAGGGGGGCGTGCCCCCAAGGCTTTTAAGAGAGGATGTGATGGCTCGTGTCCCATCTGTTTGCCCCTTGGCGCATGGCCTACATCGGCACGGGGGGCTCTTCGGAGTGCATCTTTTGCGCCATTCCCGCCGCCAGTGCCGAAGACGACGGCAGAAACCTCCTGATCCACCGGGGGGATAGGTGTTTCGTGGTGATGAACCGCTTCCCCTATAACCCGGGGCATCTCATGGTGGCCCCCTATCGCCACGTGGGGGCCTACGACGAGCTCACCGAAGAAGAGCTCCTGGAATTGAACCACCTGACTCAACGCAGCCTGCGGGTGCTCCGGGGGCTGATGAATCCCCAGGGGTTTAACCTGGGGGTCAATTTGGGCAAAGGGGCGGGGGCGGGGTTCGACGGTCACGTGCACATGCACGTCGTCCCACGGTGGGATGGGGACACGAACTTCATGCCGGTGTTGGGAGACGTGCGGGTGATCCCCGAAGCCCTGGACGCCACCTGCCGGCGCTTGGGGGATGCATGGTCCAAGAGCGCCGGGTAGCCGACTCTCCGGGGGACTTTCTGGAGCCCGCCCGAGAGGGGCGCTGGGAGTTGGTGGAGAAGAGGTCGCGCTTCATCGGAGATCTCCGGGGGGCCTTTTCGGAAGAGGGGGCCCGAAGCATCCTCCGCACCCTGGCCCAAGAGACCCCCGAAGCCCATCATCACTGCTGGGCCTATCGGGTGGGCTTTCCCCAGATCCGAGAGTACTGGTCCGACGATGGGGAACCCTCGGGGAGCGCGGGGAAGCCCATCCTGGGAGCTCTGCGTCGGGCCGAAGTCACCAACGCCCTGCTGGTGGTCACCCGATATTTCGGGGGCATCAAGTTGGGTGTGCGAGGGCTCATCGACGCCTACGGCCAGACGGCCACCGGCGTCCTCGCCGCCACTCCCCTGGCATGGCGGCGCCGGGAACGAAAGGGAAAGGTGGTGTTGCGATACGACCTTCATCAGGCCTTTTGTCGCAGGCTGCAAGACCTGGGAGTGCGAGAAGAGCGCCTCGTCTCCACCTTCGGAGAGAACGTGACGGTGTGCTTCGCCGTGCCCTTGGCAGGGGTCCAGGCGGTGGAGGGCTTTTGCCAGGAGTTTTCCCGGCGGGGTGGAGTGGAGAGCTGGCAGTGGGAGGAGCCCCCTGGGGCCGGAGACTAAGGAAGGGGGGCGGTGACCGGGGACGCCCCTTTGAGGTTTTTTGTGTCCCCGGGCGGGAAGACCGAATTGTCGGCATGAGGTATTTAGTGGCGGAGCCTTCGGAGGAGCGCCGCCTCTCCGGGGCCCCTAGATCGGGAAGGAGGAAACATCATCGTGGCGACTTTTGACATGGGATCCTTGATCCAGCAGTTGAGACACCCCGTTTGCCGCAGCCTTTTGCGGGATCTTTCCCTGGATGAGCTTCGGAACATGGCGACCCACGACAGCGTGCCCAACAACCAGGGATCGCCAGCCTATGTGACTCGGGTCCAATCTCGGAACGCCCCCTTTACGGAGATCGTCTACGAAGTGGAGGAATCGCACCTGACGCTCTTGGAACAGGTGTGGAAGTACCTGCGATGGCAGCAGATGATCCGCATCAGCACGCGCATCGGCTCCTCCTCGGGATGCCCCCTGAAGACCAACTACTATGTTACCCGGAGATATGCCCGGATGGCCCACATGTTCGCCGCCAACTTCTTCACCCAGGCGGACGACGATGGGGCGGACATCGTCACCGTGGTGGTGCCCGAGTGGCACCAGCGCAAGGTGTTGGTCTTTCCCAGCCACCGCGTGACCCTCATCCTGGGCATCGACTACTACGGCGAGAGCAAGATGGCCACCCTGCGCATGGCCATGCACATCGCCCGGGAGGACCTCCGGGGGCTGGGGCTCCACGCGGGGAGCAAGATCGTGACGCTGCGGGGGGATTCGGGGGAATTGCAGGAAAAAGGCATGTTGGTCTTCGGCCTGTCGGGCACGGGGAAGACCACCATCACCACGGCGGACCACGGCCTCGTCGCCCCCGAGGGGGTGGAGGTGCTCCAGGACGACATCAACATCCTCATGCCCGACGGCCAGGCCTTCGGCACGGAGAACAACTTCTACATCAAGACCGACAACGTGTCGAAGCAGCTTCCCCTCCTGGGGGCCGCCCAGGATCCCCGGGCCATCCTCGAAAACGTCTGGGTGGATGACGATGGAAACGTGAATTTCGATAACCACGCCATCACCACCAACGGTCGGGCCATCGTCCCCCGGGGCTCCATTCCCAACACCTCGGCGCGCATCGACCTTCCCCGGGTGGATGTGATCTGCTTCAACATGCGGCGCTACGATATCCCCCCCGTGGGACGCCTCGTCTCCGCCGAACAGGCGGCGGCCTACTTTATGCTGGGGGAATCCACCGTCACCAGCGCCGAAGACCCCGCCCGGGTGGGGCAGGCCAAGCGGGTGGTGGGCTTCGACCCCTTCGTGGTGGATCACCACTACAAAAACGGCAACCGCCTGCTGCAGATCCTCCGGGACAATCCCCACATCTCTTGCTACGTCCTCAGCACGGGGCGAGTGGGAGGGCAGGATGGGGCCAACATCACCCCGGAAGTGACTTTTGGGTGCATCGAGGGCATCCTGCGGGGTAGCCTGACCTGGCGGTACGATGATGTGCTCGGCTACGAGGTGCCCGCAAATCTGCCGGTGTCCAACGCCGAAGCTCTGGATCCGGCGACGTACTGGAGCCGAGACGACTACGCCCGGCTCATCGGGGCCCTGCGCGCCGAACGCCGGGATTACTTGGCCACCTTCTCGGGGCTGGCCCCCGCGATCGTTCACGCGGTGTGACCCCGCGTTCACCCCGTCACTTCGTTTAGCGGTTGCTCCCACGAGCCCCCGGCGCCTTTGGCCGGGGGCTCGTTTTTTGGCCTAAAGCCTAAAGGTGGTACAGGGGGCCCCGGGGCTGCGGCCCTTCGCCATCGTCCCCGCGCGGCAAAAGGGGACGTCAAGGGCGGCTCCGCTGGGCCGGAGCAAGGGCCCCGGGGAGGGGAAAAGGGATGGATCATTCCATAAAAAGGGGTGCGAAGGGTTGATCTATATTGACCATCCATTCCTCCGGGGACGGCAAAAGCCCCGGAGTTCTCAAAAAAACCACCGCCCCAGGCGGGGAGTTTTCTCTGGAGGCGCTCCGGGCTTAGGGATGCCAAGCTTTTCCGAGGGGAGACATCCCCATGGCCAGGGGGCCGCCGGGGCCTTCAAGCCCAAAGGGGACTGCGATCGGGGTGGGTCTTCCCGGGGTGGGAACCCTTGGGGGGTCGGGGGGGGCTGGGG
>CALMLW010000088.1 GCA_937868015.1 uncultured Synergistaceae bacterium | reverse complement strand
CGGCGGCAAAGTCCGCCGCTCCCCCCAGCTGGGCGAGCATGGCCATGGCCCCCGAACCTCCCCCCCCCGAAGGGGGCACGAGGCGGGCCTCGGCCCGGTAGATGGGGGTGGATAGCAACGCATAGGTAAGCCCCCCCGCGGCAAAAAGAAACGTCACAAAAAAGATGAGCTTCCAGTGGCGGACGAAGACCAACAAAATGTCCAAAAGATCGACGTCGTCCTCCTGGCAGGGGACGTCCGCCTGATTTTCGGGAGCGAGGGCATTGCCAGAGCACTCCTGGTGCACTTCACGATCGTGGGCCATGACATCCTCCCTACTTGAAGACCACGACGCTGGCGGCGATCTTGTAGATCATGTCCACCAGGTCCCGGGTCTGGCGAAGTTTGCTGAGAACTTCGATGCGTTCGGGCACCACGATGGCGTCCCCCTCTTCAATGGTCAGGGGCCTCTTCCCTGCGGTGACCCGCATCGCCGAGCCATCGGCCCGGAGGACGTAGATCCTCTTGGGATCCGCCGTGGGGGTGAATCCTCCGGCTTGGGCGATGTACTGGCGGTAAGAAAGCCCCGGACGGAAGACCTGGGAGACGGGGGTATACACCGCCCCGGAGATCTGCACCGACGCCATGCGGCGGGGAACCGTCACGCAGTCTCCTTCCTCCATCTCCACGTCGTAGGGGCTCCCCTTGAGGAGGCGAGGGTCTTCCGGCACGCGCACCACCAGGCGCCCCGTCACGGGGGCCTGGCGAAGGCGCTGGAGAAAGGCGCGCAGCTGGGCGGCGGATGTTGCCGCTTCCGCCGCTTCCCCGGTGCCCGCCGTCTGGGAGCTGGCGCTTCCCGCCTGCTGCAAGAGCTCCCGCTCCATGCGGTCTATCATTTCGTTTTTGGTGCGCGTCTGTTGAGCCCGGACGCTGGCGCGGGTGAAGACCGTGCCCCGGGAAAAGGCCCCCGCAGTAAAGCCCCCGGCCCGTTCCAGCACCTCTGAAAGGCGCTCTCCGGGCTTGATGGTGTAGGTGCCGGGATAGCGCACCTCCCCCGCCACACTCACCGTGGCATAGAGTCGCCACTCGGGCACGGCACGGACAATAAAATAGTCGTTTACTTCCAAAAGGATGTCCGCCGCAGGGTCCCCCGCCAGGGCCTGGCGGAAGTTCACCGCCATACGCTGGGTCTCGGGGCCCTGGGGGGTGGGACGTACCCGGGTGAGTTCCCCCTCGTCCGCCGCCATGTAGAGCAAACCCCCGGATCGCCGGAGAACTTCGGAAAGGCGGGTGCGCCCCGGTTCGATGGCAAACTGTCCCGGAGAGGCCACGGGGCCCTCAAGGGTCACGCTGGAGAGGGTCACAGAAATGGGGAAAAATTTCACCACGTCGCCGTGACGGATC
>CALMLW010000087.1 GCA_937868015.1 uncultured Synergistaceae bacterium | reverse complement strand
TCCCTCCCCCCCGCGCCCGCCCCGGGGGAGGATGTGACCCTGGAGGCGAAAAAGATCATCTCCTGCGTCTATCGCATGGCGGAACGATCCTCCGGAGGGGCCTTTCCCCTTCCCCTGCTGGTCGCCGTCCTCCGGGGAAGCCGGAGCCGCCGGGTGCGGGAGCTGGGCTTTCAGGCCCTCTCCACCTGGGGATTGCTGAAAGACACCCCTCCCCAGCGGATCCAAGAGGTGGTGGCCTTCCTGGAGGCCCGGGGACTTCTGGCTTCGGCCGATCGGGGCCTGTGTTTCACCGCCGCCACGCGCCCCTTTCTCCGGAGCGACGCCCCCCTCTTCATGGTCCCGCTGGCTCCGGACGCCCCCGAAGACGCTCCCCCCAAGCCCGATGGAAAGGAGATCCTCTTTGAAAAGCTCCGGGAGATGCGGCGAGCCATCGCCCAGGAAGAGGGAGTGCCCCCCTTCGTGATCTTTCCGGACAGCACCCTGAGGGAAATGTGCCGGCGTCTCCCCGCCACCTCCGAGGCCCTTCTGGCCATTTCCGGCGTGGGGAACGTCAAGCTGGAACGCTACGGCGAAAGGTTTCTCCGGGTGGTCAACGGCTGGGTCACGGGAAGTTCGGAGGCGTGACCTTCTCCGGCTTCGCCCCTCCTCGGGCGCTTGTGCCCCCCTGCTACGTACAGTACAATATGGTACCGATCCGAAAGTCTTTCGGAATCCATGGGTTCCACGCCCTTCGCGGAAAGGGCGCACTTCAGGCCATGCCATGTCGGCCGAAAGGAGCGTGCCATGCACGCCACCAAGGGAAGCGTCGTCAAGGTACACTATAGGGGAACGCTGCGGGACGGGTCGGTCTTCGATTCCTCCCAGGGGCGGGAGCCCCTGGAGTTCGTGGTGGGGGCGGGGCAGATGATCGCGGGCTTCGACCAGGGCGTGGAGGGGATGGCCCTGGGGGAGGAACGCACCCTGGTGATCCCCCCGGAAAGGGCCTATGGCCCCTGGAACGAGGACCTCGTGATGTCGGTCCCCCGCACCAACCTCCCCGAGGGGTACGACCCCGCCGAGGGGGACCAGCTTCACATGGCCCTGGGGCCCCGGGGGCGCCCCTTTCCGGTCACCGTGATGGCCGTGGAGGAAGATCACGTGGTGCTGGACGGCAACCACCGCCTGGCGGGGGAGGAGCTCACCTTCGCCGTGACCCTGGTGGCCCTCTCGGGGAGCCCCGAGGTATCCTAGGGGCTTCGCCGTCTGCGGGGCCCCCGTCCCCGGGCGGCCCCATCTTTTGAAGATAGGGGGCTTTTGTCGTGAAAATAACGCATCTTCTTCGGATTTCGGCGCTCGGCCTCACCCTCCTGGGGGTTCCGGAGGGGCTTCCCGCCTTCGGGTGAGGATCGGATGCCCAGGTCCGGGTGACCTCCATCGTCGCGTCTTCTGCTGCGGGCACCGTGGGGCAGGCCGTGACCTTCACCGCCGAAGCCACGGCGACTAATTGCACCCTGGGATCTTTTACCTGGAACTTCGGCGACGGCTCGCCGGAGGAGGTGGTTCGGACCTCCCGGTCCCCCTCATCCGCCCTCCACGCCTTCGCCGCCCCCGGGACCTACGAGGTCCGCGTCACCGCCCGAAGCAGCACCGGAGAGAATGCGGACTCCCGCACGCTCGCCTTTTCCGTGGCCGGAATCTCCCCCACGGCGGTGCCCACGCCGGGACCCTCCGCCACTCCCGCCCCCACGGGGCTTCCGTCCCCCACTTCCGCCCCATCTCCCACGGGAACACCTTCGGGCGCTCCTCCCTCGGGGGGCTCCGGAGGCGGGGGCTGCGACGGGGGGTTAGGCGGCGCCCTGCCGCTTCTGTTCCTGCTCCCCGGCCTTCTGGCGGCGGGCGGTCGACCCTAGACCACCACCGGGAAAATGAACCAACGCCGGGGCCCCCTTGAAGGGGCCCCGGCGCTTTTCGTTTTGGGGCAAAGACCCGGGGATCGGCCGTCCCCTTCCGGGGGGCTCATCGGGTCACTCCGGGGTGGCTCACCGCACCGCCGACAAAAGTTTCATCACGTCCTCTTTCGTCAGGGCCTTGCCCGCCGATAGCACTTGGCCGTCCACCGCCAGAGCGGGGGTGGCCATGACGCCAAAATCCACTATCCGGGCGATGTCGGTGACCTTCTCCAGCTCGAACTCCAGGCCCAACTCCCGAGCGGCGGCCTCCGCCACCTCCGCCAGCTTTTTGCACTTGGGGCATCCGGTCCCAAGAATCTGAATTTTTTTCATGCTTTTTCTCCTTCCGACCGATGGGGTAAGAGCCTTTTGTGTGGCAAAAGCACCACATAATCGAAAGAAACTCAAGGGCACACCCCGGCGTCGGCGATCTCCCCGGATCTTTGGACGTCGAGGGGGCGACCCCAGGGGATCCTCGCCCCGAGCGATCCGCGCTGCGGAGCAAGGGCGCGGTCCTTCTCCCCCCCGGGGGGCTCCTCCGGCGGGATCGGGCGAGGGGCGCCCCTCGGCTTTCGAGAGAGGGGGATCAGTCGTCTTCGGCGCGAAGGTCTTTCCGCCGGGCCTTTTTCCGGGCCTGGAGGCGGTCCCGGAGCTTTCTTCGCCGGAGCTGGGCTCCGGGGCCGGGGCGAGTGGGAATCCGGGGAGCCGGGGGGGTGGTGGCCCGACGGAGGAGTTCCGCCAGCCGCTCCAGGGCGTCCCGTCGATTGGCCTCCTGGGTGCGAAACCGCCGGGCATCGAGCAGAAAGACCCCCGCAGAGGAGATCCGTTGCCCCGCCGCACGGCGGAAGCGTTCCCGCTCCTCCGGCGAAAGGGAGGAGGCGGAAAGGTCAAAAAATAGTTTGACCGCCGTGGCGACTTTGTTGACGTTCTGCCCTCCGGGTCCCGACGCCCGCACGAACTCCACCCGGAGGGCCCGTCCCGCGAGCTCCAACGAGATCTGTTCCCGGAGGTCTTCGGGGCTTTCTTCACCGGGTCTTGCCACTCTTCTCTCCCCCCGACGGATCCCGGCGACGCACCGCCAGGGCGGCGCAGTACCCTCCCCCCAGGCCGTTGTCGATATTTACCACGGAGACTCCGGGGGCACAGGCGTTGAGCATGGTCAGCAGGGGGGCGATGCCTCCGAAGGCGGCGCCGTACCCCACGCTGGTGGGGACGGCAAAGACCGGGCAGGACACGAGCCCCGCCACCACGGAGGGGAGGGCCCCATCCATCCCCGCCACCACCACCAGGGCCTGGGCGCTGCGAAGGGTCTCCAGGGAGCCCAGGAGGCGATGGAGTCCCGCCACCCCCACGTCGTAGAGCCGGGTGACCGCGCATCCCAGGGTTTCCGCCACCAACGCCGCCTCCTCCGCCACGGGGACGTCGCTGCTTCCGCCGCTGGCCACCACCACCGCCCCTCCAGGGGCCCCCCGGCGACGGCGCAGGTACGCGAGGCGAGCCTCGGGGGAGTAGCGCACCCCGGGAATCTCGCGCCTCACCAGGTCGTATTGGGCCTCCGAGGCCCGGGAGATGAGGAGGTCTTCCTCCCCCGGGGCCAGGGACCGGGCGATGCGCTGGAGCTGCTCGTCGCTTTTTCCCGCAGCGTAGATGATCTCGGGAAAGCCCGTGCGCAGCGCCCGATGGGTGTCGAGGCGCACGTCCCCCAGGTCCTCGAAGGGCAGGAGGCGCAGGCGGGCCAGGGCAGCGTTTTCGTCCAGGGCTCCGCTCTTCACGGCTCGGAGGATCACCCGCAGGGTGGCTTCATCCATGGGGGACCTCCCGGGGGCGGAGGTCCGTCTCCCGGGATCTCAGGCGGGCGATGTCGTCCGCTTCGACCTTTCTCTTCTCCACGTCCCCGAGACGGGAGATCTTCACCCGCACCGGCAGGGGCTCCCCGTCCACGGTGACCTCCAGGGGGCGCACCTCTCGGGCCATGCGGGTCCGGGCCACGGGCCAGGAGCGTACCCCCAGGGTGGGGGTCTCTTCCAGCAGGCGATCCCGCACCCGGGAGAGTTCTTCCTCCCGGGCCACCACCCGGAGGACGAAGAGGGGTCTCCCCTTCTTTCCCACCCCCGACAGGAGGTGGGCCTCCAGGGAGACCTCCTGGAGTCGCTCCAGGGCTCGCCCCATCTCCTCCCCCGTGGCGTCGTCCAGGCTCGCTTCCACCATCCACACCGCCTCGTCTTCTCCGTCATCCGCCCAGACCCCCCGGAGGACGTTGGGCACGGCCAGATCCCGCTGCCCGGCGCCGTAGCCGATCCGCCGGGGGATGAGGGAGGGCAGGCTTGGGGAAAAGGTCGCCGCCGAGGCCAAAAGGGCCATGCCGGTGGGGGTGGCGAGCTCCCCCTCCACGGGGCCCCCCTCCACGGGGATGTGACACCGGGCGGCGATCTCCGCCACGGCGGGGGGGGGCACGGGATAGAGGCCGTGGGCGCACCGGACGGAGCCCCGCCCCAGGCGGACGGCGAGGCTGCGCAGCGCGGGGTTTCCCAGGGACTCCAGCAGGAGGAAAAAGCCCAGCACGTCCACCACGGTGTCGAAGCTCCCCGTCTCGTGAAAGTGCACCTCCTCCCGGGGGTGGCCGTGCACCCGGGCCTCGGCGTCTCCCAGGAGTTCCAGGGCCTTCAACGCCCGACCCACCGCCGCCGGAGAGGCTCCCACGCCCCGGGCTCCTTCGTGGAGCAGCGTCGTCAGCTCCTCCCAGGAGCGTTCCTTTTCTTCTTCTTCCACCTCCACCCGCACGGCGGTGGCGCCGATGCCCCGCCGCAGAACCCGCTCCACCGACACCCGCACGGAGCGCACGCCGGCGGACCGGAAGGCCTCAAAACGCCCCAGGATCTCCGGCGCCCCCCCCAGGTCGCAGAGCACGCCGAGGAGCATGTCCCCGCTGACGCCGCAAAATGGTTCTAGAACGATCATGGATCCCTCTCCCTTCCACCTCTTCATCCCTACATCTCTTCATCCTTACATCTCTTCATCTCATCCCTGGGGTTCAGCCTCTTCGGGCTCACCCCCGGCACCAATTCCGGGGCGGCGCCGGGATCGAGGGGGGTAAGCCCCCCAGATTTTCCCCTCTCATGGTACACTGTTTCGGCCATGGGAAACAACGCCCGATCCCCCCCTTTTTTAGGTCAAGGGGACGGCGAAAACTTTTTTAATTCAGGAGGAGCGCGATCATGACCCTCGACGACCACGTGGCAGCCCTTCAGCCCCAGTTGATTTCTTCCCTGCGGGAGGCCCTTCGCCTCAGGAGCACTCCGGGGACTCCCCTCCCCGGCAAGCCCTTCGGCGAAGGGGTGGACGAAGCCCTGCGTCACGCCCTGAAAACCGCCCAGGATCTGGGTTTTCGCACGGCCAACGTGGATTCCATGGTGGGATATGCGGAGTACGGCGAAGGGGAGGAGATGGTGGCGGTACTGGGCCACCTGGACGTGGTCCCCGAGGGGACGGGGTGGAGCCACGACCCCTACGGGGCGGAGATCGTGGACGGGGTGCTCTACGGCCGAGGAACGCTGGACGACAAGGGGCCCACCTACGCCGCCCTCTTCGCCCTGGCGGCCATAAGGGATGGAGGGATCCCCCTGAGGCGGCGTATCCGGGTGATCTTCGGCACCAACGAGGAGTCGGGATGCGCCTGCATGGCCCACTACGTCCAGAGCGGCCAGGAGCTCCCCGTCATGGGCTTCACCCCCGACGGGGCCTTTCCCATCATCAACGCGGAAAAAGGAAGCGTCAAGCTTCGCCTCTTCTCCCCCGGAGCCCCCGGCGGCCCCGAGAATCTCACGGCCCTGACCGCCGCCCCCGCAGCCAACATGGTCCCCGAAACGGCGGAGGGCACCATCGAGGGGCCCCCGGAGAGGCTCCTTCCCCTGCGCCGGGCCCTGGAATCCTTCGCCGCAGACCGCGAATGGCCCCTGGTCCTGGAGGAAGGGGAGGGAAAGCTCACGGTGCGCCCCCGGGGGAAGGCGGCCCACGCATCTTTGCCGGAGCTCGGCATCAACGCCGCTGTGCGGCTGCTCCGTCTGCTCGGGGCCCTGCCCACGGAGGCCCCCTGGAGGCGGGCCGCCGCCGCCCTCGGAGCCCTGGTAAACGAGAAAAGCGACGGGGCGGCCCTGGGGATCGCCTGCCGGGACGACCTGAGCGGCCCCCTCACCCTGAACCTGGGGCTTCTGGAGGTCACCGCCGACGGGGGGATCGCCGCCACGCTGGACATCCGATACCCGGTGCGCCAGGCCTGGGACGCCCTCTTCCCCGAGGTCCAGGCGCGGGTCCGCGATCTGGGGCTCTCCCTGGAGGTCCTGCGCCACAGCCCCCCGCTCTTCGTGGATCCCTCGTCGGAGCTCATCCAGGCCCTCCAACGGGCCTACACGGCCACCACGGGCCAGGAGGCGTTCCTCCTGGCCATCGGAGGAGGGACGTACGCCCGCACCATGCCCCACGTGGTGGCCTTCGGGGCCACCTTTCCCGGGGATCCGGAGCTCATGCACCAACCCGACGAGAGGATCCCCCTGGAGCGCCTGGCGTTAATCACCCGCATCCTCGCCGCCGCCATGAAAGAGCTGGCCCAATAGGGCTTCGCGTCGCCGCCGGGGAGAGTTTCGGCCTCACCGCCGGATCTTTCCCCGAAGCCGGGGCTCGGGCACGCCAGGGGGCGAAAAAAGGCCCCTCCGGGGCGATATCCCGGGCCCCCGTAGAGGGAACGCCCAAAAGAGGAGGCGATCTCCCGTGATCCACAACCTGAAGCTGCGTCGGGAGGCCCTGGAACGGGCCCATCGTCGCTGCGAGAAGTGCGGTTGCCTCACGAACCTCAAGGTCTACCCCGTGGTGCCCTTTGCCGCCGGAGGGGCGGATTCCCTGGACAACGTGGTGGTCCTATGCCTCTACTGCCACCGGGAGATGTGCCAGATGAAGGCGGGGGGGTTCGACTTTCGCGCCTGGCTCTCCCTGCCCCCCGCTCCGGTGGTGGCGAAGATGGTCCTGGAGTCCCCCGAGGGCGTACCGGTGGAAACCCTCCGGGACCTCTTGCGCACCCTGGCGGAGGAGGCCCGGGGGGACGAGGCGTTCTGGTGGGGCAAAAACGAGGGGCTATTTTAGCTCCGATGGGTGGGGGAGGGCCTAGTCCCGCAGGGGGTAGGCAGAAAGGGTCACGAAGCGAAAGCCCTCCCGGATCATAAGGGGCAGGGCCTCGGTGAGGCCTTCGGCGGTGTCGCCCCGGGGGCGGTTCATGTGGCACAGGATGATGTCCCCCGGGCGGCTCCGGAGCACGGTGGCTTTCACTTGCTCCCGGGAAAAGGTGGCTCCCCCATCTCCCGCCACGGCGTACCCCACCACTTCGTACCCCAGTTCGGCGGCCATCGCCAGGGCCACGTCGTCGTAAAAATTCGTCCCCGACCGGTAGTATCGGGGCGCGGGGACCCCCAGGGCACGCAGCTTGGCGTCGCTAATCAGGAGCTCTTCGGCGAACTCCCGGGGACTTTTTGTTCCCGCGATGCCGTAGGCCCTTCGTCCCGTCACCGAGGCGGGACGGTGGTTCTCTCCGTGGTTGGCGATCTCGAACAGGGGGTTTTGGACCAGGGCCGCCGCCTCCCGGGGGTGGCGGTCGATCCACCGTCCCGTCAAAAAGAGGGTGGCGGGGATTCTCTCCCGGATGAGGAACGCCACGAGCTCTTCGTCGTACTCCCCCCCGCAGGCGTCCAGGGTCAGAGCCAGCACCCGGTCCGTCGTGGCCAGCCGGGTCCTCACTCCTTCAAGGCGCTCCCCCCAGGCGGCGGGGAGATCCTTCGCGTATCGCGCCACCACAGCATCCTGCCTGGGAACCGCCTCGATGACCCTCCCCGGCAAGACGCCCCCCAGGACCAAAAGCAACCCCCCTACCCCGCACCATGAAAAGGCCTTTCGCCGGGAGATCATGGCTCCCTCCGGCGGATCTTCACCACGATCTTCCGAAAGGCCTCGGGCTCCCCGAGGTGGATGTCAGGCTTGTGGACGTCGGTGACGTTAAAGACCACGAACATCCCCGAAAAGACCCGGAGGAAGTTCCCTTCTCCCCGGTAGAGGGCGCAGTCTTCCCCTTCGTCGTAAGACCGGGTCTGGCGCATGCGGTGAAGAGGGGCGTACCCCATCCACTCTCCCCCTTCCACCACGTGGTGGAGGTCGACGTACCGCCGATGGGCCTCCCAGGGGGCATCGCCTTCGGCGACGGTGACGCCTCCGGAGACCAGGGCGAAGAGGTCGTCCCCCCGGAGGGAATGGCGCCCCATCCCCAGGGTGGCGATCTCCGGAAGGCGGAGGAACTCCAGGGCCTCTCTCAACAGGGGGTCCGCGCCAAAGTAGAACCCGGCGTTGCTCAGATGGTCGATGATCACGGCGATCCTCTCCTTTCAGCCCCCCAATCCCCGACGAGGGGCCTAGGGTTCGATGATCACGGGGGTCCCCGGACGCACCCGGCGCCGGAGCTCCGCCACGTCGGCATTGAACATGCGGATGCACCCCTCGGATACGCTTTTCCCTATGGAATCGGGGTCGTGGGTGCCATGGATCCCTATGCCCTTCCATCCGGTCTTCAGGCGGAGAAACCACGGTCCGTAGGCCCCCTTGATGGCTCCCTTGCCGTCGCCGAAGTCGTGGGTCCAGGAGGAAGAGGGCTGGATCTGGGAGATGGAAAAGCGCCCCACCGGGGTCCGCCGGTCTCCCTGGGATCGCTTGTCCCCCAAGGCGGACCCGGTGGCGATGGGGTAGGTCCGCACCAGATCTCGTCCCTCGTAGAGTTCCAGGATGAAGGCGCTCTTGACGATGCGGATCCAGGCCCGCTCCAGGGAGCCCTCTTTCAAGGGGTTGCGCTCCGCTTGGGAGAAGGGGGTGGGGAGGGGAGGGGGAGAGGGGGTCGGGGTGGGGAGCTCCACCGGCGGCAGGGGCGTGGGGGGGCGTTCTCCGGGACCTCGGGGGGACAAAAGATACCAGGCGACCAGCGCCCCCATGATCAATATCGCCGCCCCTCCGAGCCCTTTCCGCCATCCCCCGCGTCTCCGGGGGCCTTCGGGGTAGGAAAAAACCTTCAAAGACCCTTCCTCCTTCTGTGACTCTTTTTCTGTGACTCTTTGATCTTGTTTCCCGTTTTACTCCGGGGCCTCTTTGCCCTCCCCGCCTCATTCCGGGCCGCGATCGGGACACCTGGACCTCGACAACTTCCGCTGGGCGAAAAGGGTCCGGGCAGGGCCCCGGCGGTCATCGACGGGGCGAGGACTCCGGTGGGCGGCGGGACACCACTTTTTCCAGGCGTCCCCGTAGCCTCTCCGCCAGCTTAGGCCAGTCGTAGTGCTCCCGGGCGTACTCCCGGCCCCGACGGCCCAGCTCTCGGCGCCCCTCGACCCCCGCCCTCACCAGGGCCTCCAGAGCCCCGGGCAAATCTTCCTCCCGGGGGGCCACCCACCCCGCCCCCGAGGCGGCCAGGGGGTTTTCGGCGCAATCCCCCAGGAGGATCACCGGGCGCCCCGCCGCGTGGTAGTCCGCCATCTTGTTCAGGCTGGTGCCATATCGGTAGAGGGGGAGGTCGTCCAGCACCACGAGGAAGGCCGAGGCCCGGCGCAGGAGCTCGGGGACCCGGCGCTTCGGCACGGGGTCCTCGAAGCGCACGGGGAGCCCCTGGAGGCGCCCTCGTTCTTCCAGCTCCCGCCTCATCTCTCCCCGCCCCACGAAGACGAAACGCAGCGTCGGGAAGCGCCGGGCCAGGTCGGGAAGGAGGGCGAAAAAGCGGTCCAGGCGGTTGGCCCTCCCCAGGGTGCCGGTGTAAAAGATCTCCAGCGCCCCTTCGTCTTCCTCCGGCGGGGAGGGGTCGAAGGCCTCCACGAAGGTGCCATTGGTGATCCAACACCACCGCTCCTCCGGCAGGGAGTAGCGCTCCCGGAAGTACTCCCCCATGCGGGGGGCGGAGGTGACCACCAGGTCGGCGCTTTGCGCCAGAGTCCGTTCCACCGCGCCGAAGTAGCGCACCAGGGGGTGTCCGGGAAAGATGCGCCCCAGCTCCACCAGGGTCTGGGGCCAGAGATCCCGGACTTCAAAGACGAAGGGCACTCGGAAGCGCCGCGCCAGGCGAAGGCCCGCCCGGGCCGCCCAGGGGTGCACCGTGGAGCCCAGCACCACCTGGGGGACGCCGTAACTACCTCCCCCGAGGATCTTTTCCACCCGACGGCCAAAGAGCCAGTTGTTCCAAAGTCTTCCAGGGGTGGCGCTCCCTCCGTAAGGGGGCACGGGCACCGTGAGGAAACGCACGCCGTCGTAGCTCCGGTCCCAGACCCCCTCCGGGGGGGGGCCCTCCGGAAGGGAGGGTCCCAGATGGTCGAAGCTCCCGTGGACCACCAGCACTTCATCCCCCCGGGAGACCCACTCCCTCCCCAGGGCATAGTGTCGGGTTATGCCGGGGACCTCCGGGGGGCGGGTGTCCTGGGCGATCATCCAGATCCTCACGGCGATCTCCGGAAGCCCCTCCCGTCGGGGTGGACAAAGCCCCCCGTCACCGAGATCCATCCCAACGCCACCGTCACCGCCGCCGTCACCGCCAGGGCACCGCCGGAGGGAAGGGCCGCCACCCCCTGTCCCATGAGGGCCAGGATCGCCGCCAAAAGCCACGCCGCCCGCACCGCCCGGTTCTGGTCGTGCCACCGCCGGGCGAGCTGGTCGTAGAAGTGGTCCCGGTCGCCGGAAAGGACGGGCCTGCCCGCAGCCATGCGCCGGGCGATGCCCAGCAGGGTGTCGAAGCAGGGGACCCCCACGCAAAAAAAGCACCCCAGGAGGGCGGAAAGGTCGGTGCTGTAGACGCCGCCGATCTGCCACGCCAGGGCCCCTCCCAGAAAGAGGCTCCCCACGTCCCCCATGAAGGTGCGGGCCGGAGGAAGGTTCCACAGCAAAAAGCCCAGGGAGGCCCCCGCGAGGATCAGGGGCACCGCCGTGGTGAGCCCCCGGGAAGCGTGGATCAGGGCGATACCCAGGGCGCCGATGGTCGTCACCCCGGCCGCCAGGCCATCCATGCCGTCCAGGAGGTTCACCGCGTTAGCCAGAAAGACCGCCACCAGGAGCATGATGAGCGCCGTACCTGGGGCCCCCCGCAGGATCCAGGGCAGGGCCAGGCAGAGCCCTCCGCCCAATTGACCCCAGAGCTTGTGCTTGGGAGAGAGGTTCCACCGGTCGTCTGCGACCCCCACCAGGGCCATGACCAGGCTCCCCGCCGCCCCCCAGGAGGGAAGGGGTAAAAGGGCCAGAAACGCCAAGACTATCCCCAGCCCCCCCAGCCGGGGCACGGGGAGGGCGTGGATCTTGAGCGTCCCCGGACGGTCCACCACCCCCCACCGGGCCGCCAGCGCCATGGAAAAGAGGGTCCCCGCCGCTCCCCAGAATACCGCCCAGAAAAAGATCATCCCCTTGGTGCCTCCTTTATGCCCTCTCCGTCCCCCGAAAGGTGGGGACCCACCGCCCTAGCATCTCCCTCACCCCGGGGTCGTCTCCCCCCAGGCCCTCCTCCACCGCCTGGGAGAGCTTCGCCCCCTGAAGGCCGCCGAGATGCGTGAAAAAAATCTTGTCGTGGCTCGTCCGGGAGACGCTTTTGGGATCGTAGAAGAGCTCCTCGAAGAGCTTCTCCCCGGGGCGAAGCCCCGAGAAGACGATGGGAATGTCTACGCCGGGGCGCAGGCCGTGGAGCCGGATGATCATCTCCGCCAGGTCCACGATCCGCACGGGATCCCCCATGTCGAGGACGAAGAGCTCTCCCCCCCTCCCCAGGGACCCGGCCTGGAGCACCAGGCTCACCGCTTCGGGGATGAGCATGAAGTAGCGTCGCATCTCGGGATCCGTCACCGTGAGGGGCCCCCCGGCGGCGATCTGCTGTTCGAACTTGGGGACCACGCTCCCTCGACTTCCCAGGACGTTGCCGAAGCGCACCGCCATGTACGCCGTGCCGGGGTAGGCCTCCTGGGCCTCCTGGAGCAAAAGCTCCGCCACCCGCTTGGTGGCCCCCATGACGTTGGTGGGGTTCACCGCCTTGTCCGTGGAGATCATCACCACGCGCTCGGCCCCGTATTCTCCCGCCAGGCGCGCCACGGTCCACCCCCCCAGGGCGTTCACCCGGAGGGCTTCCCGGGCGTTGTGCTCCATGAGGGGCACGTGCTTGTGGGCGGCGGCGTGAAAGACCACCGCCGGGGTGTACCGGGAAAAGATCTGGGCCATGGCCACCGGATCCGCCACATCCGCCACCAGCAGGCGCATGGGGGTCTCTTTGGCCCGGCGGCAGATTTCCTCTCCCAGACAGTAGAGGGAGTGTTCTCCGTGCCCCAGGAGGAGGAGCTCTCCGGGGGCGTGGTCCAGAATCTGGCGGCAGATCTCGCTGCCGATGGACCCCCCCGCCCCGGTGACAAGCACCACCTTGCCCCGGATGATCTCCCCGATGCCATCGTTATCCAGCTTCACGGGCTCCCGACAGAGCAGGTCCTCCAGGCGACAGGTGCGAAGGCGGCTCACGGAGAGGGTGCCTCCGGCGAGCTCCCGTAGGGAGGGAAGAACCCGCACCTCCACCGAGGCATCCCCGGTGAAAGAGAGCAGGCGGCGCACCACGTGCCCCGGGGCGGAGGGCATGGCCACCAGGACCACCTGGATCTCCTCCCGGGCGATGACCTCGGACAACGAATCCAGGGGCCCCAGCACCGGAAGCCCCGCCACCTTCATGCGCCCCTTCTGGGGGTCGTCATCCACGAACCCCACGGGGGCCATGTCCCCCTCATGGCGCAGGAGCTCCCGGGCGAGCATGGCCCCCGCATCCCCCGCCCCGGCGATGATGGTACGCCGGGGGCGAGGTCCCGGAGGGCAGATAGGCCGGGCGCAGGCCCGCCAGGACGCCCGGAGGGCGGAGACGAAGAGGAGGCCCGTCACCACCATGATGGCCAGGGAAGTGCGAGGCATGACAAAGCCCGGGATCATCTTGTCCGCCAGGCCGAACAAAAACACCCCCAGGACGTAGAGCCCGGCGAGGTGCACGTACTCCTCCACGCTCGCCTGGGACCAGAGCACCCGGTAGACCCCCCCCAGCCAGAAGGTCCCCAGCACCGTTCCCTCGAAGACCAGCAGGGCCCGGAAGAAATTGCTTCCCGCCTGGGTCAAGTCGAAGAAAATGGTGAATCGCAGGGCGTATCCCAGGTAGACCGCCAGAAAGAGGGCCCCCGCGTCACAGAACAGCACGGCGACCCGCCGCCGCGCCAGGAAGAGCCAGAGGGTCACGATCCTCCTTTGGGCTTCACGCAGGGCGGAGAACATGGCGGAGGGTTTCGACCACATGATCCTGATCCTCGGGGGAAAGGTCGGTGTAAAAGGGCAGAGCCGCCACCCGATCACACACCCGGTCCATCTCGGGGAAGTCTCCCCGGCGGTACCCGAAGCGATGGGCGTAGAAGGGCTGGAGGGGAATGGGGGTGAAGTAGGCCCTATTTTCCACCCCATGCCGGGAGAGGAGGCGCAGCACCTCGTCCCGGGGGGTCCCCTCGGGGAGGAGCACCACGTACACGAACCAGCTCGCCCGGTCACACCAGGAAGGGGGCTCGGGGAGCCTCAGCCCCTCGATGCCCTTGAGCAGGGCGCCGTAGCGCTCCGCCACTTGGTTTCGGCGCTCCAGAATGGTCGGGAGGCGGGAGATCTGGGATCGCCCCAGGGCCGCCGTGAGCTCGGACATGCGGTAGTTGTACCCCAGGCGCACGTGGGCGAGCCACGCCCCGGAGTCGTCCCGCCCCTGGTTCGCGTAGGATCGGCACAGGGCAGCCACCTCGTCGTCGTCCGTCACCACCGCCCCCCCTTCCCCCGTGGTGATCTGCTTGTTCGGATAGAACGCGAAGGCCCCCGCCCGGCCGAAGGAGCCGCAGCCCCGGCCAAAGGCCCGGCTCCCCAGGGCCTCGCAGCTGTCTTCCAGCAGCACGAGCCCCTCTTCCCGAGCCAGGGCCTCGTACTGATCCCAGGGGGCGGGAAGGCCGAAGACGTCCACGAGGAGAAGGGCCTTGAGCCGATGGGGGGCCACCCGCTCTCCGTTGGGAAAGCTGAGTTCCCCCCGGCGCAGGGCGCCGATGGTGCGCCGTAGCTCCTCCGGAGAGGGGCAAAGTGTGCCGGGGTCGATGTCCACGAAGACGGGCACCGCCCCCACCATGAGGATCACGTTGCTGCTCGCCACAAAGCTGAAGGGGGTGGTGAGCACCACGTCCCCTTCGCCCACCCCCAGGGCGAGGAGGGCCATGTGGAGGGCCGCCGTGCCGCTGGAGCAGGCCACGGCGTGGCGGACCCCCGCCACCGCCGCCAATTCCTCCTCGAAGCCCCGGATCTCGGGCCCCATGGCGACGCGGCCGGACCTGAGGGCCCGCACCACCGCCGCCACGTCGTCGTCCACGATCTGGGCGCTGGAAAGGGGAATACGTCGGGTATCCATCCTATCAACCTCTCTCTTCAAAAGGGCCCCTCGAAGAGCTCCTGGGACCCTTCACTGCCTCCCCGGCCTTACCCCGCGCCGGGAGGGCCTTTGATGGCACCAAAGGGACGGGGCCGCCGGCTAGATGATGAGCTTGCTTCCTCCCCGAGGGGCCTTTCCCGTGGCCCGATCCAGCTGGGAGAGCAAGGCGGGAGACGCCACGTCGATGCGTGGCTTACGGGCCTCCTGGGCGGAGAGCTCCCGGACCTTCTTCTCGTAGTCTTCCATCCCCTGACGGATGGCGGGTACGTCGCCGCGCACCCACTGGAGGATGTTTTCCGCCACGGCCTTGATCATGTCCTCCCCCGGGACCTCCCCCGTGACCCCCAGCTCCTTGAGGGTACGGTACTCCTCCCGCAGGGCCTCCACCACGTCTTCGTCCGTCAGGAGCCCCTTGCGGTAAAGGGCCCGGGCCAACACGTTGAACTTGGTCTTGAGGCTCTCTTCCGCCATGGCCATGCCCTCCATCCGGGCCATCACCATGGAAAGGAGCTCGTCCAAACCGATCTGCATGGGCATCTGCATCCTTTTTCGACCTCCCAAAGTAAAGGGGGGCGGGGGCTTCGCCCCCCGATCCCCGTAAGACACGGACAGTTATTTTATCACAAAAGTCCCCCGACGGGCCTCCGTCATCCCCTCTTTGCCGCAAAAATCTCTCTCTTTTCGGGGTAACCCCCTCCAAAGGGAGGCCTTTTCCCCTCTCCGAGGTATATAATGGGGTACCTTAGGAGGAATCGGGGGGAGGTTTCGCCGCCATCTCCCCGGAGCTTCCCCCATGATAGCACCTGACGAAGGACACAAGGAGGGATAGAGATGTTTTCCAATGACCACATCGCCCGCGCCATGACCGTGAGGCTCGATCCCGTGTTGCCGCCCATGCCTCCCTTCGAGCCCGGCATTCGCCGCGCCCCCGACCGGGGGTACTCCCTGTCCCGGGCCGAAACAGAGCTCGCCCTGCGCAACGCCCTGCGCTACATCCCTGAAGAGCTCCACGCCGCCCTGGCACCGGAGTTCCTCGACGAGCTCCTAACCCGGGGAAGGATCTACGGCTACCGCTTCCGTCCTGCGGGACCCCTCCGGGGCAAGCCCATCGACGCCTATCGGGGAAAGTGCCTCGAAGGCCGGGCCTTTCAGGTGATGATCGACAACAACCTCGATTTCGCCGTGGCCCTCTACCCCTACGAGCTGGTGACCTACGGCGAAACGGGGCAGGTGTGCCAGAACTGGATGCAATACCGCCTGATCATGCGCTATCTGGAAGTCCTCACCGACGAGCAGACCCTGGTGGTGGAGTCCGGCCACCCCCTGGGGCTCTTCCGGTCTCGTAAGAACTCCCCCCGGGTCATCATCACCAACGGCCTCTTCGTGGGGATGTACGACGACCCCACCAACTGGCACCGGGCCATGCAGATCGGGGTGTCCAACTACGGCCAGATGACCGCAGGGGGATGGATGTACATCGGCCCCCAGGGCATCGTCCACGGCACCTTCAACACCATCCTCAACGCGGGACGGCTGAAGTTCTCCCTGGGAAACGACGGTGACCTCCGGGGAAGGCTCTTCGTCTCCTCGGGGCTGGGGGGCATGAGCGGGGCCCAGCCCAAGGCGGCGGAGATCGCCGGCGCCGTGGGGGTGGTGGCGGAGGTGGATCCCTCCCGGATCCGCACCCGCACCGACCAGGGGTGGGTGCGCTTCGCTTCGTCGGATCTCGGGGAGGTCTTTCGCATCGCCCGAGAGCACCTGGAGCGCCGGGAACCCACCTCCATCGCCTACGAGGGCAACATCGTGGATCTCCTGGAATACGCCGTGGCTCACGGAGAATCCATCGACCTGCTCTCGGACCAGACCTCCTGCCACGCCCCCTACGACGGGGGGTACTGCCCCCAGGGCGTCACCTTCGAGGAACGCACCGCCCTTCTCCGGGAGGACCGGGAAAAATTCCGCCGTCTGGTGGACCAGAGCCTTCGGCGCCACTTCGAGCTGGTGAAGGTCCTGACGGACCGGGGGACCTACTTCTTCGACTACGGCAACGCCTTTCTCAAGGCGGTCTACGACGCGGGGGTCCCCGAGGTCTGCAAGGGGGCGGACGAAAAGGACGGCTTCGTCTTCCCCTCCTACGTGGAGGACATCATGGGCCCCATGCTCTTCGACTACGGCTACGGTCCTTTTCGCTGGGTCTGCCTCTCCGGCGATCCCGAAGATCTTCGCAAAACGGACAAGGCCGCCATGGAGTGCATCGATCCGCACCGGCGCCCCCAGGACCGGGACAACTGGGTCTGGATCCGGGACGCGGAGAAAAACCGCCTCGTGGTGGGCACCCAGGCCCGGATTCTTTACCAGGACGCCGAAGGGCGCATGAAGATCGCCAAGACCTTCAACGCCATGGTACGCCGGGGGGAGATCGGCCCCGTGATGATCGGCCGGGACCACCACGACGTCTCGGGGACCGATTCCCCCTTACGGGAGACCTCCAACATCAGAGACGGGAGCAACATCACTGCGGACATGGCGGTGCAGTGCTATGCGGGCAACGCCGCCCGAGGCATGAGCCTCATCGCCCTGCACAACGGCGGTGGAGTGGGCATCGGCAAATCCATCAACGGGGGCTTCGGCCTGGTCCTCGACGGATCGGCGCGGGCCGACGAGGCCATCGAGCTCTCCATGGCGTGGGACGTCATGGGAGGGGTGGCCCGCCGGGCCTGGGCCCGGTGCCCCCACTCCATCGAAACGAGCCTCCGCTACAACGAGGCCCATCCGGGAACGGACCACATCACCTTGCCCTTCATTCCCGACGACGCCCTGGTGACGGACGCCGTGGCCCGGGCCCTTCGGGGCCGTTAGGGCGCCGGAAGGTCGGGGGGGGGAAAATACCATGAGATCCTGGAAAAGGGCCGCGATGGCGTCGATCCTGGCCGTCCTCCTGGGGGTAGCATGCCACGCCCCGGCCTGGGCCAAGGGTGATTTCTACTTGCGAGACCTGGGGGGCTACGTGGCCTTCTCCCGGGGGGCGGGGATCACCGCCGTGGAAGCCATGCCGGAGCGCCTTTGGCGCATCGTGGACCGGGGAGAGATGGCCTATGATCTTCAGGAGGCCTTCATTCACGCCGATTCGGGATCGCTGAATGCCTATGCCGACCCCGCCTGGCGGGCCTTCGTGGCCGAAGGGCGCCCCCTCTTCTCCTTCGCCCTGGAGGACCGCCGAGGGTGGGGCACGCTGCCCACCAACGTGCTGGGGGCGGTCCACATCTACGACCGCCTTCGGGACCGCTTCGTGCGCTACGCCTCCTACGCCAGCAGTTGGGGGGTGGCGGACCTCCAGGTGCGCATCGACGTGGAAGACGGGGGACCCTACGACCTGGACGCCCGGGCGAACGGCGTGGTGCGCGTGGGGCTGGCCGTAGGGGCGGGGCTCACCGATGTGGACGACTTTACCCGGGGCTGGGGGGGAGGGGGAGGATGCACCTTGGGAAACTCCCCGGGGATGGCCCCTCTCCTGCTGATCCTCCCCGGAGCCGGAGCCTGGGCCTGGAAAAGGCGACGAAAGGGGCCCCAGGAGCGAGGAGGCCCGGCATGACCGAAGAGACCCCCGGCCTCCCCATTTCGGAGGAGCTCTTCGCCCACCTCCCCGTGCCCGCGCTACGGGGCTCCATCGAAGATGGCGTCCTGGTGGTGTCTTCGGTGAACGGGGCCTTCGGCGAGCTCTGGCCCACGCAGGTCCCGTGCCCCTGCACGCTGGAAACCCTCTTTGCCGGGCTCCCGGGCCCCCGGGACTTCACCCCCTTGACCTCCGGAGGCCCCCCGGGGTGGCGCCACGTGCTCTGGGAGCTCGTCCCCGGGGAGAATCTGGTGGACCTGGCCCTGCACTCCACCCCGGAGGGGGAGATCGTCGCCGTGATGCCCGAGTGCTCCGAGCAGATGACGTCCCGGAGGTTTCACGCCCTGCGGGAAAAGGCTTCCTTCCTCCTCCGGCTGCACCACGCCCACGAGGCCCTTGCCCCGCTGACGTCTTGCATTACGGAGTTTTTCGGCTTCGATTGGACCGGGATCCTCCAGTGGGACTCCGCCTCCTGCCAGTGGACCCCCCTGACGGAGGCCCCCCACCCCTTTCTCCTGGCTCCGGAGGACCGTCGCCTAGAGTCCTTCTTGGCCCGTCTGGCCCGGGACCCCCATGGGGAGGCCTCCGGGAGCCGCCTGGGGGGGCTTTCGGTGGAAGAAGGGGCGGAGTGGTGGGTGCGCTGGAGCCTCGAGGGAGGGGAGTGGCGGGACGCCATGGCGGAGGCCGACCTCCGATCCCTCTTCGCGGGGACCCTGCTCGGGGGAACCCAACCCCTGGTATTTTTGGCCCTCTCCCGGCGGGAGGGGGCTTTGGGGCGCATCAACGGCGACGCTCTGCGGGCCCTCTGGCCCACCCTGTGCTCCACGGCGGAACGGTACCGCGCCACCAAGGCCATGGCCTACCTGGCCCAGACCGACCCGGAGACGGGGCTCATGGCCGAGACCCCGCTGCGCCGCCGCCTCCAGGAGGAGCTTCGCCGCAGCCGGCGCTACGGATACTTCCTGTCGCTGGTGCGCCTCACCCTGCTCAACGCCCGGGAGATGGCCGCAGACGATCCGGAAAACGTCGCCGACGCCATGAGATCGATGGGCCACGACATGGGCCAGAGCATCCGCAACGTGGACGTGGCGGGGAGAACGGGTCCCCACGCCGTGGTCCTGGCGCTCCCCCACACCGACGCCCCGGGACGGAAGGTGGTGGAGGGACGCCTCAAGGATCGCATCTCCGCCGCATCTTTGTTCCTTTCCCTTCCCCCCGAGATCTCCTTGGAAGGGGCCACCTTCCCGGACGACGGCACCCCCGAGACCTTCGACGAGGCCCTCGGCCTGCTCCACGCCGACGACGCCCCCCTCACGGCCCTCGGGTGAGCCCTCCGGGTGAGCCTTTCGGGCCTTCAAAAAAACCGCCCCCTTTTCGGGCCCCGACGCCAAGGCGCCGAAGCTCCGAAAAGGGGGCGCTCTTCATGGCCCCCGCCGGTCTAGCCGACGAAGAGGTCCATCTTGGCCAGGATTTTCAGGGCTTCCTTGTCCCCCTGCTCCACGTCCCCATCCGGGCCGAAGCGCTCCCGAAGCTCGACCCGGGCCCTTTCCAGCTCGGCAAACATCGATGATTCCCGTAGGTTGGCCAGGACCTCTTCTTTCACCTCGTCGGGGAGACGATCGGTGAGGTAGCCGAAAAACACCGTGGCGGTGGAGAGCACCATGATGCGCTCCTCGCTCTCCGTCCAGTAGAGCTGGAGGAAGAGGGCCCCGTTGTAATCGTCCAGGAACTCCTCGTCTTCCTCCTCCGGGGCATCCCAGTACTCCAGCACGAAAAAGGGCAGATCGGGGGCGACGCGGAAGGCGTCCCACACGGCCCGGTAGGCATCGGCTCCGGGCCCCGCCAGCTCCAGGGTGGCCACCGCCCGGGCATGGGCCGCAAAGAGGTCTCCGCTTTCCGCCTTCAGGGATTCTTCCAGCGTCTCGGCGAACTTCCCCTGGGCCAAGAGCCCTCCGAAGCGGATGCCCCTCCCCCAGGAGGGATCCCATCCGTCGAAGGCCAACATCTCCTCCGCCAGGGCCAGGGCCTCCCCGGCCTTCTCGTCCAACAGTAGAGACCAACCCAAGTTCCTCATGGCCTCGAAGAGAAGGTCTTCCAGGGATTCCGCCTCTTCCGGGGAGGCCTGGGCCATGCGCCTTTTCGTCTCCTCCACGCAGCGCCGTAGCAGCGCCGCCTGGGCCTCGTACTCCTCCGCCCCGTCCGCCAGCACGAAGAGGGCCTCGGGATTATCGGGGTCGAGCACGAGGATCTTCTTCGCGATGTCCTCGGCGACCGCCACGTCCTGGGAGTCGTAGAGCTCTTGAAAGAGCTCTTCCAATGATTCTTGCGCACGAAATGCCATGGGGGTCTCCTCCAAATGGGAAAATTGGGGCCGGAGTGCGGCCCCTCAAGGGGCAACGACGCTAATCCACGTACCCCCCGCCGGGTTGGAGCAGGGAGTACATGGCGGGGGCGTCCTGGGGGCTCCGGAGCCGGATGGTGGGCATGCTCACCACCACCACCCCGGACTCCCGATCGTAGGTGTAATGCTCCGCATCCACCTCCGGGTTATACCCGATGACGGTGTTCGGGGGAATGACGTTGTGGGCATCCACGATGGCCCGGCGAATCTGGCAGTTCTCGCCGATCATCACCCCCTGGCCGATGATGGATTCTTCCACCACCGCCCCCGGCTGGATCACGCAGTTCCGGGACAGCACCGACCGGTGCACCACGGCCCCCATGACCCGGCTCCCCTCGGCCCTCAAGGCCCCCACCACGGAGCAATTCTTACCCTGGCTCGGGTAGGTGAACCCCGGGGGATCGGCAAAGGACACGGTACGAATGGGCCACTGGAAATTAAAAAGCGTCAGGGGCGAAGGGTGCTGCAACAGGTCCATGTGGGCGTCCCAGTAGGCCTTGATGGTGCCCACGTCCTTCCAGTAGGGGCGGTCGTTCCCCGGCAACGTCTGGCTGGGGAAGTCGTAGGCCAGGAGGCGGGCCCGGGAGAAAAGCTTCGGGAGGATGTCTTTGCCGAAGTCGTGGGAGCTTTTCTCGTCCGATCCGTCCTCCAGCAGGACCTCCTCCAGTACCTGGCGTCGGAAGATGTAGTTCCCCATGGAGGCGTAGCTAAAACCCGGCCTCCCGGGGATCTCCGGGGGGTTGGCGGGTTTTTCCACGAAGCTGGTGATCCGCTGGTGGGGATCCACCCCGATGCAGCCGAAGGCCGAGGCCTCGGCCACGGGGACCACGTTGGCCGCCACGGTGGCGTCGGCGTTGCCGTCGATGTGGAACTGGAGCATCTGCTCCAGGTCCATCTTGTAGATGTGGTCGGCGGCAAAGATGCAGACGTGATCTGCGTCGAAGAGGGTGATGAGGTGAAGGTTCTGGAGCACCGCGTCGGCCGTGCCCTTGTACCAGTGGGTGCCCATCCACATCTGGGCGGGGACGCTGGTGACGAAGAAGTCTCGCCCCCTCATGGCGCCGCCGAACTGCCATCCCCGCTCGATGTGCTCCGTGAGAGATTGGCTCTTGAATTGCACCAGGACGTAGATGGAAAAAAGGCCGCTATTTACCATATTCGACAGGGCGAAGTCGATGATGCGGTACTTGGCCGCAAAGGGCACCGCCGGCTTCGACCGGTACTTGGTCAGGGGCATGAGACGCTCCCCCCGGCCTCCCGCCAGGACAATGCCCAAAACCCGTCCATATCTGCCATAGATCACGGCAAACTCCCTCCTTTCGGCTGGTAAATCCCCTAAAAGAACCAGGCCTTTCCCTAAAAAAGAGCTCCCCTGCCGGTAAGATAGCCGGGGAAAGGGCTTCGGTCAACCCGGAAGAGGGGCCCGGGGGGGAAAGGGGGCTGAAATATCTGCGCCCCCCGAAGGGGCTCACTCCCGCCCCATGCCCCGGAGCCTGCGGTAGACCTCGGCGTAGGCGGCGGCGGAGCGGTACCAGGAGTAGTCCTGGGCCATGCCTCGCCGCTGGATCTGCGCCCAACCGGCGCCGTCGCGGCGCCGCTCCAGGGCACGCCACACCGCGTGGGAGAATTCGTGGGGAACGTAATCGGAGAAGACGAAGCCGTTGCCGTCGTCGGAGCCGTCGGCGTCGATGACCGTATCCGCCAACCCCCCCACGGCCCTCACCACGGGGATGGTGCCGTAGCGCAGGGCGATGAGTTGGGATAGGCCACAGGGTTCGAAGAGGGAGGGCATGAGGAGGATGTCTCCCCCGGCGTAGAGCAGATGGGCCAGCTCTTCGTCGTACCCCAGGTGGACCCCCACCGTCCCCCCCATGCGGGAGGCCGCCTCCCTCAGGGCATTCTCGAAGACCGCATGCCCCGACCCTAGGACGAGGGTCCGGGCCCCCATCCGGGCAAAGGGTTCCAGGGACGCCAGGAGGATGTCCACGCCCTTTTGTTCCACCAGGCGGCCGACGAAGACGAGGATGGGGCGGCCGTCGTCTTCCACGCCGAAACGCTCCAGCAGGAGCTGGCGGCAGCGCCCCTTCCCCGTCATATCCCGGGGGGAAAAGGGGGCCGGTATCATGGCGTCGCTCTCCGGGTTCCACAGGGCGTAGTCCAGGCCGTTCAGGATGCCGGAAAGCTTTCCCCGGTGATCTTCCAGCACGCCATGGAGGCCGAAGCCCCCTTGAGAGGTCTGGATTTCCCAGGAGTACCGGGGGCTCACAGTGGTCACCGCATCCGAGGCCACAATGGCCCCCTTGAGCACGTTGAGGCTGCCGAAGAACTCCATCCGGTCCATGGTAAAGGCGTCGCGCCCAAAACCCCAGGCCTCCAGGGCTCCCGGGGCCAGGATCCACTGATGGGCCATGTTATGGATGGTAAGCACCGTATCGTACTCCTGCTGCAGCGACCGGTAGTGCCGATGCCAGGCCAGGGCCGCCGGCAGGAGCCCCCCCGGCCAGTCGTGGATGTGAAAGATGTCGGGCTTCCAGATCCGGGCGAGCTCCAGGGCTCCCAGGGAGAGAAAGGCGAAGGGCAGGGTGGCCCCCAGGGTAGACTCCCGGGGGTAGACCTGGGGATCTCCGAAGAGCTCCGGCTGATCCAGGAGGTACACCGGCACCCCGTCCGAGGCGGTCTCCCACACCTGGCCGTCGTACACCCGCCAGTTCAGCGCCACGTGGATCTCCCCTTCTTTCACGGGGACGAGGGGAAACCCCTTGGCGGCGAGGTGCTCTCGCAGCCCCGCATAGCAGGGGAGGAGGACCCGGGCGTCCACGCCCGCCTCCCGGAGGGCCTTGGGAAGAGAGCCCACCACGTCCCCCAGCCCCCCCAGCTTCACCAGGGGGGCCATCTCTGAAGCCACATGCAGGACCCGGATGGCGGCGTCCATGTCACATCCCCCGGAAGACCACGCCGTACCCCTTTTCGCAGTAGTCCTTCACCACGCGATGGGTGTTGAAGTAGCTTGCGTTGAGGGCGATGGTGCGCTTCATCATGGAGATCCACTCTCCCCGGCGGTCGTAGTAGGTGGGGATGATCTTTTCTTTGAGCTTGGCGTAGAGGTCGATGGCGTCTTCCATCTCGTCGTACTCGATGAGGTCGGCCTCGGCGGGCTCGGGGCCGATGGACCATCCCGTCACGCCCTCGACCCAACCCTCGATCCACCATCCGTCCAAGACGGAGAAGTTCATGACGCCGTTATGGGTGCACTTCATGCCGCTGGTCCCCGAGGCCTCCCGGGGGCGCCGGGGGTTGTTGAGCCAGAGGTCCACTCCGGCGGTGAGGATGGCGGAGAGGTCCATGTCGTACCCCTCCAGATAGACCATGGGGAGCACGGAGCGCATCTCCCTGGAGGCCTGGATGAGGCGCTGGATGACCATCTTTCCCCCCTCGTCGTGGGGGTGGGCCTTGCCCGCGAAGATGAACTGCACCCGGCCGCCGCAGGCATCCACCAGCTTGCGCACATCGGAGAGGATGAGGTCGGCCCGCTTGTAGGTGGCGGCCCGCCGGGCAAAGCCTATGGTGAGGACGTCCGGGGAGAGCTCCTGCCCCGTGTCCTCCAACACTTTGGCCAAAAGCTTCATCTTGGCCGCCTGGTGGGCCTTCCAGACCGCTTCGTCGGGGAGGAGCAACGCCTGGGTGAGGCGGGTGGGGTCGTTGCGCCAGCCGGGGATGTACTTGTCGAAAAGGCGGGCCATGCCGGGGCAAGTCCAGGTGGTAGAGTGGACTCCGTTGGTCACCGCGTCCACCTTAGAGGAGTTGAACATCCGCCGGCTCACCTCGGCGTGCTTCACCGACACCGCATTGACGTATCGGCTGTACCGGATCCCCAACTCGGTCATGGAGACCCCATTGGGGCCCAGCATGCGCCGCAGGGTGGAGCCGAACACGGGGGTCATGACCCGGTCCACCAGATCGTAGGGGAAGTGGTCGTGCCCCGCCGCCACCGGCGTATGGGTGGTGAAGATGACGTTTTCGCGCACCTTGTCGAAATCGTCGTAACCCATCTCCCGGAGCATCTCCAGGGTGAGAAAGCCCGCATGCCCCTCGTTGAGGTGGTACGTCCGGGCGTTGTCGTAGCCCAGGTCGCGGAGCATGCGCAACCCCCCCACCCCCAGGATGAGCTCCTGGATCAGGCGGTAGCGCTGGTCTCCGCCGTAGAGGTACCAGGTGAAGTGCCGGTCTTCGGTGCTATTGCCCTCGCAGTCCGTGTCCAGGAAGTAGATGGGAAGGGGATACCCCCCCTGGCCGATGAGGTCGTGCACCCAGGCGCGGATCTTCACGTTGCGCCCCTCGATCTCCACGGAGACCTCGTTGGGGAGGAGCTGCATGAACTGGTTGGGCTCCCAGACCGCCTCCTGCTCCTGCTGCCACCCCTCGGGGGAGAAGGTCTGGGTGAAGTACCCCTTTTTGTAGAGCAGGGTAATGCCCACCATGGGAACCCCCAGGTCCGCCGCGCTCTTCAAGATGTCTCCCGCCAGCACTCCCAGCCCCCCGGAGTACGTGGGAATCTGGGGGTTGATGCCGATTTCCATGGAAAAGTACGCCACGGTGCGAAAAACGGGATCGTTCTCCACCATGCGACGAAGCGATTGCCCCACGTTCTTGCCGTGCACCATTACGGACATGGACGGGCCTCCCTCCCAAAACTTTTTTCCGAAGTCCGGGGCGCCCTAGGCCGCCCCGTCGCTAAAAGCTCCTGCCTTCTAAGACCTCCGGGGCGTGGCGGAGGGGCCATCTTCGCCCCCCCATCCCCGCTCCCACTCTAGCAGAAAGGCCCCTTTAGGGAAATGCCCCGGGGAAACCCTCCGATGTTTTAAACCTCCGTAAGGGTTCATCACGGCGTGGCAAATCCCCAGGCTCGGGCCAGGGCCAACATCTCCTCCCCCGGGGTGCGCCCGGCTCCTTCCAGCAGGCGCCACAGTTCGTTCTGGCCCCGCCAAAGGCTTGGATCCATCCCCAGCTCCTGGGTGCGCCGAAAGAGGGCCAGGAGCTCTCCGTAGGGGGCTTCGGAGGATCGCCCCAGACGATGGTCTTCCAGGCGATCGTGGAAGAAATCCCCCAGCCGGGGATTCAACAGGGATAGCTCGGGCTCCACCCCCAGGGCATGGGCCTCCTCCAGGAGGTTCCCCAGGGGGGATCCCGGTTCCATCAACTCCAAAAGGGCCCGATCGAGCCCTCGCCCCCCCTCGGCCGACCTGGTCTCTTCTCCTCGCTTGACCAGGTCGCGCACCTGCTCAGACAGACAGAGCTCCGCCGCCGCGCGCAAAATGGCCGGGGGCTCCACTCCTATGGAATGAAGGCGCATGAGGAGACGTTTAAAATCTTCCAAGGCGTGACAGGCCTCTCCCCGTTGGGATTGCTCCGCCTGGACACAGCGATCCCGGGCCACGGCCCACCGGTCGTCCCGGGACAGCACATCCAGGTGCCAGGGACCCAGGGGAAAGGTCCGCTCGATGGTGCGCCCCAAAGCCATCAGATCTCCCTCGAAAAAGACCCGACGAAGCCCCTCGAAGGAAGGGGTCTCCTCCCGGCGGAGATGGCACACATCGTCCAACCCCCCCGAGGAGAGCACCACCCCGCTGCCGGTCCAGACCTCGCCCGTGCGGCGGTCGGCGAGCCGCAGGTTGGCCCCCCGGAGCACGAGCTCGCCGCTGGTCCAGCTTCGCCCCTGAACCACCATCTGCACCGCCGGAGAGCGGGGCCCTCCCTCCCGATCCGGCAAGGGAGCGCCCGCTTTCTTAAAAGGAGATTCCCACCCCCTTCGCAACATGGCCACCGCCGCCAGGTCTTCCAGGCTCCGGCGCCCCGGGGCCACCATCTTTTCCAGCACCGCCGCCCCCGTGGGAAAGGCGGGACGGTTCCCCTCCGCCGCCCCCAGATCCTCCATGAGCGCCCCCTCGAGGTCGGGTCCCCCCGCGCTCCGGAGCAGCTCCACCCCCCGGAGGGCGTAGGAAAGGATCTGGGCGGTCTCAATGCCCGCCACATCGTTGAAGAACCAGCCGCAGGACGTGTACTGGAACATGCCCATGCGCTGGGCCTCCAGGAGGGTGAGGATCGCCCGGGAGGCCCCGGGGGGCAGGGGGCCGAAGCGCTTCCGGAGGAACTCCAGGGGCTCTTCCCCCCCCTCGTCCAACAGGAGGGCCACCGCCTCGTCCCGAAGCTTCCAGGGGTCGTCGCACCAGGGGCGGAGCCTCTCCTCGAACTCCTGGTCCAAGACCTCCCGGAATCGATCCAAGGCCCGGCGCAGCGGGGCGCGCCAACGCTGGTGCCACCCCGGCTCCCCCCCCGTGTGGCACCCGCAGTCGCTCCGCCAGCGCTCCACCCCGTGGGCGCAGGACCAGGAGCTGTTCTCCACGATGCGGGCCTCCCAGGTGGGAGGGTGGAGCTGAAGAAAAGCCCCCACGTTGGTGAGGAGAGCCTCTCGGGAGGACGCCAGCACCTGGAACGCCCGGGCCAAAGCCATCTCTCCAAAACGGTGATGGTGTCCGTAGGTCTCTCCGTCGGTGGCCACCACCAGAAGGCGGGGTTCGTCTCCTCCGGGGAGTTGATGCAAGAGGTACTCGGCAAAACGGTCTCCGCTGTCCAGAAGGCCGCCGAAGGCAATGTCGTGCGAGACGCTCCCTTGATAGAACACCACCGTGACATGCTTCCCCGAAGGCAAGGGCACCGTGTAGGGGCGCGTCACATCCACCGAGCCACCGGAGACCGGGGTCCACTCTCCCCGAGGGGGGCGCACGGCGGCACACTGCCCCGACGCCAGAATGGTGAACTCCACGCCCTCCTCCGCCAGGGCCTCCAACACGGAGGTGCTCACGGCGGTTTCGGGGAGCCACATGCCCCGGGAACGTCGCCCGAAACGGGCGCGAAAATCCGCTGCGCCCCACCGCACCTGGGTTCGGAGATCGCGGGCGGAGGCCAAGGGAAGGATCATGTGGTTGTAGGCCTGGGCCAGGGCGCCCCCCGCGCCGAGCTCCCGTTCCGCCTCACCGTCGGAAGCCCGGAGGCGGGCGTCCAGCACGGGATCGTGCCGCGCAATCCACCGGTGGAGCGTGGGGCCGAAATTGAAGCTGAGATGCCGATAGTTGTCCATGATGCAGACGATACGCCCCGCCCCGTCCATCAGGCGGGCCGCTCGATTGGGCCGATAGCACTCCATGGCCACCCGGTCGTTCCAGTCGTGTGCCGGAGCCGCCGAGGGGTCCGCCAGAACTTCGTCAAACCAAGGATCTTCCCGGGGGGGCTGATAGAAGTGACCGTGTATGCATACCGCGCGCAAGATTCCCGCCGCCTCTCGTTCTCCGTTTCGGTATCACTCGAAAAGCGCCCTTTCGGAACGCTCGGGAAGGTCCCCTTTCTGGGGCCGTCGTCGGAAACACCCGCTCGCCCCACGGAGCCACAACGCTCCAGAAATTCCCGGCACCCGGGGTCACCGGACACCGAGGGGTTGGCTCAGGGATCGGCAAGACTCCGCCCCGGCAACGGCCCTTCGGCCTCCAAGGCGACCCCCACGCTGTGCAGGCGTCTCAGCAAGGGTTCCAGTTCGTCCGGCGGGGGCACTCGCAACCGCACAGCCCTTTCGTCCAGATCCATGTACCCCGTGCCCGGCTCGGTGGCGATCCCCGCCCGATTCAGGCGGTCAAAAAGGTTTCCCCGGTGGGAGGAAAGCACCAGGATGGGCGTGCGTTCGTCGGTCGCCGAGGGCACAAGTTCCGGTGGCCGGGTCAAGGCCTCCAGCAACCGGGCCTTGGCGGTGCGGACATACCGCCGGGTGGTCTCCAAAAACGATGGATCTCCCAGAGCCACCGAGGCCAGCACCATGCCCGGAGTGCCGAGGGAGAAGGGGGGTTGGGTCTTGCGGAAGATCTCCAGAAGTTCCGGATCCCGCACCACACCGTACCCCACTCGGACCCCCGCCAGCCCCCAGGCCTTGGAGAAGGATCGGGTGACCACCAGGTTCGGCGCCGGAATCTGTATCGCGCTCTCCTCCAGGGGCAGATATTCGCCGTAGGCCTCGTCCGCCACCACCCAGGCTCCGTGGCGAGCGCACAAGGCGCAGAGGCTCTCCAGCACGTTCCGGGGCATGACCTGGCCCGTGGGGTTGTTCGGTCGGTCCACGTAGAGCACGTGGGGGTGGATCCGGGCGGCCCGCATCCAGCTCTCCTCCTCGGCCTCGAAGAAGGGGGGGCGCAACACCACGGGGTGGTAGCGGACGTTGTTCAGCATGACCTGAAGGGGCACATCGGTGAACTGAGGAGAGACGCCTCCCAGCAGGGATCCCGCAGGCAAGAGCAACCGCATCAGATGGGTCAGCACATCGAAGGACCCATGCCCCAGCACGATCTGCTCCGGCGTCACCTCGGCACCGAGGTAGGCCGCCAGCTCCTCTCGAAGGGTTTCTCCCACCGCCGAGGGGTACGCCGCCGGGTCCCACTCCTGGGGGCGCTGAAGAAAGGCCCGCACCGCAGGCGCCACTCCCAGGGGATTGGTTCCCAGGGCACAGTCGATGCGCTCCCCTTTCTCTTCCTCGTCCCGCCGCAAATGGCTCGTTTCCCGGCTTACATAGCTTTCCCGGGTCTCCCGCAGGATCTCCCGGGGCAACCGCCCACGCCACATGGCCGCACCTCCTCCCTCGGAACGGAGTCGCTCCGGTGGTGTCGAGGAGAGGATCGGAGGAAAACTGCGCCTCCCCTTCGCCCACTTTTCTCTTATTATAGGGGAAGTTCGCCCCGGCGCCACACGTTCTCCCTCCGGGAAGAAGGCCGACCTCCTGTGCGCTTTTCGGAAGACGTGGGGAAACACTCGGGGAGAAAAGAAAGGAACCACGGCCATGTTCGTTCTTGTCATCGGCGGCACCGAGGTGTGCCGCATCCCCGGCATCTCCATGGCGGGGAGTTCCCCCCACGCGGTGCCCTTCACCGCTCCGGCGGACGCGGAGGTGCTCTGGTGGGGGCGGGGGGGCGGTGTGGTACGCCGCGTTCCGGGGAGTTCCCGCAGCCCGGATGATCTCCCGCACGGAGGAACTCTACGGGGACATGATCTCCGGCGCGTGAGGGTGGGCTCCCGCCTCCGGGATCAGGCCTCTTCCTCCAGCACCGTTTGGCCGTGATCGTAGGGGGGGTGGCAGATACAGAGAAAGCGCAGTCCCCGGGCGCTCGCCTCCACCGCGTGGGGGGTGCCCGGAGGGAGCAGCGCCGCATCTCCGGTTTTCAGCGCCACGCGCTCCGATCCCACAAGGAGCACGCCCTCTCCCTCCAACACGTAGTAGGTCTCCAGGCTTCGTTCGTGGTGGTGGGGCACCGTGCGCCCTCCGGGGGGCACGGTGGCTTCCGCCACGCTGTAGGGGATTCCGGGCAGGGTGGCGGGGTGAAAAATTTCCACGATGGAGCTCTCGTCCTTGGTGATGTAGGGCGCCCCATCGGCGGCGCGAAAGATGTGGAGTTCCATGGCGCTTCTCCTCACTCGGCAAGAATGCGCCGGGCGGGCCTGGGGGCCTGCCCGGCGTCACACCAAAAGCGCTCCCGACACACCGCCCGGAGCGCCACGGACACCGGCCTCCCGGAGGGATCAGGAAGGATTCTCATCCCCCCGGCGCCGCTGGATGTCCTCGCGGATGGCGTGGGGATCCAGGAGGTGGTTCACGGTGACCTCCCATCCCGCCGTGCCCGACGTGGCCAGCCGGAGTTCCCCCACCCCCAGAAGACGGTCCAGCAGGGTCTGGTGCACTTCGATGGATTTGATGTCCCGGATCTTGATCTCCGTGGAAGACTTGGAGAAAAATCCGTCCTCAAAGGACACCTCGTCGTCCTTCACCGTGAGCAGGGTCGAATAGCGCTTGTACACGATATACACCAAGGGAAGCACCAGCCAGCACAGGAGCCACGCGTACCAGAAACTCCGCCACGCCGGGCGGTGTTGCACCTCCAGGGTATACGTCATCTCCAAACCCCCTCCTTCGTCAGCTCTCGTCTCGGTCCTTGTTCGGCACGTCGGAGGAAGGGCGTCCCCCCTCCGTATGGGCATGATACCACCGTTCGATCTCTTCCTGATAGAGCCAGATCACCACCGAAACGCCCATGGCTCCGGCAAAGACCCCCGTGGCCAGATCCGTATTCCACCCCACCGAGGCCCCCGCGAGGGAAAGGACCGCCATGCCCGGAAGGCGCCCCAACAGGCAGACCCCCAGCAGTTTCGTCAGCGACAGGGAGGAAAGTCCCGCCACGAAGCAAATGGCGTCGTCCGGCAGGGCGGGAAGGAGAAAGAGCATGAAGTAGCTGAAAAGCCCCCCGCCCTCGATGAGATAGCCGAACTTGGCGAAGAGCTTTTCTCCCACCACGCGGCGCACGAAGGGGCGCCCCAGCTTGCGGGAAAAGAGCATGGCGGCGCCGGAGCCCAGCATCAAGCCCCCCATGGTCATGGCCAGGCCGGGCCAGAAGCCGAAGAGAAATCCCCCCAGAAAGCCCGTGAGCTGCCCCGGAATGGGGGCAAAGAACACCTGGAGCACCTGGAGGCCCAAAAAGGCCCCGTGGCGCCAGGGGCCCAGCTGTTGAAAAGAGGCCACCAGGGCATCCTTGCCGCTCTCCAGGTCCGTGTCGGAAAGGTGCAAAAGAAAGTCCTGGGCCCCCGGGGGCAACAGGGGGCGCAGGAGCGCCAGCACCCCGAGGAGCACCCCGCTGAGGAGCGCCGCCGCCGCGATCACCGCCACCAAGGACCTCAGGCGCTTCAGAACCCCCCGAGGAACGAAACGCATTACCCTTCCCCCTTCCCCGCACCCCGGCGGGACGCCCTCCGGGCCAAAGGGTCCTCCCCGGCCTCGGGGGGGCTCGAAGGCCTCCTCAGGGCTCTTTTCGGGTGGCCCGAACGAAACAGGGGAGGGTCCCCCCTCCCCTCGAAAGACAAAAAACTACCCCCGCGACGCCCCGCCGCCTAGTTGGCCGGGTGCCACCCGCTGGTGTACTTGCAGCTTCCCTCGCCGGTGCCCGAGGATTCCTCCAGGACCTCGCAGTGGACGAGCTTCAGCGACGAGGTCTCCAGGTAGAAGATGTCCACGGTCATGGAGTTCTTCTTCACCCATCCCTCGTAGAAGATCTTCACCCGGGCCTTGGTGATCTGGGGGTCGGCCGCGTCCTGGGCGGGCTCTTTGTCGAACTCGAACTTGGCCTTCGCCACATCCGTGGTGGGGTGGGCGCAGTTCAGGAACGTCCCCTTGGCGAAGCCCATGAAGTCAAAATCAGCCGCCAGCGCCGTGCCCCCCAGGACCAACCACAGGGAAACCACCAACAAAGAAACCAGAGCCTTTCTCACGACACATCACTCCTCCAAAAAGATGATCGAGACCAAACCGCACCGCCGAGAGGGGGCTTTCCCCTCTCCTCCTTCGGGCCACGCCACCGGGGGTGCCCTTTCATCCAAACCCCGGCCCCTCTCCCACCTCCCGCCACAGAGCGCAGTCGCTTCTCCGAGCACCTTTATTGTACCACCGCGAAGGGAAAACGTCGCGTCCCCGGGAGGTTTTTTCTCGCCCGCCCCTGCGACAAGGCGCCCCACACCCCCCCCCCGAGGTCCCTAGCTCCAGCGCTCCGGATGTTTCACCGCCTCCACGGTGCGCACCACCCGGACGTTTTCTCGCACGTCGTGGACCCGCACGATCTCCACCCCCTGCCAGGCGCAGAGGGCGGTCACCGCCAGGGTCCCCTCCAGCCGGTCGCCGGGGTCGGGGAGGTCCAGCACCCGCCCCAGGGTGCTCTTGCGCGAGTGCCCCACCAAAAGGGGAAGCCCCCAGGGGCGAAAGTACTCCAAGTGCTTCAAGAGCTCCAGGTTGTGGGCCGGGGTCTTGCCAAACCCCAGCCCGGGGTCGAGGATGATCCGCTCCCGGGGCAATCCCGCCCCTTCAGCCCGGGCCAGGCGCTCCTCGAAAAAGGCCCCCAGATCGCCGGGGAGGGAGGCGTAGTGGGGGGCCTCCTGCATGGTGCGAGGAACTCCCTGGATGTGCATGAGCACCAGGGGCACCCCCAGCTCGGCCACCGTGGGGGCCAGGGCCGGATCGAACCCCAGCCCGGAGATGTCGTTCACCAGATCGGCCCCCGCCTCCACGCAGGCCCGGGCCACCGAGGCCTTGGTGGTGTCCACCGAAAGGGGCATATCCGGCAGGACCTCCCGGAGGCTTCGCAGGGCGGGGACGAGGCGGGCGATCTCTTCTTCCGCCGTCCTGGCCTCCGCCCCGGGCCGGGTGGACTCCGCCCCCAGATCCAGCAGATCCGCCCCCTCTTCCGCCATGGTCCGGGCCCGCTCCAGCAGGCATCGGTCGTTCTCCACCCGGCTCCCCGCGAAGAAGGAGTCCTCGGTAAGGTTCAGGATCCCCATGACCAGCGTCCGTTCGCCCAGCACGAGAGACCGTCCCCGGGGGAGGGGAAGGGTCCACCGCCGTCTTTTCAGGGCCTCCAGCGTCGCCACGAGCTCCCGGCGCACGCCGTCGAGCCCCCAGTAGGGCATGGCGGCGAGCTTTTCCGCCAGAAGACGAAGCTCTTTGGCCGTGCCGAAGACGATGCAGTCCGTGGTGGCCACTCCCCGGTCGATGGCGTGACGGTGTACCGCCACGTCCCCTCCCCGGGAGAGCATCTCCTGCTTCAGGGCGTTGGCGGCCCGGGTGTCCACCCCCCGAAAGCGCAGGGGATAGATCTCCCGCTTTCCCTCAAAATAGGGGAAGCCCCTGGGGTCGCACCCCAGCTCCTCCAGCGCCCGGCGCAGCTCCTCGCCGTCGGAAAAGTGCACCAGCTCGGGCCTCATGTCCGGCCCCCCCGCACGTCTTCCCCGTGGAGGATCACGGAACAGGTGGCGGTTTCCCACACCTGCACCTCGAAAAGTTCGGCCCGGAAGGCGCGCAGCGCGGGCTCCAGCTCCCCCCAGATCCAGAGGGCAATGCGTTCCGCCGTGGGCTGGGGGAGAATGTCGTTGAGGTAGCTGTGGTCGAGGCGGGCAAGGATCCGCTCCGACACCAGGTCTTTGAGGACCACGAAGTCCATCACCATGCCCTCGGCGTCGGGCTCGCCCCGCAAGGTGACGGCAAAACGGTAGGTGTGGCCGTGCAGGGCCTCGCACTTGCCGTGATAGTGCTCCAGCCGGTGGGCCGCGTCAAAGGTGAACTCTCGTTTTAAAAACACGCCCCCCTCCTCCTTTCTTGGCGTTCCGGACCTTCCCCAGGATCATCCCAGGACATGGTTCCCCCGCTCCTCCGCGCTGCGGGGGCGGAGAGGCTTCCGGGGAATCCCCATGAGCTGGAGTTCCGGCAACGCTTCCAGCGCCGCATCCACCACGGCGGGGTCGAAGAGCTTGCCCCCCTCGGCCAGAAGAAAGTTGCGGACTTCCTCCGCCTTGCGGGGGGGATGATAGGGGCGAGCGGTGGACATGGCGTCGATGATGTCGGCCACGGCGAGAATCCGGGCTTCCAGGGGAATGGCCTCCCCCGCGAGGCCATCGGGGTACCCCGAACCATCCCAGCGCTCGTGGTGTCCCCGGATGATGGCGGCGAGCTCCCGCCGCTCCAGGATGGCGAACACCATGTCCGCCCCCTTGGCGGGGTGCTCCTTGATGACGTCGAACTCCTCGGGCGTCAGGGGCCCTGGTTTTAGGAGGATGGCGTCGGGAATGAGCACTTTCCCCAGATCGTGGAGCCGGGCCGCCTCGTAGAGCCCCCCCTGGGCTCGCCTCCCCATTTTCATGCCCCGGGCGATGCGCAGGGCATAGCGCCCCACCCGCTCGGAATGGTCCGCCGTATAGGCGTCGCGCTGGGCCAGCACGGACGACAGGGCCATAAGATGGGCCGCCAGATCGCGGCGTCTGAAGAAGGGCTGCATCATCAGGGCCGCCCCCAGGGCGCCGAAGAAAAACATCCCCCCCAGGGCCCAGAGGTGGGAGTCCCCCCCTTCGACCTCCAGGGCAAGCCCCGGCCCCAGGGGGACGCTCCCCGGAGAAGGAGGCACGATCCTGGGGCGATGCCCCAGGAAGGAGGCGAAGGGTTGGAAGATCCGCGAGACCTCCACGGTGACCAGGGCCGTATAGCCGTGGTATCGGCTTTTGTCATCCATCACGGGAAGGCGCTGGCGAATCAGGGGCCTTCCCTCCAGGAAAAAGCCCTCCCGCCCGCCGGCGCTTCCCCCGAAGGGAGGTTCATCGCCGATCAGGGGCCCCGCGCGGTAGATCTCCTGCCCCTGGTGCGAAAAGACCACCCGGGCCACCCCGTGGCCCCGGGCCATCGCATGAATCTCCTCTTCGATGAAGGGCCAGTCCCCCTCCCGCAGGGCCCTTTCCATGGATCCCCAAGAAAAAAATCCTTCCTGAAGGGCGTCGAACCTACGTTCGAGAGAATCTCGGAGAAAGGTCGCCACAAACTCCAGGGCCTCTTCCCGATCCTTCCCGTGAAGAAAGGCCACCCCCAGGGCCACCATGAGGGTGGCCACTCCGGCAAAGCACACGGCCATGGAGACCAGGGCCACCATCCGACGCAACGGCCTCCCTCCCTTCTAGAAGAAGCCTCCAAACACGGACGTCATTTTATCACAGGAAAAGGGTCGATGCAGAGGGTAAAAAGACACTTTTTTACCCGCCTTCGACGACGGACCCCCGGGAAATCGAAGGGGCAAAGGAGTTCCGCCATCAAATAGATTAAAAACACCCCCTCTTCTTCTTGTCCTCCGGATGGAGTATGATGGACCCCCGGCGGGACAGTGGGCTCGGCCCGGCGGGACCGTGCCGGGGCCCTTTCCCTTCCATCGCCCCGGGGCGGCCGGGAGAAGGGAGGTTTTTTTGTGATTTTTTCTGAAAACGCTCTGACCATTCTAAAAAAACGTTACCTCAAGGGCGACGAGCCCCCCGAAGCCCTGCTCCGGCGCGTGGCCCGGGCCGTCGCCAGCGTCGAAGCCGAGGGGGATCGCTCCCTTTGGGAGGATCGCTTCTTCGACCTCATGGCGCGCCTGGACTTCCTCCCCAACTCCCCCACCCTCATGAACGCGGGAACCCCCCAGGGGCAGCTTGCGGCATGCTTCGTCCTCCCCGTGGGGGACAGCATGGAAGAGATCTTTGCCACTCTGAAAAACACCGCCCTCATCCACAAATCCGGCGGCGGCACGGGGTTCAACTTCTCCTCCCTGCGCCCGGCGGGGGATGTGGTGAGCAGCACCAACGGCGTGGCCTCGGGGCCCGTGTCCTTCATGGGCATGTTCGACCTGGCCACGGACGTGGTGAAGCAGGGGGGCACCCGGCGGGGGGCCAACATGGGCATCCTGGACGGAGATCATCCCGACGTGCTGGACTTCATCCGGGCCAAGACCGAAGAGGGCAAGCTCGCCAATTTCAACATCTCCGTGGGTCTTTCGGACGACTTTTGGAGGACCTTGGAGCAAGACGGCGAATGGACGCTGAAAAACCCCCGCACGGGGGCGCCGGTGCGCACCCTCCCGGCCCGGG
>CALMLW010000086.1 GCA_937868015.1 uncultured Synergistaceae bacterium | reverse complement strand
GCCACCATGTCCCCCTCCACCCGAAGGGATTCCCAAAAGGCCTCCCCCGCGAAGGTGAGGCTTCCCCCTCCCAGGGGTTGGGTACAGTGGGCCGAGAGGGAAAAGCGCTCCGTGCGGTGATGGTTCCAGGTGGCCTGGGGCGTGGGCAGCGTCCGGGGATCCCGGGGGTCGAAGAACTCCTTATCCTGGCGCAGGACCTGGGCCTGCCATCCCCAGCTTCGCTCCCCGGAAAACTCCTGCCCTATCCCCAGAGAGGTCCGCACCGTGTCCAGCTCGGGCCCCGGAGGATCGCCGGGGCGGTCATTTCCCGGGGCCCGACGGGGAATCTCCCGGTGCTGATCCAGATATTCTCCCCGCAGGCGCCAGGATCGGTCCTCCCAAGCGAAAAGCACGTTTCGGTCCCGGGCGCCGTTGTTGCGGCGCCGGGCCTCGTAGTCATCCGTAAGGTTCCAGAACGTGCCGTGGTCGTTGTGATAGGGGAAATCTCCCGCTGTGCCCCCCAGGGTGACGGCGGCGAAGTAGCGCCCCGACCCCAGATCGTTGCCGTAGCGCAGCGACGTCTTCCAGGTGCCGAAGTCTTCCAGCTCCACCGCCGCCGCCCCTTCGAAGCCCCGGGGCCGTCGGGTGTGCACCGAGATCACCGCCCCCAGCCCCGAGGCCCCAAAGAGCCCCGGCACGAAGCCCCGGTAGACCTCGATGCGCTCCACCGTGTCGGCGGGGATGGTGGCCAAGTTCACCGCCCCTTCCCCACCTAAATTCATCAGGACGCCATCGACGTACACCGCCACCTGGGCCCCCGTGCTCCCCCGGATGGAGGCCACGACGTACCCCCCCCGTCCCTCCACCCGGATCACGTGAACCCCCGCGCTCTGCTCCAGGAGGTCCCCCAGGGTCTTGCCCTCCCCCTCGCTTTCCTCGGGGCGGAGGACCGTCACCGTTCCCGGCGTGGCCCGGGAGGCCTCCTCCCAGGGCGAGGCGGTCACCGTCACCAGGGGAAGATCCAGGGCGGCCCCGGGGGGCGCCCCTAAAAGCCACGCCCCGAGGAGGAGGATAAAGCCCCAGGACCGGGGGGCGTGCCCCCGGTCCCGGAACGCCTTTATCATGGCCGCCGCAACAAAAGGGCTGGCGCCAGGAGCAGGAGCGCCAGAGGAGTCGGCAGGGCCCCCGTCGCACACCCGCCTCCGCCGCTTCCGCCGGAGGGAGCCTGGGTGGGCGCGGCGGCGGTCAGGGGCACGGCGTCATAGACCGCCCCTCCCAGGGTGGTCTCGGAGATCCGAAGCACCCGGTTCCCCGCCGTATCGTAGGCCTCGAGGACCGAATCCCCTCTGCCCGAGCCGTGATTCACCACCCAAAAGACCTCCCCCGACGGATCCCACACGCCCTTGGACACCCAACCCTCCTGGGTGCCTCGGTCCACGAAGGTCCGGGGCGTTCCCGGGGCCGCCGTGAAGAGCTTGCTGGGGTTGGGCCAGGTCCCGGCGCCGTTATTGTACCCCGTGACAAAGATCGTGCCGTCGGGAGCCACTCCCACATGGTCGAAGGCGTAGGGGGCGGGGAGATCCCGACTGGTGCCGAGCACGGTTTTGGCCATCGTGGCGGGATCCACCGCCACCAGAGCCGTGTCTCCGCTCGCCACGTCCCGGGGTCCCCCGATGACCGCCACGTAGATGGTGTCTTTTTCCAGGGCCATGGTGGAGGCATTTTGTCCCAGGTCCACCGACCCCGTTTCCTCTAGATTGGCGTTAAAGCGCACCAGGGTACTGGGGGCGTAGTGGGGGGGATAGACGTTGTCCCGGCGCTCCACCAGGGCGTAGATCGACCCCTTCCAGGCCAGGACGTCTTTCACGTACTCCGAGAAGTTGGCCCCATCGCCGTCGTCCAAGTTGCGGGCGTCCACCTGGCGGTAGTGGGGGTCGGTCATGTCGTGCTTGGTGAGGTAGGAGTGCCCCTCGTCGTTATAGTAGTTCGCCAGGAGCAGGAAGGACCCGGACACCGCCGCGCCGCCGATGTTTTTCCCCAGGGTGGTGTTGGCCTCGGGAGTGTCCCAGTTCGTGGGGTCAAAGATCGTCACCGTGTCCGGGGCGTCTCCGGTTTGGTACTCCCGGTAGAGGATCTTCTGGGCGCCGTTTTTCACGAAGGCCATGTAGCGGGGATCCCCTCCTCCCGTGGCTCCCAACGGGGTGGCTCCGTCCCCCGAAGTGACCCCCCGGAGACCGGACATGGTGGTAAAGTCCATCGTCACGTAGGCCACCGAGGGATTCTCCGCCCCCGCCGATCCTGCCAACCACAGCACTCCCAAGATGCCTCCCACAGCCTTTCTCCATCTCATGTTTCCTTCCTCCTCGTTAGACCCGATCTGCGGAGCTTCCGGGGGCACCCCCCCTAGGGCACAAAAAAGGGCGGGAAGCGGGCCTTGATGCCATCCGCTCCTCGCCGCGCGAACGCCCCCATCGGGGAAGCTCTCGTCCCTCCACGCCCGCGCATGGAAGACGCGTGCTGTCCGGCCGGTCTCCTGGCTTCAGTTCATCCTACTCCCGGGCCTTCCCCATCGCTGGGTGGCGTGCGCGGTTTCGTCCCTGATACAGTGGCGGGGCCGCTCCGGCGTGACACCGGATTCCCGTACACCGGACAACCTTCGATTTTTCTGACGCCATATCATCATAACATGGCCGCGTTCTCCGTCAAGGGCAAAAAGTCCCGGGATTTACCCCCGGGCCAAACCGGAGGCGGGGGTACCGGTTCGGGAGAAACGTTTCTCTTTGCGCCTTCGGGCGAGGAGGCGCGAAGGGGGCGTCACGCCCCGGAGGCATCGTCCGCGAGAAGCTCCTTGGCCCGCTGGCGTTGCACGAAGTCTGCCAGGGTGACCCCTTCCAGGGTCCGGAGGATGGCGTCGTTGACGTCTTCCAGGATGTCTCGCAGGGCGCACCCCTGGGCCGACGCGCCGCAAAAGGGCACCTCGTGACATCGGGAGATGTCCAAGGGACCCTCCAGAATTTCCACGATTTACCCCCGGGCCAAACCGGAGGCGGGGGTACCGGTTCGGGAGAAACGTTTCTCTTTGCGCCTTCGGGCGAGGAGGCGCGAAGGGGGCGTCACGCCCCGGAGGCATCGTCCGCGAGAAGCTCCTTGGCCCGCTGGCGTTGCACGAAGTCTGCCAGGGTGACCCCTTCCAGGGTCCGGAGGATGGCGTCGTTGACGTCTTCCAGGATGTCTCGCAGGGCGCACCCCTGGGCCGACGCGCCACAAAAGGGCACCTCGTGACATCGGGAGATGTCCAAGGGGCCCTCCAGAATTTCCACCACGGCCGCCAGGGTGATGGCCTCCGCCGGCCGGGCCAGGGCGTACCCCCCCCGGGACCCCCGCATGGAGGAGATGAGCCCTCCCCGTTTCAACTGTCCCAGGAGCTGCTCTAAATAGGCCACGGGGAGCTGTCGTCGTTCCGCGATGTCTTTGGCCATTACCAAGGTTCCCTCCCTGGCCAGGGCGATGTCCATCATGGCCCGCAGCCCGTAGCGCGATCGGGTGGAAAGTTTCAAAGCGCACCCCTCCTTGGAGGCTCAAAGCCCCGCAGTATGTTCCCCTGTGACGTAACTTTCGCAAGGATTCCACCCCCGGGGACTCGTTCTCCGGGGCGGCGAGGATCGGCCCGAAAATCCCTGTGTTCCGGTGTCGCTCTGGGGCTGGCGGCGGGATGGGGGCCTTGGCCCTCCGTCACCGGCGGCGATGGGTCGGGCTGAGGGACCCTAGGCGGACCGGGGGGCGACGATCTCTCCTCCCCCCGCCACCACATTCCCCTCCTCTCCGTAGAGCACCAGGTGCTGCCCCGGTGCGGGGGCGAAGACCGGCTCGTCGAAGCGACACCGAAGGCGGTCCTCTGTCAGGAGTTCCACCGTGCCGGGGGTCAGGGGGCCCGGAGCCCGGACCTTACCCCACACCCGGGCTCCGGGAAAGATCAGATCCGGGGCGAGGAGGCGGGGTTGCCGGGCCTCCACCTCCCGGGCCAGGGCCCTCTCCCGGGGCCCCACCACCAGGGCCTGGCGGAGGGGGTCCACCCGGAGCACGTAGAGGGGGACGGGGGAGGCGATCCCCAGCCCCTGGCGCTGCCCCGGAGTGAAGTGGACGATGCCCGGATGGATCCCCAGCTCGTGCCCCTCCTCGTCGAGGATGGGGCCCGGGCGGCGGAGCAGGGCGGGATCCAGGACACTCCGGTATCCCTCCACTCCGGCGAAGCAGAGATCCATGCTGTCCCGGCGGAGGGCGGTGGGAAGCCCCGCCCGGCGAGCCCGGGCGCGGACCTCCTCCTTGGAGAGCTCTCCCAGGGGAAAGAGCGTCCGGGGGAGTACCTCCGGGGGAAGGGCGTAAAGGAAGGCGCTCTGGTCCCGGCGAAGGTCCCGGGCCCGGGCGAGGCGAACCCCTTCCGGCCGGTGGAGGATCCGGGCGTAGTGTCCCGTGGCGATGAACGACACCCCCGGCAGGCTCCGCGCCACCTCCCAGGCGAGGCCGAACTTGAGGGCGGCGTTGCACCCCACGCAGGGGCTGGGGGTCTCTCCCCGGGCGTAGCCCCGGCGGAAGGGGGATAGGACGCGGTCTTCAAAGAGCTGGCGGGCATCGAAAAAGACGTGGGGCATGCCCAGAAAGCGGCACACCCCCGGCGCTGCGTCATCTCCCGGGGAAAAGAGCCGGAGCGTCACCCCTACCCCCTCCCACCCCTCCTCCCGGAGGAGCCAGGCCGCGACGCTGGAATCCACTCCGCCGCTCATGAGCACGGCCACCCGGGGTCGGGCCGGAAGAAATTTTTCCATGGCACACCCTTTCATGGTCATGGGGCCGTTCTGCACGTTCGGCAGCCCCTACAATGTGTTCGCAAGTTTGATGCGATATTGTCAGACACAAAGCGCTTTCGCTGATGATATTGTTCAACGTTTTGAAAAATATGTGCTTGTCCTTCAATTCTATCACATGGTTTTTTATTAGTGAATGATTTAACCGATACCCTAATCCTACGCGTAGGGGCGAAAAATTTTTCGCCCCTACAACATTGTGTAAATATGATCTTCGGGTGCCGTGGCGCTCCTCCGGGCGGAGGTGGAGTTCTAGATCTCCAGGCCGTCGAAGAGGGGCGTGGAAAGGTATCGCTCCCCCGCGTCGGGGAGGATTACCACGAAGACCTTTTCCCGGAACTCCTCCCGGGCCGCGAGGCGGGACGCCACCGCCACGGCGGCGCCGCTGCTGATGCCCGCCAGGATCCCCTCTTTCCGGGCCAACGCCCTGGCGAACTCCAGAGCTTCTTCGGTGCTCACCGTCTCCGCCCGGTCCACCAGGGACAGGTCGAGGGTCTCGGGCAGGAAGCCCGCCCCGATCCCCTGGATGCCGTGGGGACCGGGATCGCCGGGGAGCCCTGCCAGATGCCGGGAGATCACCGCGCTGCCTTCGGGCTCCACCGCCACGGAAATGATGGCCTTTTTCTGGGTTTTTTTGATGTGGCGAGAGATGCCCGTGAGGGTGCCCCCCGTGCCCACCCCGGCCACCAGCACGTCCACGGCGCCGTCGGTGTCGCGCCAGACCTCGGGGCCCGTGGTGGCCTCGTGGATGGCGGGGTTGGCGGGGTTTCGAAATTGCTGGGGCAGGAAGAAGTGGTCCGGGTCCTCCGCCGCTAGCTCTTCCACCCGGCGCACCGCCCCTGCCATGCCCTCTCTTTCCGGGGTGAGCACGAGGTGAGCCCCCAATAGGGCCAGCACCTTGCGCCGCTCGACGCTCATGTTTTCCGGCATGACCAGGGTCAGGTCATAGCCCCGGGCGGCGGCCACGTAGGCCAGGGCGATACCCGTGTTGCCGCTGGTGGGTTCCACGATGGTTTTTTCCGGGGTGAGAACTCCCCGGGCTTCCGCATCCCATATCAGGGCGGCCCCCACGCGGCATTTCACCGAAGAAGTGGGATTTCGCCCCTCCACCTTGGCCAGGACCGTGACTCCCTTCCCCGCCACCCGGTGAAGTCTCACCAGGGGCGTGTTACCCATGGACTGGGCATGATCGTCAAAAATGCGGGACATGGCGGACGCTCCTCTCCACAAGACGGCGATGGGGGCCGTTTTTTTGAAGTTGACTGGTCCCATAAACAATAGGGTTCCCTCCCCCCATTGTCAACGACGAGAGACGGAAGGGGGGCGCTTTTGTGGTATCGTGGCTCCCGTGGGGCAAAAAAAGAGAGGCGTGGCCGATTTTCGGTGATGGCAACGATTTTTCCCGTGTGCATGGGGGACCCTGGCCCCCCGAACGCTCCAGGGATTTGAAGGGAGGAGAGCGTGCTGGAACGCTGGATGGCAGGGCTGGAAAAAGACGTCGAGCGGCGCCGGGGGTACGACGTGGTGCCCTGGGCCCTATGCCAGGAGGTGGCCCGGAGGGAGGGGATCCCTTTGGGACAGGTGGAAAGGATCGTCCTGCGCCGGGGCCTCGTGCCCTCGCGCTACGAGCGCAACGTGGGCACCCTGGGGTGCGAGGGGCAGCTCCGCCTTCTGGAGGCCCGGGGGGCGGTGGTGGGGTGTGGGGGATTGGGGGGTGTGGTGGTGGAGCTCCTGGCCCGGGCGGGGGTGGGGACCCTGGTGTTGGTGGATGGCGACACCTTCGCCGACCATAACCTGAACCGCCAGATCCTATGCCGGGAAGAGGATCTGGGGCGTCCCAAGGTCCGGGTGGCGATGGAGCGGGTGAGGTCGGTAAATAGCGCGGTGGAGGTCGTCGCCGTCGAGACCTTCCTGACGGAAGAAAACGCCCCCGGGATCCTGGCGGGGTGCGATGTGGCGGTGGACGCCCTCGATGGCCAATCCTCCCGTCGGGTGCTCTTTCGGGCCTGTGCCGCCCTGGGAATACCGGCGGTGCACGGCGCCATCGGCGGCTTCTGGGGGCAGGTGAGCACCGTAATCCCCGGAGATCGCTCCGCCCTCGACCTCTGGGGCGTCGACGATCCCGACCGGGGAGCGGAGGAAGAAAGGGGAAACCCTCCCTGCACCCCCGCCGCCGTGGGGGCCCTGGAGGCGGCGGAGGCCCTGAAGATCCTGGCGGGGGTGGGAGAGCCCCTGCGGGGGAAGTTGCTCTGGGGGGATCTGGGGTCCCAGGAGTGGCGGGTCCTCCCCCTGGGGTGAGGCACCCCCCGGGGCCCTTTGGTCAGGCCCCGTCGCCGGGGGCGGTGGCGCGAGGAGCTTCGGCGAGGGAGCGGAAAAACCCCCCTAGGGCCTCCTCCAGAAGGGGAGGGTGGAAGGTCACTCCCCCGGGCAGGGATCGCCGAGACCGGAAGATGTCAAAGAGCATCCCTAGGGGGAAGTCCCAGGGCGATCCGCCGGCGGCTTTGCTCCCCAGGGGTTCGGAAAACTCCCCCTCCTCGACGCCCTCCCAGCTTCCCCGCAGGACCAGGGAGGGGCCGGGCCCCTCCTCCGGGGCGTCGGAGGAGGGACCCCGGAGGAAAAGGCTCAGCGTCCCGGAGCCCAGGGGTAGGTCAGACAGGCCAGCGCCGAGCTCCCGGAGGGCGTCCTCCCCGGGAAAGAGCTCCCGGCGGAGCTCCTCGGAGGAAAAGGAAAGGGACCGGCTTTCCCAGGAGAGCCCTCCGTCTTCCTCCCAGGTGCCCTCTCGGAGGAGCATCCTCCCCGGGGCGGGTTCGGGCCCGAGGCAAAAGCGGGGATCGGTCCGGCAGATCGAGGCCACCACCAGGGCCTGGGAGAGCAGGGGAGCGAAGTCCTCGGCCTCGAAGGCGTTCAGGGGCGCCTCGGGGGCACAGGGGACCTGGGATCGGAAGCGGGGCCACACGTCCCCTCCCCGGTAGAAGCGCTTCAAAGACGTCATCAGGGTCCGGTCGTCCTTGTCCATGGTCTTTTTCGTGCCGAAGGAAAGGATCAGGCCGTCCCGGGTGAGACTCCGCTCCGGCGCATGGGGAGGCATTCCTCCCAGGGCTAGCAGGTGGTGACACAACCCCCGAGTTCCCCGGAGGGCGACAAATCCCGGCAGAGCTCCTCCGGGCCCCGTGAAGCGGCAGTGGTAGATCCGATCCGTACCGGGGATGCGGATGGCAAAGGGAGCGAAGCCCTCCATCCACTTCCAGGGCTCGGTGCGCCGCATCTCGTCGGCCAGGGTGAAGAGGTTTCTCCACTGCATGGCCTCGGGCTCTTTGGGGCGGTCCGGGGGGGCGGAGGCGTAGTGCTGCTTCGTCGCCTTCGGAGTTTGGGGCATGGGGGGTCTCGCGTTTTTTCTCATGGGTGCTCTCCTCTGGGGGCTTTCCCCGGGCGGACATACAAAAAAGCAGGGACCCCCGGAGCCCGGAGATCGTCCCCCGGAGAGCCCTTCACGTCCGTTTCTCGATGCGCTTCTGGGAGAGATGATACCACGAATGCCCCCGTTCCCCTCGAAGTAGGGGAGAACTTTTGTCGCTTCGCCCCGGTTTTCCCCTAGATCCGGAGTTTTGCGTCCGTTTTTTCCTCACGCCCCCCGGGAGCCGAAGGCGGCGGCGTAGAGGTCGTGGCGCTCGTTGGCCAGGAGGGGGCGTCGTCGGCGCAGGGCCTCCAGGGCGTCCCGGTCGATCTCCACGTCCCCTTCCGCCTCCTCCAGGAGGGGAAGCTCCAAAAGCACTTCCCCTTCGGGGGAGAGGGCGAAGGACCCGCCGTTGAACGCCATGGATCCCTCCCGCCCTCCCTGGGTGGCGCAGAGGATGGGGGTGGTGAGGGAAAAGGCCGTGCCGCGGAGCAAGATCTTCCACTCCTCCATGTTGCCCCTTGCCCGGGATGGGTCGGGGACGCAGGGGGCCGAAGGCGCCAGGAGGACTTCCATGCCCCGGGCGGCGCACACCGCCGCGTTCACCGGGTGCCACAGGTCCTCGCAGATGAGGATGCCCATGACGCCCAGGCGGGTGGAAACCACCGTGAAAGAGTTCCCGGGGTCGAAGTTTCGGTCCTCGGTGTAGTGCCCGTAGTTCACCAGGTTGAGCTTGCGGTGAACGGCCCGAAGATGTCCCCGCTCCACGTAGGCGGCGGCGATGAAGATTTTGTCGTCCTCGAAGATCGGATAGCTCATGAGGTAGTCCACCCCCAGCCGTTCCCCCTCGGAGGCGAGCCCTTCCAGAGCGTGGGCCACGTCGCGGGCCAGGGCGGCGCGGTGCGACGGCGAGAGGCGTGCCTTCTCCAGCCCGTACCCCGACAGGTGCATCTCGGGAAAGACCACCAGCGAAGCCCCTCGCTCCGCAGCCCGGGCCAGAGCTTCGGCGGCGCGTTGGGCGTTGTGCGGCACGTTCAGTAGCTCCGGGGCCGTTTGGGCCAAGGTGGCACGGAAGATTAGCTCCAAAATTATCCCTCCTTAAACAGAGCCCCCTCGTTTCGAAAAAAATCCTCTGTCCCGGGGAAAAATCGCCTCGGCGGGGACGACACCCCGCCGAGGCGAGGATCTCACCGCTGGCGAAGGGGGGCCCCAGAACAGGGGCCGAAGGGCACACCTCAGGGGCAAGAGGGGGTTCCGGGGGCGAAGGGCGAGGCATATCCGCCGGGTCCCCGGAACTCCCTTCCATCATGCCCTACCCTACTTCCCCGGCCCCATCACCGGAAAAGCCGGGCGCGCCGGGCGCCGGGGCGGGTTTTTCTCCAGCTCCTCCAGCACCACCCGCAGGGCGGTTTCGAGCTGGGGATCCCGCCCGGCCAGCACCGCCGCCGGGTCTTGCTCCACCTCGATGTCCGGGGACACCCCGACGTTTTCCACGATCCAGCCGCGCTCGTCCCAGAGCCCCATGTTGGGGGCCGTGACCCAGGTGCCATCCTGTAAAAGGGGATAGTCTGTGATCCCCACGAGCCCTCCCCAGGTGCGCTTGCCCACCAACACCCCTAGCCCCTTCTTGCGGAAGGCCCAGGGGAGCATGTCGCCGCCGGATCCGGCGGACTCGTTGATGATCATGGCCTTGGGCCCCTCCACGTAGGCCGCAGGAGAGCCGTAGTCCGCCCCCGACCGCATGGTGACCCCCGTGGTAAAGCGCCGGGAGAGGGCGTCGAGGACGTAGTCCGCGAACTGTCCCCCGCCGTTGTTACGATCGTCCAGGATCAGCCCGTCCCGGGGGAGCTGGGAGAAGAAGTAGCGGTTGAAGTATTCATATCCCGCCGTGGCGGTGTTGGGCATGTAGACATAGCTCACCCGCCCGCCGGAGCGCTCCTCCACCCACCGCACGTTCCCCTCCACCCAGGCCTTGAGGCGCAGGGCGCGCTCGGAATCCAGGGGAACCACGGAAACCACCCGGGAGTCCTTCCCCGAGGGATCGGAAGCCACGGTGAGCTCCACCAGACGATTCGCCGTGTGGGCAAAGGGGGCGAAGAAGTCTTCGCTGGCGGTGATCTCCCGATCTCCCACCTTGAGGACGAAGTCCCCCTCCTTCACATTCACCCCGGGCTCCGTGAGAGGAGAGCGCAGCGAGGGCTCCCAGTTTACGCCGCCGAGGATCCGGGTGAGGCGATAGCGCCCTCCCTCCGGGGCCACGTCCGCCCCCAGGAGACCGATCTCCTCCTCTTCCCCCTCCTGATCGGGGAAGTCCCCTCCCACCACGTAGTGGTGTCCCACCCGGAGCTCGCTCAACATGGCGGCCAAGAGCCCGTCGAGGTCCCGGCGCCCCGGGAGGTGATCCAGGAAGGGAAGGTACTTCTCGTACACCCCGTCCCAGTCCAGGCCGTACATCTGGGGGTCGTAGAAGTAGTCCCGGTTGAGGCGCCAGGCGTCCCGGTAGATCTCCCTCCACTCCTCCCGGGGATTCAAGGGGATGCGCACCCGGCCCAGGTCCATGGCCTTGGCCGAGGCCAGGTCCCCCGGGGCGCCGATGGTCCATCCTCCGTCGTGTTGCACCAGGAGCTTTTCTCCTCGAAGGGAGACCCGATAATCCCAAACGCCCCGCAGGAGCACCTTTTCCTCCCGCTCCTCCAAGTTCCAGGAGCAGAGCAGGACGGTACTTCCCCCGTCTTCCGTGCCTTCCAGCCGCAGGTAGTAGATGGTGCCCTCCTTGCCGGGGCGCAGGTCGCTGTAAAATCCCGCCGGGATGGGCAGGGGGAGGGTGCGGTCCAAGACCCCCTCGGCGTCGAAGGACAGGGGGGCGTGGGCCCTATCCTTGGCGTCGGGGGATAGAGCGGGCGCCGGGCCTTCGCCCCCTTGGTCGGCGGAGGCCCCTTGGTCCGGGGCCCCTTCCTCGCCGGAGGCCTCCTCCAGGACGCCGGGTTCTTCCTCGTCGCTCTCTCGGGCCAGGGGGGAGGGGACCCCCTTAGCCAAGATCGTCATGTAGAGGGAGCGGATGATGGGCTTGTCCTGGGTGGACATGTCCAGGGTGAACTTGGCGGGGCCCGCGTTGGTGGAGCCGAAGAAGTACAAGTACTTCCCCCCCGGATCGAAGGTGGGGCAGATCACGTCCGCCATGCGGTCCGACACGGGGAAGGTCTGCCCCGTGTCCACGCGGTGGATTACGGCCTGCTCCAGGCCGTTGGTGAGAGTGGTGGCGAAGGCCAGGTGGCAGGAGTCGGGGGCCCAGGAGAGCTCAAGCCACTTGTAGGGCGAACCCCAAAGGGGCTCGCGACACACCTCCACCGGGGCCTTCAGTAAATCGGGGGAGAGGGGACGGTCGTCGGAGGCCGCCGCCGCAGCGGCGGCGACGTCGATCCAGTACACCGTGGCGTTCTGATCCCGGAAGGCGATCTTTTTCCCGTCGGGGGACCAGGCGGGGACAAAGTACATCCCCCGGCCCAGCAGGGGTACGGTGACCTCCTGCCCCCGGGCGTCCTGGCGGCGGATCTTTAAGACGTACTCCGGGCCGTCGTCGGCGAACCAAGCCACCAGGCGGCCATCGGGGGACCAGGCGGGGTTTCGGTCGTGGACGCCGGAAGAAGTGGTAAGCGCCCGAGGATCGCCCTTATCGGCGGGGACGGTGACGATGTCCCCCCGCATGGCGAAGACCCCCCGGGCCCCCGAGGGGGAAAGATCGAAGCCCTGGATGAAGTTTTCTCCCTTCACGAAGCGTAGCCGAGTCTCGGGGAGGTCCGCCGCCAGGGAAAGGGGGACGATTTGGTACCCCTCCGAGGCGGGATCTTTCAGGCCCAATCTCCCTTCCCGCAGGAAAAGGAGCCTCCCTTCCGGGGAGGCGGCGATGCTTTCCACGGGAAAGGCGTCAAAGGCCGTGAGGGCTCGCACCTGTCGGGTGGCGGGGTCGAAGGAGTGGATGTTAAACTCTCCCCCCCGGTCCGAGAGGAAGTAGAGGGTGTTCCCGATCCACTGGGGCTGAACGTCGTTGCACCCCTCCGAAGGCTGGGGCACGGTGGTGTCCTTTCGGGTGGCGGGGTCAAAGAGATGGATCACCGAGATGGTCCCCCCCCGGTACCCCTTCCAGATCCGAAAGGCCGGGGGCAGAGGATTGTAGGCGAAGAGCCCTCCGTCGGGGGAAAAGGCCCCGTCAAAGGCCTGGGGAAGGGAAAGCCTCCGCAGGGGTCCCCCCTCCCGGGGCACGGCAAACAGGGCGTAGGAGCTTCCCAGGGCGGCCTCTCGGTCCGAGGTCAAGAGGACCTCCTTCCCATCGGCGGAAAACCCCAGGACGCGATCCACCCCGGGATGGGCCGTGAGACGCCGGGGCGTCCCCCCCGAGACGGGCATGATGTACCCATCCACGTTGCCGTGGTTCATTAGGGAGAAGACCACGTCCCTGCCGTCGGGGGAGAAGGCGGGGCGTCCCACCGCCGTGCCTTCGGTGCAAAGGCGCCGGAAGGCGGTGCCGTCGGCCTGGGAAACCCAGAGATCCCCGGCGTAGATAAAGACCATTTGGGATCCGAAGAGATCCCCCGGGCCCAGGAGCACCGTGGCCCCTTCTTCCGCCCCCGAAGCCCCCAGGGGAGAAAAAAGGGCCATCATCACGGCGAGGAGTATGACCCCCACGCCCGCGCTCCCGGGACCCCGCATCCTCGAGATCCCCCTTGGAAAAATGCCACATCGTACCGAAACTCTCATCCCTTTTTCCCTCCTTTGGGTGAGTTGAGCCCCTTTGAGACCTCTGGCCGGACCCTAAAGCCTTCTAAAGCCCCCGGAGCATCGCCCGGGGCAAAACGACGACGGTCCGTTTCCCTTCCCCGACCGTCGAAGCCCCCTTGAAGCACCCCGCAGAACCGAGGAGAGAGTACGCTCCGGAGGGCCTTTTAGCCAGTCCCGAAGCCCCTCGGCCCCGACGGCTATTCCGGCAGGGCCCCCGAAGAGACGAGGGCCGCCGCCTTTCGAGCGATGCGCTGGGCGGCCCGCCCCGAATCCGAAAGGTTTGTGAGCACCGCCACGG
>CALMLW010000085.1 GCA_937868015.1 uncultured Synergistaceae bacterium | reverse complement strand
CTTCGCGAGGCGCTACGTGCCGGGGATGACTCCCGGGTCATGGAAATGGTGCGCGAGGCAGTGAGGGATAAACCTCTTTCCTGGCAGAACCTCCGGGACTCCGAACGGCACATGTCCCGCATAGGAGGATAGATCGTGTCTTTCACACATATGGATGGAGAGGGTCATCCCGTCATGGTGGATGTGGGCGAAAAACTCCCTTCGGCGAGGGAAGCCCGGGCGGAAGGGTGGGTGCGCCTGCCCCAGGGCGTGTATGACGCCATTGCCTCCCGGGAAGTGAAAAAAGGCGACGTCTTGGGGGTGGCGGAAATAGCGGGAATCCAAGGAGCCAAGGCCACTGCGTCGCTAATCCCCCTGTGTCACCCCCTTCGCCTCGACGAAGTGCGGGTGCGGTGTCGTCTGGACTCCTGTGCCCGAGCAGTCCACGTGGAGAGCGTGGTGCGGGCCCGCGACGTGACCGGGGTGGAAATGGAGGCCCTCACGGCTGTTTCCTTGGCGGCCCTGACGGTGTACGATATGTGCAAGGCCATAGATAAAGGCATGGCGATCGACGGCGTGAGGCTCACGTATAAAAGCGGTGGAAAGAGCGGGACCTACCGTGTCCCCGAAGGCTCTGCCGCCCCCTCGTCGGGAGAGTAGTTTTCATACCCAGGAGGTCGGGCAGGAAGGCTTCGGGTCGAAGAGGGACGAGGCGCTGGGGCAAGTTTCTTCATCGATCCCAAGGAAATTTTCGTGTTGACCTTGGCGATAAAAGGAGAATCGGCCCCGATTTTTGACTCAGGAAAGGGCGGGGGCCTCTCGTTTTTCCGTCGGCGATGGAAGGTTATGCCTGCGGGGCGCCGGAAGGCCTCCGATTCACCCTCGCAGGGCGACGGGGGCGGTGACAAGGCCCCACGAGGTCGGCAGAGGAGATGGAAAGAATGGAACTTCTCCTGGGGCGCGACCAGGGCTTGGTTCGCGCAAAGGCGATGGTGTGGGGAGATGCCTCTCTGGAGCTGGAAGCGCTTCTTATCGACGATCCCGTCCCCGATGGGGGGGCGCTCTGGGTGGTGTCTGATAGGATTTTTCACGCCCCCCCGGGGAGCTTTATATCCTTTGGCCCCTCCGGGGCGGTGTTGCGTCGTGGAGAGGGAAGAGATCTGCGTGTGTGGCATCCGGGTATCCTGAGTTTTTCCCGCCCCATCTCCCTGTGGCGTCCTTTGCGGGTCGGAGTGTTGACCGTGAGCGACAAGGGGAGCCGAGGAGAACGGCGGGACACGGCGGGACCGGCCCTGGAAGCGGCGGCGAGGGCCATAGGAGGAGACGTGACCTGTCGCCAGGTGTTGCCCGACGAAGAAGATCTTTTGGTAAAAACCATCACTTCCTGGGCGGACCAGGACGAATGTCATATTATTCTGATCACGGGAGGAACGGGGTTTTCTCCTCGGGATCTAACCCCTGAGGCCCTAGAAAAAGTGGCCACGCGCTTCGTGCCCGGCCTGGGCGAGGCCATGCGCCAGGTTTCGTCGGGGCGCTCTCCCCGGGCTCCCCTGTCCCGTGGGGGGGCGGTGCTGAGGAATCAGACGCTGATCTTGGCCCTTCCAGGGAGCGAGCGAGGGGCGGTGGAGTGCTTTCGGGCGGTGGCCCCTCTGCTACGGCACGGCGTGGAAATAGCTCAGGGTTGGGAAGGGGAGTGCGGAGGCCATGGACACGCTTAACTCTTCCGTCGCTGAGTCTCGCATCAGCCCCAGAGAAGTGAGCCGCTGTATCATCATCACCGGCCTATCCGGAGGAGGCAAATCCGCCACTCTCAACGTCTTTGAAGACCAGGGAATGTTTGCCATAGACAACATACCTCCGGCTCTGATGCCTCAACTCTTAGAACTGCTGCGCACCCATCCGGCGGCGGTGGAACACGGCGTGGCAGCGGTGATGGACGTCCGAGGAGGGGAGCTCCTCCACGACCTGGTGGAGGTCATGGGACACCTCCGGAGGATGCTACCGCAAACGCAACTGGTGTTTCTGGACGCAGAGGACGGGGAGCTCTTAAAGCGTTTTGAGACCACCCGACGACGGCACCCCCTGGGCAATGTCCCCATTCTGGAAGGAGTGGCCCAGGAGCGGGAGCTTCTCGCCCCGGTGAGGGAGATCGCCGACGTGGTGGTGGACACCTCAGGGTTGACTTTGACGTCTTTTCGAGAGAAGCTCCTGGCCAGCGTGGGTGGATTTCATGAAAATCCTACGGTGGTTCTTACGTCTTTTGGATTCAAATACGGCACCCCGAAGGACTGCGACTTCCTCTTCGATGCCCGTTTTCTTCCCAATCCATACTATGAAAAAAATCTTAGACATCTCTCGGGATTAGATCAGCCGGTGCGAGAGTTTTTGGATAGCATTATTGAGACCCGGGTGCTGTTGGGCCATCTTTACCCTCTGCTGGACTCCATCATTCCCCTGTATGGCAACGTGGGGAAGATGCA
>CALMLW010000084.1 GCA_937868015.1 uncultured Synergistaceae bacterium | reverse complement strand
CCGCCGCCCCCTGGGCGATGGAGGTGGTGGAAAGGCGAAATCCCACGATGGCGTCGGCTCCCACCTCTTCCCCCTGGCGCTGAAGGCGGTCCAGCACCGCCGAAATCCCCTCGCTCATGAGGGAGCTATAGGCGGGAAGCTCCCCTCCGATGGTCCAGTTCCTCACGTTGGCCCCGATATCGGCCACCAGGGATTTGCTCAGGCAGCAGGTGGCGTACACCGTGCCCAGGCACTCCACGCTCTCCCCCCCGGGGGGGGCGTCCGTGGTGCATACCAGCAGATTTTTTTTCATGGCTCATCCATTTTAGTCGGGGTCTCTTCTTTCTTGGGCAGCGCCGGGGAGGGGGCGTTTTTTTCCGAAAACACGGCGTCCACGGCCTCCGGGGGCGGTGTGGGGGTGTAGATTCGGGCCCCCGCAGGGGGCGTGCGCCGGGAGTCCCGGAGCAGGGTCGCGATGCGTTTTCCCACCCAGATCACAAAAAGAAGGGGAAGGGCCAGGGCCCCCAGGACCAGGATAAAGCGGGCGGTCTGCCCCACGCGGGAGAGCAAGTCGAAAAGCGATGGCCCTCCCACGGGGAGCAGGGCGCAGAAGTTCGCCCAGGATAGGTCTTCCGGGGTGCGGAGCTTGTCCGGGTCGAATCCCCGGGCGGCCAGGGAAAGGGCCTCTCGGGCCCAGCGTTTCTGCACATCCCCTCCCTCTCCTCCCACGAAGCGATACCAGAGCTCCACCCCCACGCGCCCCGACTCCCGGTAGATCAGGGCCAGCTCTCCGGTCTGGTGGATCCCCCGCACGGCGTCGTCGGGGGAGAGGCGAAAGAGCTCTTGTCGCACCCGAGCGGCGGCCAGGAGGTCCCGGAGGTCTCCCTCGGCCCAGCTGGCCCAGAAAGCATCCGTGGTCTGGCGCAACAGGGCGTCGGCCATCTCGGCGTCGCCGTCCCGGGCTCGCGCGACCTTGGCGAGGAGCTCTTCCGAGGAAAACAAGGCGGCGAGGATTTCCGCCTTTCCCCCCACCGCCCGGTACAGGGCGAGGAAAAGGTCCTCCCGGGCCCCCACCCGGGCCAGGGAGGCCTCGGAGAAGGTCTCCGGCGGCACGGCGACCCTCAGGAGGATCAAAAGGCCCCGGGCGGCGGCCCGATTTTTATCCCTTTCCACCAGGGTGGTGAAGGCTCGCCGCAGGGTGAGCCACGGCGGCGGGCCTTCACCGGAGGGGGCTAGGGCGTAGATCAGGGGGCGGAGTTCGATGAAAGTCCTGGTCCCCATGGCGTGCACCGCCTCCAGGTAGGCCTTCCCCGACCGTTGGTACTCTTCGATGAGCCTTCGGTCCTCCTCCCGGGCCAGGATGGCCAGCTCTTCCAGGTCGGGGGCCAGGGCCCGGAGCTCCAGAAGCACCTCCACGGGGGTCCGGGCGAGGAGATGTTCCCCGAAGAGCTCCCGCAGTTCCTTAACCTGCTCCGCGATCACCGCGAAGTCCCGTCCTTGGGCGGTGCCTTTGGCGACGAAGTCCCGGAGGGAGTCGGAGGCCGCCAGCGCAGGGGCCACGTCGAGCATGCGCCGGGCCTCTTCCTGACACCCCCTCTCGAAGCGCCGGAGAAGGCCCTCCACCTCGCGTTCCACCGAGGTCCGGAGGGAGCCTTCCTCTCCTTGGGACCACAGGGTGGGGGCCGTGACGGCGCCCCGGTACTCCTCCAGGAAGTTTTGTCTCATGGTATCCTCCAGAGAAAGCTTGGCGTTGGTCGCATCCCAGACCTCCCAGGCGAGGAGGAGCCACCCCAACAGGGGAATGAGCTTGGCCAAGGCCTTGCCCACCACGCTGCGGAGGACGTGGAGTAGCACGCGCTGGATGACTTTGCGCCCCGCCACCAAGATCAACCCCGTGACGAGGAAGAGGGCGCTTTCCGGGCCTCTCCTATCCTTGCTCAGAAGGTCGATCTCGCCCAGGGAGCTCCGGGGTCGAGGGGGTGATAGGCCCATGCCCTGATAGAAAGGGAAATATTTCAGCGTCACGTCCCGAAAGGGCTTGCGGATGCGCCCCAGGGCTTCGTCCAATAGGCGGTTTATCTCCTCCTGGAGCTCTTGGGCCAGCGTTTCCTGAAAATCGGCCATGGCCGGGGCCAGGCGGGTTTCGGCGTGGTTCATGAAGAGCCTTATCAGGGCCTCCAGATCCTCGGTGGCTCCCACTCCTGCCTTCAAGTGGCGCCAGTAGACCTCCCAGGTGGAGAGGTCCTCCGGCAGAGAGGTCCCCTCCAGCGCCTGGGCCACTTGGGCCTGATGCCGTTCCACCAAGGAGGGAAGCCGGCTTTGGCTCCACTCGTCCAGGTGGTCCATGATGCGCCGTTTTTCCTCCTGGATGACGCTGGGAAGGGCCGCCAGGGCCCCCTCCACGGCCCGCGCCCGGGCCTGACCCTCGGCCAGAAAGCGGGCGGCCTCCACGTCCGCGCTGGCGGGGGGCGAGGGGCTTTCGGCGTGCCCCGACGTCCCGAGGGGGCAGAGGGAAAATACGATAAAAATCCATAAAACCCCGATCCTCCGGAGCCCGGCGGCGTCGCAGAGGCGCCCCTTCTTCCGGATGCTCCGGGGGCCGAAGCCGGAGTCGAGGGCTTGGCGAATAAGACGGGAAGAGTCCATGAGTCTTCCTCCTTGCGTTCATGATAGGTCCAGGGTTGCCTTCCCCTCCTCGGGAGATCCCCGGGGGGAGGGCCTTCTTCGGTGCCAGGCTCCGAAAGGCCCCCGGGGGACCACGGCGCTTCTCGCCGATCCACAGGCGGATCGATCCTAATAAAGGGCTTTCCTCGGCCTGCTTCGAAAAGGGGTGAGCGCCATGGCGACGGGACGCGACCCCTTGAAGAAAGATTTCCTCGGTGGAGGGTTTGGCTGCGCCTCGCGCCACCGCCTTCCGAAGGGGCGCAGCCTTTCATCTTAGCATCGCGGAATATGCCTTCCCCGTCAAGGGCCTTTGACGTCTTGGGGAGGGCCTTCGGCATGGTCGATCCTGGGCGGGGGGAGAAGAGGGCCCCCGGGGCAAATCGGGGCGACAGTTTTGTTAAAATAGAGCCACGACGGGTCGGGCCTCCAACGAAGCAGGCTTCGGCCGGGAGGATCGCGGCGTCAAGGGACGAGATAAGGGGTCGGGTGGGGTGTCGATCGGCCCTCCTCCCCCCAGGAGGGACGCCTCCTTAAGGGAGGCAAGGGAGGAAAATCGATGGCGGCCCGAGGGAACGGAAGGCCCGGGTCTTTTCGCCCGGCGATGGGAGTTTTTCCGGCCCGGGGCCCCGGGGATGGGGCGGTCTCGCCGATGTTTGGGAAAAGCCTTGACGGGGGGAAAAGAGTAGTTTTATCATGGCTTATATGAAAAGCTTCGTCCCGATCCCCCTTCGGGAGGGGTGGCCGGGGCGAAATCTGGGGGACCCCGGCGGGGTCCAGGAGGATTGGACCATGGGTAAAAACGTGGTGATCATCGGAGGCGTGGCGTGTGGCAGCAAGGTGGCGGCGCGGTTGCGGAGGCTCGACCCCGAGGCCTCCATCACCGTGCTGGAGCGGGGGTATTTTCCCAGCTACGCGGGGTGTGGCATGCCTTACTTCCTCGGCGGCGTGGTGTCGGACTATCGCCACCTCACCAGCACCCCCGTCGGCATCGAGCGAGATGCGGCGTTTTTTCGGAAGGTGAAGCATGTGGACATGCTCACGCGCCACGAGGCCACCCGTATTGACCGGGAAAGGCGCGTCGTCACGGCGATCCACCTGGAGAGCGGCGAGGAACGGATCTTTCCCTACGATGTGCTGGTGCTCTCCCTGGGGGCCCAGCCGGTGCGCCCGAACCTTCCGGGGAGGGATCTGGCGGGGGTCTTTTCCCTGGGCACCCTGGAGGATGCCCTGGCGATCTCCCGGGCCCTGGAGGAAGGGACGATGCGTCGGGCCGTGGTGGTGGGATCGGGGCTCATCGGCCTGGAGATGACGGAGGCCCTGAAAAACCGAGGGGTGGAGGTCTCCGTGGTGGAGCTCCTGGACCGTCCCCTGGGTACGCTTCTGGACCGGGACTTCGGCGCCCTGGTGGCCCAAGGATTGGAGCGCCACGGGGTGCCCTTCTTCGGTGGCGAGCGGGTCGTGGAGCTCGTGGGAGAAGGGGGGCGCGTGGCGACGGTGCGCACCGACCGGCGGGACCTTCCCGCAGATCTGGTGCTATTGGCGGTGGGAGTGCGCCCCTCGGTGGACCTCGCCCGGGAGGCGGGGCTGACCCTGGGGCCCTCGGGGGGCATTATGGTGGACGAGCACCTTCGTACCAACGACGATAGGATCTACGCGGGGGGGGATTGCGTGGAGGTGCCCCACATCCTGTCGGGGAAAAGCGTGCGCCAGCCCATGGGGTCGGCGGCGAACCGCCAGGGGCGCGTCATCGCGGACCACATCGCGGGACTCCCGGGGCGCTATGCGGGGGTGGCGGGTACCGCCATCGCCCGGATCTTCGACCTCACGGCGGCCCGTACCGGGCTGGATGAGGCGGGGGCTCGGGAGGCGGGATTCGATCCCGTGGGAGTCACCGTGGTGAATTCCGACATGCCCCACTTCATGCCCGGATCGGCCCTCCTGGCGTTGCGCCTCGTGGCGGATCGAAGCACCCGGCGGGTCCTCGGGGGGCAGGTCGTGGGCCTCGGGCGAGGGGACAAGCGTCTGGATGCCCTGGTGGCTTCGGTGACGGGAAAAATCACCGTGGATGACCTGGCGGACCTGGACCTGGGCTATGCTCCTCCCTTCAGCACCGCCCTGGATCCTCTTACCCACGGGGCCAATGTCTTGCGCAACAAACTGGATGGCCTGATGGACTCCTGGTCTCCGGCGGAGCTCTTGGACCGAAAGGAACGGGGGGAGCCCTTCCTGCTAGTGGACGTGCGCACCCCCGATGAGGTCCGGCTCCAGGGGCGCCTGCCCTTCGACGACCAGGTGAACATTCCCCTGGGGGCCCTCTGGGAGAAGGGAGATACCCTGCCTGGCGACCGGACCCTGGTGGTCTTTTGTAAAATTTCCGTCCGGGGGTGGGATGCCTATGGCATCCTCCGGAACAAGGGGTTCGGTCGGGTGGTACTGCTGGAGGGGGGCACCGCCGGGTGGCCCTACGGCCTCAAGGGTTAGGATCGGACCGTCCGGAGGAAAAGAGGTTCAAGGGGCGAGAGCCCTCGGCATGTTCCGGGGTCCCCCTTGTGCCCGAGGCCGGGTGATGAGGGGCCAAATGTATCACTCCCCGGAGCGTTCCCCCGATCCGATCCTTGTGCTATGTTGGCAAGGCGTTGAAGAGGCTCCCCCGAAAGAATAAGGGTTTTAGGGGGGCAGGGCCGGCGGCGGGGCCGCTCGAGGAGAAAAAAGGGGGTTTGATGACGTGACGGAGCGGAAGAAGATGTCGTTACTCTACAAGATCAGCATGGGTTTTGTGGTGGGCGTGGTGCTTGGGGTGGCGGTGCCCGGCGTGGTGCCCACGCTGGCGCCGGTGGGCAAGATCTTCATCTCTCTCCTGAAGATGCTCATCGTCCCCCTGGTGTTTTCCAGCATCGTGGTGGGCACTTCCTCCCTGGGGGATGTCAAGGTCCTGGGGCGCGTGGGGATCAAGATCATGGTGCTTTACCTGTTGACGACGGCTTTCGCGGTGACGCTGGGACTGTTCTTTGGCAACGTGATCCAGCCCGGGGCGGGGATGGAGCTTTCCCTCACCGGCGTGGAGTTCAAGATGCCCGAGGTCCCCAAGATGATCAACGTTCTACTGGATATGTTCCCCACGAACATCGTGGAGTCTTTGGTCAAAGGAAACATGCTCCAGATCATCGTCTTCGCCCTCTTTTTCGGCGTGGCGGCGGTCTTTGCCGGGGCGGTGGCGAAACCCGTCATAGACGTCATGAACGCCACGGTGGAAACCATGTACAAGCTCACGGGCATCGTGATGGAGTGCGCCCCCTACGGCGTGGCGGCCCTCATGGCGGAGACGGTGGCAAAGTATGGCGTGGGAGTCCTCGGCCCCTTCGCCAAGCTCATCTTTGTGGTGTATCTGGCCATAGTGGTACACGCTCTGCTGGTTTACTCCTTCATCGTGCGGGCGGCGGGGAAGAGTCCCTTCTGGTTCTTCTCCGGGGTAAAAGAGGCCATGCTCACCGCCTTTGTCACCCGATCCAGCGCCGCCACTCTGCCGGTGAGCATGAGGGTCAGCGAGGAAAATCTCAAGGTGAACCCCCACATCCTGAGCTTCACCCTTCCCTTGGGGGCCACGGTGAACATGGACGGCACGGCGATCTATCAGGGGGTCTGCACCCTCTTCGTGGCCCAGGCCTTCGGCGTGCCCTTGCCCCTGCCCGTCCAGCTTGGCATCATCCTCACCGCCACCCTGGCTTCCATCGGCACGGCGGGAGTCCCCGGGGCGGGGCTTATCATGCTTACCCTCACCCTGCAGTATGCGGGGCTTCCGGTGGAGGCCATCGCCCTCATCGCGGGGATCGACGCCATCCTGGACATGGCCCGGACCTGCATCAACGTCACCGGAGACATGGCTTGCACCGTCCTGGTGGCCAAGACGGAAAAGGACGGTTTCCTCCCATGACTTAAAAAAATCTAGATCAAGGGACCAGGGGCGAAAGAGGTGGCTCTTTCGCCCATATTTTTGTTTTCCCCGCAGAGGAGGCGGCGAAGGGTGAAGAGCCGCCGCCGAAGACAAGGGGGGGCGGAAAGAAGAGAGGAAGTGGAATTTATGGTGGGGAAGCGGCTGATGGCAGTGGCAGTGACGATGATGGCGGTGTGGGGGATGGGGGAGGGAGCCTCGGCGCAGGGCGCGGGTCATCGGGGGCCCCTTTCTCCCGCCTTTATCCAGTGGCAATCCCAAAGGGAACACGACGCTTCGTCCCTGGGGGTGGCCCATCGCCCGGGGCGCATTCCTTCGCCGGTGGACCTGTCCCATGTGCGGGGAAGGCTCCGGAGGATGGTCGCCGAAATCCCCGCGAGCTTTGACCTCCGCTCCCGAGGGGGGGTCTCCCCGGTGCGGGACCAGAGTGACTGGGGCGCCTGCTGGACCTTCGGTGCCCTGGGGTCCCTGGAATCCTTCCTCCTCACCTCGGGGAGCGCGCCGGGGGCGGATCATCCCTGGGGAGAGGGGTCCTGGGACCTTTCGGAGCGCCATCTGGCGTGGTTCGGTTACATGGACCAGGACGCGGATCACGTGGCCTTCACCGGAGACACCGCCACGCCGGACGATGTGTACAACAACGGCGGGGACGACTGGCGCGCCGTGGCCATCCTGGCCCGGGGCACCGGCGCCGTGGACGAGGACGACGCCCCCTACATGGGGTCGGGATGGGACACCCCCGACCCTTCGGGGGAAGAACCCCGGCGGGTGCTCCTCACCGAGGCCCTCTACCTGCCATATCAGGACGGAGCCTTTGAATATCCCCTTCTTCATCGGGCCATCAAGACTTCGGTGATGACCTATGGCGCCTCATCCATCGGCATGTTCGCCGAATTCGGGGCGTCGTACTACAACCCCGCCACCTTCGCCTACCACTACGCCGGTCCTCTGAACTCCAACCATGCGGTGTGCATCGTGGGGTGGGACGACGCCTACCCGAAGGAGAACTTTCCAGCGGGGCACCGTCCCGCCGAAGACGGGGCGTGGATCGTCCGCAACAGCTGGGGGAGCTCCTTCGGCGACGGGGGTTATTTTTACGCCTCCTATGCATCCACCTTGGACAGCGGGGTAAATTACATCGGAGTTCCCGAAGTTTCGGCGGCGGCCCAGGTGGCGGGAGGGCAGGAGCGCATTCACGACTACGACCCCCTGGGGTGGTGCAACACCTACGGTTTCGACAGTGAAACGGGGTGGTTTGCCAACGTCTTCCCCCTTTCGGAGGACGCGATGCTGAAGGCCGTGTCGTTCTACGTGGCGGCGGAGTCGGCCTCATATCAGGTCAGGGTTTACAGCGACGTTTCCCCCGATGCTTCGGGGGGCTTCCGGGGGACGCTGGTGACGGGGCCCCTGGTGGGCAGCCTGGATATCCCCGGGTATCGCCGGGTGGCGATGAGCGGCGACGTGGTGTTGCCGGGGGGCAAGAATTTCGCGGTGGAGGTGCGGCTCACCACTCCGGGGTACCTGTTCCCCGTGCCCCTGGAACTCCCTTTGGAGGGGTATTCCGACAAGGCCACGGCCCAGCCCCGCCAGAGCTGGGTGAGCGCTAACGGCGCGGCTTGGGAAGACCTCACCACGGACGTGCCCAACGCCAACGTCTGCCTCAAGGCCTTTACGGTACCCTATGTCGCACCGACCCCCACGCCGGCCCCTACGAGTTCTCCCAGTTCTGCCAGCGGTGGGGGGTGCTCCACGGGGCTCGTCCCCGGGGCGTTGCTGCTTCTTGTGCCCTTAGCCTTCTTCCTGAGGCGGTAGGAGGATGGGGGGAGCCTCCGAGGAGCGCCTGCTTTCGGAGCACGGACAAAGACCCCGAGGGGCGCGCCGAAGCGGGGCACTTCCCTTCACGGCACGGGAATAAAGCCCCTTTTCCCGGCGGAGGAGATCCCTCCGCCGGGGCTTTTCTTGGGAAATAGGGGGGCTTTTGTCCCGACTTTCGCTTTCTTTTGCCGGGAGCGCCATTGCCGGGAGCGCCGGCTTCCAGCCGGCTTTTTTTATTCTTTTTATCCCCACATCATCCCCCGACCTTTCGCCCCGACGGGTAAGACCTCCGATATCCCCCGCCAGGGGCCACACCAAAAAGGGTGCAAAAAGTGTAAAAAAAAGCTACACTCTACGAAGGGTCAGGGACCCTCCGTCGGAGGGGCCCTTCGCCATCGCCTCGAATATGAATCACCCACGGCGCGGGGGCTTTCTGGCCCCGACGATTCCCCGATGGTCTGCGGAGGGGCGTGCCGCGAGAAGATGGAAAGGAGGTATGATCCGTGGAAGAAGATCACCGGGGAAAGGACCTCTTCGCCGCCGCCGACCAGCTCATTAGGGCCGCCGATTTCCAGGGGGCGATCCATCTGCTCCACGAGATCCTTGCCGAGAGCGAAAGAGAGCGGCGCCCCATCGATGTAGCTAAGGCCTTTAACCGCATAGGCCGGAGCCACGCGAGCCTGGGGAACGCCGACTTGGCCATTCGCTATCACCTGCGGGCCCTGACCATCTTTGAAAAGGCCGAAGACCTCCGGGGTCTGGCGGAGACGTATAACCACATTGGCACCATTTGGTCCGAGGCGGAAAACAACTCCATGGCCATGCAGTTCAAGCTCAAGGCCTTGGACGCAGCCCAGCGCTCGGAGGATTTGCGAGAGCTTTCCCGGGCGTACAACAACATCGGCGAAGAATACCGCCTGAGCGGTCGCCTCGACGACGCCCGAGATCACTACCTCCGCTCCCTGGAGCTGGACCGTCAGGCGGGAAACAAAGCCTACGAGGCCGTGGCCCTACACAACTTGGCCCTGGTGGCCTCGGCGGAGGACAACTACGGCGAAGCCCGGGATCTTTTCGAAAAAAGCCTGATCCTTAGCTTGGAGGCCGGAGATCGGGAGATGGAAGTGGAGACCCTCATCTTCTTTGGCGAGATGGAGTCCCGGTTCCACCGATTTGACTCGGCGGGCTTCCTCCTGGATAGGGCCCTGACCCGGGCCGAGGGTTTGGGGTCTCCGTACCTTTTGGGCCTGGCTCTGCGGGAGATGGCGGCGTACCTCCGGGGGAAAGGGGACTTTCCCCGGGCTTTCGACGCGATGGATCGTTTCACCAAGGTCACGAGGGGAGAGTCCTCTGCGGCCCAGCGGAAGAGATTTTTGTCGATCTTCGCCGAGATGGAAGCCGACCGGACCCGGGAAGAGTCCCGGCGCCTGGAGAGCGAAGCGGGGGAGCTGAAAGAGCTCATTGCCCACCAGGTGCGGGAGATCGAAAGCGACAAAGAAGAAGCCCTGAGGCTCCGGGACCAAGCCCATAAGACCCTGGAAGAGCTCCTCCTAGCCATGGCGTCGGCCATCGAAGCCAAGGACCTCTGCACCGGAGACCACGTGGAGAGGGTGGGGGGATACGCCCGGGCCCTGGCCCGGTGCGCGGGGTTGCCCCAAGAAGAGTGCCAGCGGATCTACCTAGGGGCCATAGTCCACGACGTGGGTAAGATTGGCGTGCGCGACGCCGTGCTCAATAAACCGGGGATCCTCGACCCCGAAGAACGGGAAGAGATGCGGCGCCACTCCGCCCTGGGGCGTCAGATCCTTTCCCAGGTCCGGGGGTTAGAAATCGCCGCCGATATCGCCCATTGCCACCAGGAGCGCTGGGACGGCGGGGGCTATCCCCGGGGTCTCCGGGGCACCGAGATCCCCCTGTCTGCCCGCATTGTGACCATAGCCGACGTCTGGGATGCCATCTCGTCCCATCGCCCCTACCGTCCGGCCATGTCCCGAGAAAAGGCGATGGAACTCATGATCTACGAACGGGGTAGGGCCTTTGACCCCGACCTGTTGGATCTTTTCATCGGCGATGAGCACCGCATCTACGAGCTCTACGACCGAGGGTGACTTCTCCTCGGGGTGTCACCTAGAAAGAGCCGAGAATCGAGGCATGAGGCATGGAATTCATGGGACCGTTCAAAGACAGGCTAGAGGTGGCCAATCGCCTGATCGGGGAGGCCGACTTTCGAAGCGCCCTGCGCCTCCTCCATGGCGTCCTGGAGGATGCCGAGGCCCGGGGCGACGATTACGCCACCGCCGTGATTTTAAACCGCCTGGGCCGGGCCTACCGGGGCTTGGGAAACCCGGCGCTTTCCATCCAGTACCACATGAAAGCCCTCGACATATTCCAGCGCATGGAAGACCATCGAGGCCTGGCAGACACCTACAACTCCCTGGGAGTGGCCTGGTCTCGTGGGGGAGACCGTGCCGAGACCGTTAAGTTCAGGCTCAAGGGGCTCGAAGCGGCCCAGCACTCGGGGGACCTGCGAGAGCTTTCCCGGGCATATAACAACGTGGGAGAGATCTATCGCGAAGAGGGGCGCTGCGCTGAGGCCCAGGAGCACTACCTTCGGTCCATGGAATTCGACCGCCAGGCGGGAAACAAAGCCTACGAAGCGGTGGGCCTGCACAACCTCGCCCTTCTGGCGATGGCGGAAGGAGACATCCCCGAGGCCCGAAGATTTTTCCGGGAGAGCCTGGTCCTGAGCGCCGAAGCGAGGGATAAGGAGATGGAAGCAGAGACCCTCGTCCGATGGGGCACCCTGGAGATGCAAGCCCATCGATGGCACGAGGCGGAAGACTGCCTGAAAAGGGGTCTCGCCCTGGCGGAGACCCTGCAATCCTCCCAGCTTCTGGGTGTGGCGCTGGGGGAAATGGCCGCCTACCACCGGGCCAGGGGAAACTACCTGGAAGCCCTCGGCGCCCTGGAGCGCCTCACGGAAATCTCCAGGGAAGAGTACCGAAACATCCAGGCCAGCAGGCTTTTGGCGGTACCCGTTGAAATGG
>CALMLW010000083.1 GCA_937868015.1 uncultured Synergistaceae bacterium | reverse complement strand
TGCTTCGCCGCATCGTCTTTCCCAAAAACATGTACTGGGACGACCCGGGCACCCGCTTTGCCCGTCCCATTCGGTGGCTCCTCTGTCTCTGGGACGACGAAGTCATCCCCCTCACCTTTGCGGGGTGTGTGGCGGATCGCTTCACCTCGGGACACCGATTTTTGGGACAAAAGCGGGTGGAGGTCCCTTCGGTGCGTGCCTACATGGACTTGCTCTACGATAACTACGTCATAGTGGATCAGGACAAGAGAAGGGAGCGTATGACGGGGGCCATCGCCGCCCTAGAAAAAGAGATCGACGGCAAGGCGGACCTTACTCCTGCCCTGGTGGAAGAAAACCTGGACCTGGTGGAATATCCCGTGCCCTTTTTTGGCACGTTCGAAGATAGATTCCTCGACATGCCGCCGGAGGTCCTCACCACCACCATGGCGGTGCACCAGCGGTACTTCCCGGTCCACAACAGCCAGGGCAAGCTCTTGCCCCTCTTCGTGGGAGTGAGCAATAACCGGGCTACGAGCATGGCGGTGGTGCGGGAGGGCAATGAGAGGGTCCTGCGGGCCCGCCTTTCCGATGCGGCGTTCTTTTGGGCGGAAGATCAAAAGCGCCCCCTGGCATCGCGGGTGGAGGAGCTCGGGAACATCGTGTATCAAGAGCGCCTGGGGACCCTTCTGGACAAGAGCAGAAGAACCCAGGCCATCGCTCGGCATCTGGGAGGGACCCTGGGCCTGGATGAAGGATCCCGGAGAGACCTGGAACGGTCGGCCTTTCTCGCCAAGGCCGACCTGGTGACGCACATGGTGTACGAGTTTGGCGAGCTCCGAGGGGTCATGGGGAGGGAGTACGCCCGTAAGAGCGGGGAAAACGACCGGGTGGCCCGGGCTATCTACGAACAATACCTCCCGGCGGCGGCGGGAGACCGGCTGCCCTCCGACATCTTGGGGGCCCTGCTGGGAGTGGCCGACCGCATGGACACCGTGGTGGCCTGCCATAAAGTGGGACTAGATCCCACCGGTTCTCAGGACCCCTACGGCCTTCGCCGGGCGGCCCGTTGCATGAATGAGATCTTTTGGGGGCTCTCCCTGGATGGGGACTTGAAAGAACTGGTGCGCGTGGCGGCCCAAGAAATTGGCGCGGGCGACGACGTGGTGTCCCGGGTGGAGAGCTTCCTTCAGGCCCGCCTCCAAGTCCAGCTCAAGGAGCGGGGGTATCCCCACGACGTGGTGACCCTGGCCATGGGAGTGGCTTGGCATCGCCCCCTTCACCTGGAAAGGCTCCTAGACACCCTCCAGGGGGTGGCTTCCGAGGCTTGGTTCCAGGCCCTGGTCACGGCGGCTTGTCGCGTGAGAAACATTTTGACCAAGGCAGGAAACCCCCCGGCGGGATGGCGAGAAGAGCTCCTCCAGGAAGAGGGAGAACGGCACATGGCCCAGGCGGTGGCCGACCTGTCTCCCGAGGTCCACGGGGCCGTGAAGGATTTCGACTGGCGCAAATTGACGGAGGCCCTGGCCAGGT
>CALMLW010000082.1 GCA_937868015.1 uncultured Synergistaceae bacterium | reverse complement strand
TGAGGACTTCCCCCGTGGCGGGGTCGAAAAAGGTCAACGAGAACGGCAGGGCGAGATCGATGCCGAAGGCGTCTTCGGAGGCGCTCTTGGGAGTCCAGGAGAGCGTTCCGCTCCCCAGGGGGAACTCGGGGCTCTTCTGCGGGCCCACCATCATGAACCATCGAGAAACTTCCACCTGGGCTTCCAGAGGACGGGGGTTTCCATCGGGTCCCGGTAACGACAGGGGAATACGGGGCACCGGAGGCAGGGTCACCTGGAGCGTCACGGCCACGGAGGCTCCGGGGGCTCGCCACCCTCCTCCCAAAAGGGTCCGTTTCTGGGACGACTCTTCGGGCATGAAGACCCCCGCCACCTGCATGGATTGAAGGGCTTGGCGCATCTGCTCCTCCGTGAGGGTGATGCCCTTGGAGGCGAGCTCGGCTTCAAACTTCTTCTTGAGAAAGGCGTCCGTGCCCGCCACGTTTTCGGCGAGCTTCAGATAGGCCTTCCACTCCGGCGCCTCGGGGCCCATGGACCCCGTCACCCCTCCCAGAGTCACCGACACCGCCAGGGGAACCGGGGGAAAGACCACGCCGGGGTCGTTCCCCAAGGGAGTGGCGGTGGTCCAGTACGTGCGGTTCTCAAAAAGGGGAAAGATCTTGGAGGACTCCGGGGTGGCCAGGGCCATGGCGGGCTCGCTCTCGTCGCGGCGATCTCCCAAGGTCATCACCGTGCGGGCCGAGACCTCCAGATTTTCAAAGCTTCCCACGCCGTCGGCTTCTCCCAGCGTGAGCCGGGGGCTTCCCCGGGGCACGGTACGATCCACCCGGGGGATCTTTTCCGTAAGGCGCCGCACCTGGATGCGGTATCCCGTCACCAGTTCGGGCCTTTCCTTGGCCAGCCGGGGTTCCTGCCAGACAATTTCCAGGGTCTTGTTCCGGAGCGAGGCGGTGAGCTTCTGGGGGGCCTCGAGGCACACCAGCATCCCGGGCTTGTAGTCGTACCAGTACCCCGAACCGGTCTGTCCCGTGTCCACCACGTAGAGATAGCGCGTCGCGTCGAAAGACACCACCCCGGCGTAGTCCTTGCCCGGCGGAGTGTCCAGCGAGAGCGCCCCATCCCCCGACCGCATCCGCAGGAAAATCTGGCGTCCAGCGGTGGAGGAGGCATCGAACCACTCCGCAGGAAAGAAGAGGACCAGCCGGGGCATGGGTTCCCCCGAAAGGGTCTTGGGGGGAGCTAGGCGGAAAAATTGGAGGCTCCAGGGTTTCACCATGGCGTCGGTGATCTCCTGCACCGCCTGGGCGTCGAAGGAGAGAGGGTCGTGCACATCTCCCAGGGTGCCGTCGAAGAGGGGGATGCCGTACTTCTTCTCGTAGAGGGTGTGGGACGGCAGGCCCTCCAGCACCGCTTCCCGGACAAAGGAGGCAAAGACCTTCCCCAGGGCAGAACGGCTTCCCCCCGCGCCCCAGGAGAAGGCCTCCACCGGCGTGGGGCTTCCCCCCAGGGCCTGGCACTGGACCAGAAACTTTTTGTGAAAATCCTCCGAAAGGTTTCCCGGCTGCTTCGCCCACTGATCCCGGAGGTACTCCAGAAACCAGGAAAGACCGTACCCCAGGCGCTGAAAGGGCCCCGCGTCCCCTTCATAGGTCTTGATGGGCTTGCCGTTCAACCCCTCCTTGAGGCCGTTGAGAAAACGGTTGTCGCTGAAGATGGTGACCCCGGCGTGCTGACGGTAGTGATCCGCCGCCTCCCGCTCCATGAGGGCCGCCGAGGCTTCGGCAAGGTAGATGTTCGCCTTTCCCGCCTTGAGGTACTGCCCCTGGAAGTGGTGGAACTGTTCGTGCATCGTGGTGGAGAAGATGTCGTCCCGGTCCAGACTTGCCCCCACCATCATGTAGTTCCGTCCCCAGTACCGGTTGTTGAGGGTGCCGTCGTCCTTGCCGCAGTGGCGCGGCACGAAGACATCCAGCACGTCCGGCGAGGAAAATCCCCGGGAGAGCAGATAGGAGCGGCCAAAAACGAGCCCTTCCCGGATGAGCTTCACCTCCTCGGGGACGAGATAATCCTCTTTGGCCTTGGCCAAGTCTTTTTCCAGATCACTTCGGGCCCCATCCATCCGACGATCGGCCTCCATCAGGGCCTTGAGCCGCTCGACCTCGGGCAGCTTTGGCGAGGCCAGGGCTTGGTCCCGATCCTGGAAAATGGCGCTCTGGGAGGCGATGAAGCGATCCTTGGCGGCCTGTTCCGCCGCCGCGAGCCCTGCGGGGTCCCGGACGCCGTCTTTTCCGTCCCCCAGGAGGTGGGTCCAGGCGATGTGGAACCCCGCAGGGTCGGGGATCAGGTCCGCCACGAAGGGCGCTTCGGCGTTGAACAGGGTGGAATCGGGCCACTGTTCCCCGCCGTGAAAGTACACGAAGGCCACGGGGATGAGGGGGGCGAGGAGGGCGATGAGCACCATGCCCGTAAAGCTGAAGTGGGGCGCTTCAAAGAGCAGGGTGTCTCCCCGGCGTTGGTAGGGCAAAGGGGTCCAGTTGACCCCGCTCCGGGAGAAGACCGGCCGGACCAACAGCACATCATCCCTTCGGGCTTCCCGGGGAAGGTCCAAAGAAATTCGCGCCGGAGAGGAGAAGGAGGCCCCCCCTGCGTCCACGTCCCAGACCCCTTCCAGGGGCAACGAGGAGCCCCCGACGAGGGGCAGGGGGGCGACTCGGGCGGGGCGGAGGGAGAAGGGGACTTCTCCCGAAAGGGCCCCAGGATCCAGGGCGATGGAAAGGTTTCCGGCCACCACCAACGTGCCCCCATCCTGGGAAAGGGTTTTTTGCAGGACCACCTCTCCCCGGGTGGGCCGGGGAGGCATGGGGGGCTGGGTAGGCTGGGTGGGCGGGGTGGGCATGGGAGGGGGCGATGTCCCGGCTCCCGGGCCTCCGGCGTCGAGCTCTTCCGCCAGCTTCTGGATCCGAAGCTCCAAAGCCCTGTCGGGAAAGAGGGCCAGGGACCGGCGAAAGCGCTCCAGGGCCCCGGCTTTGTCTCCGCCTCGTAGCAGGGTTTCTCCTTCTTCTCGAAGGGCCAGGGCCTGGCTTAGGCGCTCCACTTCTTGCTCCAAAGCGGCATCGGAGGGGGGAGGAAGGGCCAGGGCGCCGCTTTGCCACAGGAACAAAGCTATCATGACAACAGATAGATATCGCATCATTTTCCCTCGCCGCGCCCGAGCCATGATCATCCCCCCCGAAAATAACCTTTTCTCTCTGGCATTTTACCACACTCCCCCGGGTCCTTCGCGAAGGGAAAGAGATGGGCTATAATGGTCGTCGGTGTCGGTCGAAGGGATGCCTTGCCTCCTCCGGGGCCTTCGCGGGGCCTTGATCCTCCCTGGGCATTTCGGGGGCACCCCATCTTCTGACGGGGGGAAGCGGTGGTGAAAAACTCTGCTCGTATCAAGGGAAAAATCTATGTGTTCATTTTTCTTACGATCTTCGTGGCCCTCCTCCTTTCGCTCTCCCTTTCCTACTACTCCGTGTGTCGGGTTCAAAGGGAGTTCTTCCGGGCCCAGATGCGGCAAACCTTGGAGGATCGGGGAGCCTTTCTGGAGGAATGGCTTGCGCGGCGTGTGGCCGTGTTGGAGATGGCCCAGGCCTTTCCCGACCGATTCAAAAAGGAAGAGCTTTTTAGCCCGGACCTACTGCTCCGCATGGGCTTTTCCGACATATACCGAGGGTGGGAGAGCGGGGCCTTTCAGAGCTTCGCCGGATGGGTTCCCCCCCCGGATTACCGCCCGGCGTCGCGCCCATGGTACCGCCAGACCCGCAGCGCCGATGCCCTGACGGCCTCCGACCCCTATCTGGACCCCATCTCCGGCCTGATGACCATCACCCTGGGGATCCCCATCGAATCCCCCGAGGATGGGCCGGGGGTGATGGCCGGGGACATCCAGATGGGCGATGACCACGCGTGGCTTAAAAATATTGAGGTTGGCGAGGTGGGCTTTCTCTGGCTCATCAACGACCGGGGCGTGGTGCTTCAGCACCCCCGGGGCGAGATGCGATTTAAAGTCCTGCGGGACTTCCCCGAAATGGCATCCTTGGACAGGATCCTTTTTAGCGCCCCCGAAGGGGAGTTTGAATACACCCGGCGGGGGGATCATCGTCGGGCGATTTTCCGCACGATTCGCCCCTTTGGATGGGTCCTGGGGGTGACCCTGCGGGAAGACGAGGCCTTTGGCGCCTTTCGACAGTTTCGCGACGTGCACCTGGCGCTGATGGTGATCCTGCTGACCCTTTTGGGAGGGGTGGCATGGCTGGTGGCCCGATCCCTCGGGGCTCCCCTGGCGCGGATCATCACCTTCGTGGAGGAGGTGGCCTCGGGAAATCTCGAGGCCACTTTGAAGCCCTCTCACCACCGGGAGATCGATTCTTTGACGACGTCGCTCCGCAAGATGGGGGACAGGCTCCGGGAGGACTTCGCCGTCATCGGCGCCCAGAAGGAGGCCCTGGCGCTGATCAACCAGGAGCTGGAGTCCCGGGTACAGGAGCGCACCGAAGAGCTGGAGAGGGCCAACGAGGAGCTTCGAACTTCTCGGGACGCCATGGAAATATTGGCCTCCACGGATTACCTCACGGGCCTTTTAAACCGGCGGGCCTTTTGGGAGAGGGCGTCCCAGAAGATGGACCAAAGCCCCCGGGGCGAAGGGGGGATCGCGGTCTTCATGGCGGATCTGGATGGGTTCAAAGCGGTCAACGATCGGTACGGCCACGCCGCAGGGGACGAGGTGCTCCGGCGTGTGGCGGAGGCACTCCGGAAGGGGCTGCGGGAGGACGACCTCCTGGGGCGCGTGGGGGGCGAAGAGTTTGCCTTCATGGTCACCGGGATGTCCCCAGGGCAGGGCGAAGCCCTGGCGGAGGATCTGCGGAAAGCGGTGGGAGAGATGAAAGTCCCCTGGCACGGGGAAGTCCTGGCCGTGACCATGAGCGTGGGAGTGGCGTCCCGGCTGGGGCCGGAGGAAGATCTGGAGGTGATGCTGGCCCGGGCGGATCGGGGGCTCTATGAGGCGAAGGCCCGGGGGAAAAACCGGGTGTGCCCGGGGTAGCCCGGAGGTGCGGGCGGGGCAGTAGAAGGAGCTAGGGAGGTGGCAGGGATGGGTCTATCAAGACGGGGGATGTGGGGGGTCCTTTTGGCCCTTTTGGTGGGAATCGCCCTTCCGGGGGAGGCCGAGGAGCGGATCCGGCGCTACGAGAGCACCGTGCGGGTGAATCCCGACGCGGTGGTGTCCGTGAGGGAGGAGATCACCGTCACCGTGGAAGGAGTGGCCATTCGCCACGGCATCTTCCGGGACTTTCCCACGGTGTACCGCACCGCCGACGGGAAGTCTCGCCGGGTGGGTTTCGAGGTGAGGGGCGTGTGGCGGGACGGGGAGGTGGAGCCCTACGCCCTTGAGGTCCTGTCCGGGCAGGGGGTGCGGGTCCGCATCGGTGACGCGGACCGAAGGGTTTCCCCGGGGGAACATACCTATGTCTTGGAGTACGACACCTGGCGGCAGGTAGGTTTTTTTGCCGACTTCGACGAGATCTACTGGAACGTCACGGGAAATGGCTGGGCCTTTCCCATGGACGAGGTGCGGGCCACGGTGCTGCTCCCCCCCGGGACCCCCGTGCTCCGCACGGCTTTTTACACCGGCCCCTTGGGGTCCCAGGGGAAAAACGCCCAGAGCCGCCTGGAGGAAGGGCGGGTCATTTTTTCCACCACGGCCCCCCTGAGGGCGAAAGAGGGGCTCACGGTGGCGGTGGCCTTCCCCAAGGGGCGGGTGACCAGCGGAGACCGGGTCATGGCCCTGGTCCAAAACGATGCCCTTCGGGACGAGCTGAATCGACCGGAGATATCCCTGGGGGCGGTGCTTCTGGTGGCCCTTTACTTCGCCCTGGTCTGGTGGAAGTTTGGCCGGGACATTCCCCGGGGCATCGTGATCCCTCTCTTCGACCCCCCCGATGGGATCGACCCTCCTCTGGCGTCCTTCGTCCACCGCCAGGGGGATCTGGTCCCCGAGGTCCTTCCGGCCGCCGTGATAGACATGGCGGTGAAGGGGCACCTCCGGATCGTCGAAGAGG
>CALMLW010000081.1 GCA_937868015.1 uncultured Synergistaceae bacterium | reverse complement strand
TTCCCTACACGACGCTCTTCCGATCTGCAGAGAAGATAGCCCCGGGCGCCTCCGAAGGTTCCGGCGATGGGCATCTTTCGGGTGAGGCGCAGGACGTGCACCTCGCCGGCGGAGACCAAAAAGTCGCAGCTGTACTCCGGCCCGGCGACGTATTCTTCGGCCACCATGCCCCCGAGTTCCGGGCAGCGGCGCACGCCCTCGTGGAGGGCCGCGAAGGCCCGACGGCATTCCTCGGGGGTCTCCGCGCGAAAGACGAGCTCGCTCCCCGTGCCCCGGCGGGGCTTGAGCACCACCGGGGCTTCCAGGGAGGCCCAAAAAGCCAGGAGCTCTTCTTCCGTGGCGACGCCCCGGGCCTCGGGGCAGGGAACGCGGTGGGCCCGCCAGAGCTCTTTGCAGCGGAACTTGTCCCGGCAGCGTGCCACCGCTTCGGGGGAGGCGAAGGGCAGGGCGAACCTTTCGGCGAGGAAGGCGGCGAGCTCCAGGGCCTCACAGTCGTAGCAGGCCACTCCTCCGGGGCGTAGCCCCCATCGCTCCAGGTGCTCCCGGAGGAGGGCGGCGGCGGCGGGAAAGGACGCCAAATCCCCCAGGAGCTCCTCTTCGGGGCCCGGGGACTCTTCGATGGCCCGGCGCCGCAGGTTCCGGTCGGTGAGAAAGATCGCCTCGCCGGGGGCTTTGCGGCGGATCTCGTCGATGTAGTCGGGGGTGGTTCCCACGACGATCACGGGGTCCTTCCGGGGGATCACGGCGCTTCCTCCGGAGGGTGCTTTTCCGGGCGATCGATCCGGAAGAGGGGGCGTCGCTCCAGGTGGAAGCGATCTTTCCACCCGAAGTCTCCGCTGCAGAAATCCACGAACCGGAGGCGCTCTCGGCATCCCCGGAGGATGTGGTAAAGATTGATGACTTTGGCCACCCCGGGGAATTCGGGGTCGGTGCCCCCCACCAGGAGGGTGTATCCTTCCTGAAACATTCCTCCCAGATCCACCGCCGCCACGCGTCCCCCCACGAGGACGGTGGTCACCCGGAGCATCCCCATCCGATGAAGCGTTTGAGCCAGGTCTTCGAAGCCCGCCAAGAAGCGGGAATTCCAAAAGTACGACGCCTCGCCGAAGGCCCGGAGGCTCATGCAAAAGAGCGTTTCCAGATCTTCCGCGTGGTCATGGCGAAAGGCCAGGCCGTGGGCTTCCAGCCGGGCCGTCTCTTCCTCGATGCGGCGCCGGGTCCGGGGGGAAAAGGAGCCCCAGTACCGGTCGAAATCGAAGCCGTAGGCCTCCGGCACAAAGACATAATTCATCTCGTCGAAACACCCTTCCCCCGGGGGAAGGCTCGACGCCCCCAGATAACGGAGGCGTAGCGCCCCCGGCACGCTCTGGATCAGGGCCTCCGTCACCGCCGGGTCTCTGGAGGGGATGCGGTTTTGTTCGAGCCAGGTTTCCCCCCGCCAGGTCTCTCCGGGAAAGGCCACGAAGCCTTCCCCTTCCGCCGGAGAGCTTAGCGCCAGGAGTCCGGCGGGCTCCCCACCCTCCTCCGCCACGACGAAAAGAGGGGTGGTGCCGAGGCGCTGGGCAAAGCACTCCCGCACGTCCCAGAGATCAAAAAGACATTCCTGGGGCCACAGGCGGAGCCAGAGCTCCCGGCACTCCTGAAGGTCATCCACGGCTCGGATGCGTCCCATGGGGACCCACCGCCTCCCGTCGTTCTAGGGTTTCGCCCGAAAAAGGGCGGGGGTGCCAAGGTATTTCCGTGGAGCCGGTATTTCTGCCGATGGGGGGCCACGACACAGGGAAAATCTTTCCCTCCGGCGGGGATGAGAATCCTCCGGGGCGAGAGGGCGGGGGCCAGGAGCGCCCTGTATCGGGCGCCCCGGGTCCTCATGTTCGGGGATTTGACCGACAAAGTCAAGGGATGGACGACGCCAGTAGGCTTCGCAAAGCCAGAGCTGCCTTTTTTCCCGTATACAGCAGCTTTCGCCATGGCAAGGACAAGATGGCGGCATGGCGGCGCCGAAAGGAGGGCGCGACATATTTCTTGACCGGGGGCCGGCTCCCGGGAAAATGCGTGTGCCGTGCCCGGCGGCCCTCGCTACGAAGGCCCCCCCGGCAAGGCCTGCGCGCCTTGCCGGGGGGCGGGGCGTCTTGGGGCCTAGGCCTCTTCGCCCCTCGCCATGGAGGAGTGTAAGAAATCGATGAGGGGAGCGATGTGGGGCCCCAGGGAAGCCAGGGGATTTTCCCGTTGGGCGATGAGGCGGGGGATCTCCGGCAGAAAGGGGATGCTCCCCAGGAAGGTCCCCCCGAAGCCCTCGGTGCGCCGCCTCAGCTCCGCCGTCCCCCGGGGGGTGAGATCGGATCGGTTGGCCACCACGGCGGCGGGGATGGCAAAAAGGCGACAGAGCTCCCCCATGCGCCCCAGGTCTTCCTCCCCCGTGGGGGTGGGCTCGGCCACCAGGAGGGCAGCGTCGGCCCCCCCCAGCGTGGACACCGCCGGGCACGATGTCCCCGGGGGGCCGTCGATGAGCACCAGGGGGATGCGGCGATCCCGGGCGTCCTGGGCGGCGTGTTCCAGAAGGCACTGGACCAATTTCCCCGAGTTTTCCCCACCGGGGCGCAGCTGGGCCCCCCAAAAGGGTCCCTCGGGGCAGCTCCCCTGGAAGAAGATCCCCTGGGACCGGGGGACGAGATCTATGGCCTTTTCCGGACAGACGAAGGCGCAGACCCCGCACCCCTCGCAGCGCCCCTCGTCCCCCCAGGCCTTTCCCCCCCGGAGCTCCAGGGCGGAAAAGCGACAGGCCTCCACGCACGCTCCGCACCCCGTGCAGGCCTCGGGGCGCACCCGGGCCCCGGGAAGGCCGAAGAAGGGGTGGGTGACGTCCCGGGTCACGGTCAGGGCCAGGGAGAGATTGGGGGCGTCCACATCCGCGTCCACGGCCAGGACCCGCCCCGCCAGGGCCCGGACCAGGGCCGCCGTGATGACGGTCTTTCCCGTGCCCCCCTTGCCGCTCAACACCGCACATCGCCACGGACGAAAGGTCATGCGGGGCCTCCTTTCAGGGCCCAGTGGTGCCAAAGATGGGTCAGGGTCTCCCGCCAGAGGTGATCCCGGAGCGCCGGGGGTACCCCTTCGGCGTAGGACTCCGCCACGGCCCGGGAGAAGGGAAGGCGCCCCACCACGGGGACCCCCTCCCGGGCGCAGAGCTCTTCCGGGGCGAAAGACGCCACGTCGCAGCGGTTCACCAGCACGCCGACGCGCTTTCCCATGTCCTTTAGGGCCCCCAGGGCGAGCTCCAGGTCGGCCAGCCCGAAGGGGGTGGGTTCCGTCACCAGGAGCACCGCGTGGGCGGGGCGGACGGAGGTCACGAAGGGACAGGAGGACCCCGGGGGGCAGTCGATGATCACGGCGGGCTTCGTCGAAGAGGGGGCCGCCGCCACGGTGTCTTCGATCACCGGCACGGGGTTAGGCAGCCCGGGAAAGAGGCGTCCCTCCAGGATCTCCCGATCCCCCTCTTCGCCGCGCCGCCGTTCCCCCACGGGGTACTCCTCTTCCCGGAGGGCCCCCCGGGGGCAGACCCGGACGCAGAGGCCACAGCCGTGGCAGAGGTCCCCCAGCAGACGCCAGGAGCCCCCCAAGGTGAGGAGGGCCCCAAAACGACAGGCCCGGGCGCAGGCGCCGCACCCGTCGCACCGGTTGGGATCCACCACGGGGCGGGGACGGGTGATCAGGGCGCTCTCGCGGAAGGGAAAGGGAAGCAGGAGGTGGAGGTTGGGGGCGTCCCCATCTCCATCCACGGCGAGCACCTCGGGGAGCAAGGCGGCCAGGGAGGAGGCCACGGCGGTCTTGCCCGTGCCCCCCTTGCCGCTGGCCACCGCCAGGATAAAAGGAGATCTTCTCCCGTCCCTAGCAGTGATGGCCCCCGCCCCCCGATCCACACGACTCCCCTTCTCCGTGGTGGTGGTGGCCGGAGGCGCAGAGGGTCCCGGTGCTTTCCAGACGCCCCTCGGCGAAGGCCCGCACCGCATCATCGGCGGGCCCCGAGACCCCGGAGATCAAGTCGATGCCGCTTTCGGCGAAGAGGGCCGCCGCCCGGGCCCCGATGCCCCCCGCCACCACGGTATGGACCTGGAGCCCCTGGAGCCATCGGGGGATGGACCCCGGAGTGTGCCCGGGGTTTTCCAGGAGCTGGCGCCCCACTTCTCGATCTTCTTCCAGGTCGACCACGAGAAAATGGGGGGCGTGGCCGAAGTGGGGGCACAGGACGCCCCCTTCCACGGGAAAGGCCACCCGGCGAAGGGCGCTCATCGGGATCCCGTCCCTTCTCCCAGGGCATCGCGCTGGGCCCGGAGCTCTTTGAGCTCCTCTTCCAGGTACAGGATGCGCCCCTCAAGCAAGGGCACCGTGTCGGGCCTCCGGCAGCACCCTCTGCCGAGGCCCCCGGGGCCGCCCCATCCCCGCCCCATGCCGCCAAACCCGAACCTACAACCCATGCCGCCCATGCCGCCAAACCCTCTCCCCTGGTGCCAGGGGCCCGTACCGTCTCCGCGAGGCATGTGACATCCCTCCTTATTGAGATGCGTTCTCAATAGCTATTCTACCTCCCCTCGGGGGCGGTGTCAAGGGATGCCCTCCCCCCAGATCCGCGCACCTTTGGGAATGCTGAAAGCTTCTCTGGGCCATGCGGAACACGGCGCCTGAGGGAGGTGCCCCAAGCCCCCTTCCTTCGCCGGAAGAGGGGCGATCATGGTGCCCCAGAACGAGAAAAAAGCCCTAGGGAAAACGGCGAAACGGCGAAAGGGCGGAAGAAAACGCCGCGCTCGAGGGTACGCATCGGGACACGAGACGGCCCCAGCGGCATATCGCCCCCTGGTCCCGGGGGGTGGGGCGATCCGGGGGGGGAAGTCGTCTTTGGTTGATTTTTCCCTCCCTCCTTGGATGGGAGGAAGGAGGCCTCCGAAGGGGGGGCACGCCAGTCCTCCGAGGGCGTTATCTCCCGTTCTCTCGGGGGTTTTCCCCTCTAGAACCGACGAAAGGGGGTCTTTTGTTGCGGGGCTTTCCCTGTGCTACCATGGGGAGCGAGAGCTCTTTTTCCGGGGGTCCTTTGCGCCGGGGATCCCCGTACCGCGAGGAGGGGGCGCGAAAGCCCCGGGGGGCCTTCCTCGGGGGATCATAATTCTTGTGGAGGTGTGTCGAATGAGTTGGAGCCCCAGCCTTGGCACCCCGGTGACCCATACCCGGCTGCGAAGCCCCGGCCATGTGGCCGATCTTTCCGGCATGTGCGCCGCCTGTACCGCCGATTGTCCCGGCCCCTGTGAGATAGGGCTTTCCGCCCTCCGAGGGGCGGAGGCCCTCCTCCCCTTTGCTGCGGATAAGAATCAGTTTGCCTCGGAGAAGCGCTACCCCCTGGACTTCTCCCACTTCAACATCAACGGCCGGGTCTTCGGCGCCGTGGGGCTCCCCGAGGATCCCTACGAGGCCACCTACCCCCACGCGGCCATCGCCTCTTCCTTCGGTGGGGCGCACCCCGTCCCGGTCCGGGCCCCCTTCATTCTCCCCGCCATGGCCAAGCTGGCCTGGCGGGAGTACTTCGCCGGGGCGGCCCTCTTCGGCGTCCCCGCCGTCATCGGCGAGGACGTGGTGGCCAAGGATCCGGGCCTCGTGGTGGAAGGGCACCGGGTGGTGGCGTCCCCCCTCATCGCCGATATGGTGGAAGCCTTCCGGCGCTACCACCGGGGCTTTGGGGACATCGTGCTCCAGGCCAACTTCGACGACGAGTACCACGGGGTGCTGGAGTACGCCATCGCCCGCCTGGGAGTGACCTCGGTGGAACTCAAGTTCGGCCAGGCCGCCAAGGGGATCCAGGGGATGGGAAGGGTGGCGAAGCGGGAAGACGCCCTTCGCTTCAAGGCCCTGGGATACGTGGTGATCCCCGATCCCACCGACCCGGCGGTGGCCGAGGCCCATGCCCGGGGGGTGGGGCCCGAGTTCGAGAAGATCGGCAAGCTCCCCTTCTGGGCCCCCGAGGAATTGGTCGCCCGGGTGGCCGAGCTCCGGCGCCTGGGGGCCCAGCGGGTCTGCTTCAAGACGGGGCCCTTCGATCCCCGGGACCTCGTCCAAATCTTGGAAATCGCCTCGGAGGCGGGGGTGGACCTGGTGACCTTCGACGGGGCGGGGGGAGGGACGGGGCACAGCCCCGTGAAGATGATGAACGAATGGGGCATGCCCACGGTGGAGTTGGGGGCGCTGCTGTGGAAGGTTCTCAGCGCGTGGAAGAAGCGGGGGAAGGCTTGCCCCCCCGTGGCCCTGGCGGGGGGCTTCGTCACCGAAGACCAGGTCTACAAGGGTTTGGCCCTGGGGGCTCCCCACGTGGGGACCATCGCCCTGGGGCGGGGGGCCATGGCGGCGGCCTCCGTGGGACGCCTCGTGGGGGAGGCCCTGAAAGAGGGCACGGTGCCCCCGGAGTACGCCCGCTTCGGCTCCACGGTGGAGGAGCTCTTCGCCGACCTCCGGGTACTGAAGCAGATCTACGGAGACGAGGCGGTGCAGATTCCCCCGGGCGCCCTGGGGGTCTACTCGTACCTGAGCCGGGTCGCCGTGGGGCTCCAGCAGTTCATGGCGCTGAACCGCAAGTTTGCCCTGGCGCACATCGGCCGAGAAGACCTCGTGCCCCTCACGGAGCGCGCGGCCCGGGCGACGGGGCTTTTGACCTACGAGGAGCGCCTCGAAGCCCTCATGAAATGAGGCGAGTCCTCTCCGGGGGGCGCCGGGGAAGCCCCCTTCGGAGTGGAGCGGGGCGGATCAGTCCTCCTCGCGCCGGGGGCACCCGCGCCGCCGGCGGCCGCAGCCGCATTGGTCGCAGATGGCCCGGGGCAAGCCCCCCTCTTCTCGCCTTTTCTGGCAGGAGAGGCAGGTGCCGATGAAGGCCACCCCTTGGGGCACCAGGGAAAAGGAGGAGTCCTGGGACCACTTTTCCAGGGCGCTTAGCACCTCGGGAGGGGCGTTTTCGGAGTGGCCACAGCATCGGCACACGAGGCGCACCGTGGCGTGCCCCTCGGCGAGGCCGAAGCGCGCGAAGCCCTCGTCTTGACGGAGGCGGTGCACCAGCCCCAGGTCGGCCAGGAGCTCCACGGTGCGGTACACCGTGGCGAGCCCCATGGTGGGATCCTGGCGGCGGAGACGGGTAAAGAGCTCCTGGGCGTTCAGGTGCTCCCCCGGGGTGTCTAGGAGGGTCTCGACGATGAGGCGCCGCTGGGGGGTCACCCGGCACCCCGTGCGGCGAAGCGCCTCCAGGCACCGCGACACGGGATCTTCGGCGGGGTGGGGGGGGACGGTCAAGGGCATGGCACTCTTCCTTTCGTGGGTGGGGCTCTTTCCAGGCCCATTGTACCCCGGGAGGGGCCCTTTGGGGCTCGGAGCCAAAAAACATGAGGGGGAATCGACGATGGCCACCCTGGTGGCGGTGTGCGTAGGATCGGTGAAGCAAGAGCCCAAGGAGCCCCGGGAGGAGGGCATCCTGGATCGGGGGTGGGGGCTTTTGGGAGACGCCCACGCGGGGATGGGAAGGCGCTCCGTGAGCCTCTTGCGGCGGGAAGACGTGGCGAAGCGGGAAGAAGAGGTGGGTTTTGCCCTTCCCCCGGGGTGTCTGGCGGAAAACCTGGTGATCGATGGGTTGCCGGAGATCCTTCCCGAGGGGACCCTTCTCCGGTTCCCCTCGGGGGTCGTGCTCCAGGTGACCGAGCGGGGCAAAAGGCCTGAGGAGCCCCACAGTTACAGCTACCGGGGGGAGTGTCTCCTGCCCACGGTGGGGTACTTTCTGACCGTCCTCGAGGGGGGAACCGTGAGGCCGGGGGACGAAGTGGCCTGGGCCTTTCCCCGGTGAACCCTAGGCCGGGGGGAGCGGGGCCTTGAGGACGACCCGCTCCTTCCGGACGAACCCCACGGGGCGGTAGGAGAGCTTGGCCTGGCGTAGCCCCGGATCGTCCAGGTCCTCTTCCCGGTTCACCCAGGTCACGGCGGGGGTGGCGTGCTGGCGGACGAAGGCCTGGTTGATGGCCTGGTAGCTCCCCCGCAGGGCTCCCTCTCCCTTTTCGAAGTGCACCACCAGGGTTTGAGGATCTAGCAGGGCTCCCACGGCGTAGGCCGC
>CALMLW010000080.1 GCA_937868015.1 uncultured Synergistaceae bacterium | reverse complement strand
CTGCTCCGTCCCCCGCTCCCCGGGCTACGGCGGCGGCGTCGCCTCCTTCCGGAGGGGCCCCCGCCCCTTCCCGGGCGGCCCCTCCGGTGGATGTGCGTCCGGCGGAGTTCGTCCCCCTCCAGGGAGAAGGGGGCGGAGCCCTTCCGGCCAATCTAGATCTGATCGTCGACATCCCGGTGAGGATCACCGTCGAACTGGGGCGTACCCGAAAGACCATCGGCGAAGTGTTGAACATGGCGCCGGGTTCCGTGGTAGAATTGGAGAAGATGGCGGGAGAGCCGGTGGATGTTTTGGTCAATGGCAAACTGGTGGCCCGGGGCGAAGTGGTGGTCATCGACGAGAGCTTCGGCGTGAGGGTCACGGAGATCGTGAGCAAGACCGAGCGCATTCGCAGCATGGGCATGTGATGCGGGGGATATCACAGGGAGGGACGACAGATGCCGAGAGTGTTGATCGTGGATGATGCAGCCTTCATGCGCATGATGTTAAAAGACATTCTCACCAAGAACGGCTACGAGGTGGCCGGAGAGGCGGAGAACGGGAAGGTTGCCGTTTCCATGTATCAGGAGCTCAAACCTGATGTGACCACCATGGACATCACCATGCCCGAGATGGATGGGATTTCCGCGGTGAAGGAGATCAAAAAGGCCAACCCCGGAGCGAAGATCGTCATGGTGAGCGCCATGGGGCAGCAGGCCATGGTCATCGAGGCCATCCAGGCCGGGGCGGCGGATTTTATCGTCAAGCCCTTCCAGCCGGATAGGGTGCTGGAGGCTCTGGGGAAGGCCATCTCCTAGGGGGCAAAGTCGAGGTTCCGCCCCCGGCGGGCCTGGGGAGGTAGTGAGGCGGGGCCTGAGGCGTGGTGGGGCCCCGCTTGTTCGTTGTGGTGCCTCTCTTGCGCTTTTGGTCGAGGCCGTTTTCTTCGGGTCCGATGGCGGTCCGGGGTGAGGAGGGGAAGGGATGGAGACATATCTGGTGCGGGTGGCCATCGCCCTGGCCCTCCTGGCCCTGGGAGGGTGGGGCCTGGCGTCCTGGGCTCCTTTCCGGAGGCAAGGGAAGGGTTTGGAGCTGTTGGCGGTCCTTCCCCTGGGACGGGACCTCGTGCGGGTGGTGGGGTGCGGTCCCGAGGTGGTGGCGTTGCTCTCCTCTCGAGGGGGAACGACGGTAATCGGGCGCTGGTCCCGGGAAGAGTGGCAGGTCTCATGCGGGCGCCGGGATATGGACGCCTAGGGCTAGCCCTGATCCTGGGGATCCTGATGGCGGGGGGAGGAGCGACGGGAGCCTGGGGAGCCCCCGAGGCCCCCACCTTGCCCATCCCGGCGTTGGAGTTCGGGGTGAAAGCCGCCGGGTCGCCCCAGGACGTGGTCCTCTCCCTCCAGATGCTAGCCCTCCTCACGGTGCTCAGCATGGCTCCTGCCATCGTCCTCATGCTGACGAGTTTCACCCGAATCCTGGTGGTGCTCAGCCTGGTGCGCAACGCCCTGGGATTGCAGCAGGTCCCTCCAAACCAGGTACTGGTGACTCTGGCCCTCTTCCTGTCGTTTTTCACCATGGCCCCCGTGTGGGACCGGGTCTACGATGGGGCCCTTTCCCCCTACATGAAAGGAGATCTCTCCGCCCAAGAGGCGTGGGATCGAACCATCGCCCCGCTAAAGGATTTTATGATGCGCCAAACTCGCCAGGAAGAGCTTTCCCTCATGATCTCCATGGCTAAAGAAGAGCGCCCCCGGAACGCGGAAGACGTCTCCATGAGGACCCTCATGCCCGCTTTCGTCCTGAGCGAGATCAAAACGGCCTTTCAGATGGGGATCGTCATCTTCGTGCCCTTTATCGTGGTGGACATGGTCGTGGCCAGCGTCCTCATGGCCATGGGAATGATCATGCTCCCCCCCATGATGATCTCCCTTCCCTTCAAGATATTGCTTTTTGTGCTGGCCGACGGCTGGAACTTGGTGATTTCCAGCCTGGTGACCAGTATCCGGTAGGGGGGCGCCATGGAGACTTTGAGCATGTTTGACATCCTGAGGCAGGCGGTATGGGTGGTCATCATGGCGTCCATGCCCGCCCTCGTGGTGGCCATGCTGGTGGGGGTCCTCCTGGGGGTGGTGCAGACGGCCACCTCCATTCAGGAGCAGACGTTGGCCTTTGTGCCCAAGATCATAGCCATCTTCGCGGCCCTCGTGCTCTTTGGCCCTTTCATGTTCGTGCAGGTGGGTGATTTCGCCCGGTTTGTCCTGAAGAACCTGCACCGCTTCGTCCAATGATCGCCTCCGCCCCTCCGGAGTCTTTGATGGTGCTTTACCTTCTGCTGAGCCTGCGATTCCTGGGGGTGCTCACGGCGGCGCCTCCCCTGGCGGGGGTGGCTCTGCCCGTTTCGGCTCGCTTCCTTCTGGCGGCCCTCTTGGCCTTTTTTGCCCTCCCCGGGACGGCTCCCCTCCCCGATATGGGGGGGGTGGGATCTCTTCCCGGCATGGTCTTGGCCTCCGGCCGGGAGTTCCTCCTGGGGTCTTTGTTCGGTTTTCTCGTGGGGGCGCCCCTCTACATGCTCCAGATGACCGGCCGGGTGGTGGGGATGCAGATGAGCTTCGAGATGGCCAGTGTCCTGGATCCCTTTACCCAAAACCAGGTGTCCGTGGTGGAGCAGTTGCACTTCGTCACGGGGATGTGGTTTTTTTTCCTCTGGGACGGCCATCTCCTGGTCCTCCAGGGCGTGGCGGAAAGCCTCCGGCTGATCCCCGTGGGAAGCCTGGGGCTTTTTCCCCGGAGCGACATGGGTTTGGGGCTTTGGCTCAGCCAAATCCTCGGGGCCGCCATCCGGATGGCCCTGCCCTTTTTCGGAGCCCTTCTCCTGGCGGATGTGGGGCTGGGCTTTGTGGCCCGCACGGTGCCCCAGATGAATATCTTCGTGCTGGGGCTTCCCCTGAAGGCCGGATTGGGATTTTTTCTCCTCACGGTGGTGCTTCCCATGGCCGTGGACACGGTCCACGGCATGTTGGATTGGACATGGCGTAGCGCCCTGGAAGCCCTGATCGGGTGGCGATGATGGGGTGATCCGGCGGCGTTTCGACCTACAGCTCCTGGGAGAAGATCGGTCGGAACCCGCCACTCCCCGAAAGCGCCAGAAGGCCCGGGAAGAGGGGCAGGTGGCCCGGAGCCAGGACCTGGGGGCGGCGGTGGTGCTCGTGGCGGGGTTACTCTGCATCCACCTGTTCTTTCTCTGGGGCTTTGGCGATCTTTCGGAATTCCTGAGGGGCATGATCGCTCTGGTGAGCTCGCCGCGCCTCCATGGAGAGCTCTGGCCTGGAGAGGTGATCCTTCTGGGGATGAAGGCCTTTTTGCTCCTGTGGCTTCCCTTGGCCTTTGGGGCCTTTTTGATGGGGTTGGCGGCCCAGGTGGCCCAGGTGGGGTGGAAGATCTCGCCGAAGGCGCTCCACCCGAAATTCGACCGATTGAACCCCGTTTCCGGCCTTAAAAAGATCTTTGCCCTTCGCTCCCTGGTGGAGCTCTTCAAAGGACTTCTCAAGGCCCTTCTCCTGCTCTACGTGCTTTACCGGGCCTTTAAAAACGACCTCTCCACCTTAGTGGATACGATCCACCACGCCCTGCCCCTGGGGGCGGCGCAAATGGGGAATGCGGTGTGGCACCTCGCGCTGAAGATGGCGTTGATGCTCCTCGTCATGGCATTTTTTGACTACGCCTACCAGCGATGGGAGTTTGAGCGCTCCCTCAGGATGAGCAAGAAGGAAATAAAAGACGAGTACAAGCAGATGGAGGGCGACCCCAAGGTCAAACAGCGCATCCGCCAGCGCCAGCGCGAGATGGCGCGCCAGAGGATGATGCAGGATGTCCCCAAGGCGGATGTGGTGGTGACGAACCCCACGACCTACGCTGTGGCGCTGCAGTACGACCGGGCGGCCATGAACGCTCCGACGGCGGTGGCCAAGGGCCGCGGTGTCATCGCCCGGCGCATCCGAGAGATCGCCGAGGAGCATCACGTCCCCATCGTGGAAAACCGGCCCCTGGCCCGCACGCTCTACGATCTGGTGGAGGTGGGAGAAGAAATTCCCGAACATCTCTACAAGGCAGTGGCCGAGGTGCTGGCTTTCGTGTATAAACTCAAGGGGAAGGGCTAGGGGCGCCACGCCCTTTAACGTCGAGGCTTTTTTTGGGAGCGATGGGGGGCGGGCCTGACCCGCAGGCGGAGGGGCCCGGGGCGGGCCGTTCCCGAATTAGGCTTCCTGAAGAGGAAGACGGGCGGTGGATATGGCGGTGGCTCAGGGAGACAACGGACAGCTTTCCATAGGCATGCGCTTCGCGGATCTGGGCATGGCCATTTTGGTGATCCTGGTGGTCGCCATGATGATCATCCCCTTTCCGCCGGGGCTTTTGGATATATTTCTTTCGTTTAACATCACCTTCGGGGTGGTGGTGCTCCTTACCACGTTTTACGTGCGCCGGGCCCTGGAGATTTCGGCCTTCCCCACGATCTTGCTCTTGGCTACGCTGTATCGGCTGGCGCTGAACGTGTCTACCACGCGGCTCATTCTGCTTCATGGCTACGCGGGGGACGTCATCGAGGCCTTCGGCAACTTCGTGGTGGGGGGAAACTACGTGGTGGGGGGCGTGGTGTTCCTCATCCTGGTGATCATCCAGTTCATCGTCATCACCAAGGGCGCGGAGCGGGTGGCGGAAGTGGCGGCCCGTTTTACCCTGGACGCCATGCCGGGAAAGCAGATGGCCATCGACGCGGATCTGAACGCGGGGCTCATCGAAGAGGGTGAGGCCCGCCGAAGGCGTCAGGAGATCCAGCGGGAGGCGGACTTCTACGGGGCCATGGATGGCGCCTCCAAGTTCGTCAAGGGAGACGCCATTGCGGGGCTCATCATCACGGTGATCAACATCCTGGGAGGTTTTGCCATCGCGGTCTTTCAGCGGGGTATGGAGATGGAGCAAGCCCTCAAGGTCTATAGCCTCCTCACGGTGGGAGACGGCCTGGTGGGACAGATTCCGTCCCTTCTTTTCTCCACCGCCACGGGTATCATTGTGACCCGGGCGGCGGGGGAGTCTAACCTGGGGCAGGATATCGTCCAGACGCTCACCGCCTACCACCGTCCCCTGTGGATCGGAGGAGGCATGCTCCTATCCCTGGCCGTGGTGCCGGGCATGCCCACCGTGCCCTTTTCTCTGCTGGGATCCCTGCTGCTCTTTCTGGGCTATCGATCTTACCGGGAAGGGATGGCGGCCCAGGAGCGGGGGGCCCCCCCGCCCCGGGGGGCCCGGGCCGGGGGGCCCCCGGGAGAAAGGGCTGGAGAGGGGGCGCCGGGGCGGGGGGAAAAGCCCTCGACCCCTCCGGCTCCGGAGAACGTCCTGCCCCTCCTGACGGTGGATCCGTTGGAGGTGGAGATAGGCTACGCCCTCATCCCCTTGGTGGATCCCGCCCAGGGGGGAGATATGCTGGAACGCATCGGCACCATCCGGCGCCAGATGGCCCTGGAGTTCGGGCTGGTGGTGCCCCCCATCCGGCTGAGGGATAACATCCAGCTGAAACCCACGGAGTACCTCATCCTGGTCAAGGGAGGGGAAGTGGGGCGGGGAGAGCTGCTCCCGGATCACTACTTGGCCATGAATACCACGGGATCGGAGGATAGCTTGGTGGGGATTCCCACCACGGAGCCCGCCTTTGGCTTGCCAGCGGTGTGGATTTCGCCGGAATTGCGGGATCAGGCCGAGGGGGCGGGGTACACGGTGGTGGATGCCCCTTCGGTGTTGGCGACCCACCTTTCGGAGACCACCAAGCGCTACGGGGCGGATATCCTGACTCGCCAGGAAGTGCAGAAACTGGTGGATATGGTAAAGGAAAATCACCCCGCCGTGGTGGAGGAGATGCTGGGGGCCGTGGGGCTCGGGGAAATTCAGAAGGTGCTCCAAAACCTCATCCGGGAGCAGATCCCCATCCGCGACCTGGTGAGCATCTTCGAGGCGCTGGCCGACTTCGGCCGGGCGTCCCGTAGCGTGGATTTCCTCACGGAGCGGGTCCGGGAGTCCCTGGCCCGGGTGATCACCCTGCGGCTCCAGGATAAGGCGGGGCTCCTCACCGTGGGGACCCTTTCTCCCTCCTGGGAGCGTCGGGTCAAAGAATCCCTGCAAGGGGACCTGGTGCAGGGATGGCAGATCAACATGGATCCCAAGGAAATGCAGAAGATGGTGGGGGCCGTGGCGAAGTTTTCGGAGCAGATGGCCTTCTCGGGGCAGATGCCCGTGCTTTTGGTGCACCCCGATGTGCGCCTGGTGGTGAGGAGGATCGTCGAGGGGACGTTACCACATATGGCTGTGGTATCCTATAATGAGGTGGCCCAGGGAGTACAGCTGAAGTCCGTGGGGATGGTGGAATAAATGCGGGTGGTGCGTCAGATCACCTTTGAGGCTCGAAACGATGCGGATGCCGTGTTGATGGCCCGGGATCGCCTGGGGCGTGACGCCGTGATCCTCTCGACCCAGGTGGTGAAGCGGGGAGGATTCTTGGGGTTTTTTCGCCGGAAGGTCCTGCTGGTGACGGCGGGGATTTTGGGAGATGAGGCCCCTCGGGCCGCCGTCGCCCCCGAAGAGACCAAGGAGCGGATCATGGCGTTCCAGCGTCTGCTGGAGGTCAAGCATGCCGTGCGGGACGCGATGGGGCCGAAGGAGGCTCCTCCGGAGGTTCGTCGGGAATCTCCCCCGGGGGTGCACCTGGAGATATCTTCCCAGGGAAAGGCCATGGCGGCGGCGACCGCCGGGGTCTCTCCCCTCCCGGCCCCCCTTCTCTCGGCCCTCCGGGAGCCCTCTCCTCCGGCGGCCGACGAGGGACTGAAGCGGCAGGTGGACGAGATCCATCAGACCTTGGCGAGGGTGTTGCACCGCCTGGAGGAGGACCGACAAGAGGCCGTCGCTTCGGCCCCTTCGCCCTGGGAGGAGCTGGCCCGGCGCCTGGAGGCGGCGGATCTGTCGCCGCATCACGCCCGGGAGGTGGCGGAGGCCTGCGGGGCTCTTGGGGCGGAGGGCGTGGCCCCATATATCGCCTCCCGGATTCCCGTCTGTGGGGCGGAGGTGCGCGATGCCTTGATGGGAACGCGCGTCATGTTCATAGGCCCCACGGGGGTGGGGAAGACCACCACCATCGCCAAGCTCGCGGCGATCTACTCCCTGTGGGAGCGAAAAAAAGTCCTCATGCTCACGGCGGACACCTATCGCATCGCGGCGGTGGAGCAGCTTCGGACCTATGCTCGGATCCTGGGGGTGCCCTTCGAGGTGGTGTTTTCCCCCCAGGAGATCCCGGAGGTCCTGGCGAAACACGGCGATCCCGACCTGGTGCTCCTGGACACGGCGGGGCGGAGCCAGAGAGATGCGAGGCGCATGGAAGAGCTCCAGGCCCTGTACAGGGTCTTTCGCCCCGACGCGGTTCATCTGGTGGTGTCGGCTAACATGAAATATCGAGACATATTGGACGTGGTGGATCGCATGGGGGTGGTGCCCGTGTCCTGTCTCCTTTTCACCAAATTGGACGAGACGCTGACCTACGGCAACATCCTCAACGCGGTGCTCGACTTCAAAAAGCCCCTTTCGTTCATCACCACGGGCCAGGACGTGCCAAACGACATTGAGGTGGCGGAACCGGATAGGATCGCCCGGCTCGTGGCGGGGGAAGATGGGGTGGGGAGGTAGGGGATGATGGGGACGCGAGAGAGTTCTCCGCTGGCGAAGGGTCCGATTCAAGAACAAATCCTGACCCCCGATCCCTTTTCGGAGGATCAGGCGGCGCTCCTGCGCTCCATGGTGTCGGCCTATGCCGGGGGAGGAAACCCCTTAAGAAATCGGGGGATTCGGACCATTGCCGTGGTGAGCGGCAAGGGAGGCGTGGGGAAGACGAACCTGTCCGTGAACCTGGCCCTGGCCCTGGGTAGCCAGGGATGGCGGGTGGCGGTGATGGACGCCGACCTCGGGCTGGCCAACGTGGACATCCTCTTTGGTATGATGCCGAAATACAACCTGGGACACGTGATCCGGGGGCAGCGCGACCTGGAAGACATCCTGGTGACCGTGGAAGAGCGGGTGATGGTGATCCCCGGCGGAGCGGGGGTGCAGGAGCTCGCCGACCTCGACCAGGGGCGCCAGGCGGAGCTTATAGAAAAGCTCGCTGCCCTGGAAGGAAAGGTGGACATCCTGATGGTGGACACGGGGGCGGGGATTCACCGAAATATAATTTCCTTTGCCCTGGCGTCGGACACCACGGTGCTTTTGACGTCCCCGGAGCCCACCTCGATCCGCGACGCCTACGGGGTGCTGAAGTCTTTGGTCATGAGTTCGGCGGGGGGGCTGGACGTGCGCCTCCTGGTCAACATGGCCATGTCCGACGAAGAGGCCGAAGCGGTGGCGGAGCGGATTCAGATGGCGGCGAACCAATTTCTCGGGATCTCGGTGCCCTATATCGGGCAGATCCCCTGGGATAAAAAAGTACGCGACGCGGTGCAGGAACGCCGCCCCTTCTTCTCGTCCTTCCCCGGATGCCGGGCTTCCCTGGCCCTTTTGGAGTTGGCGGGGCGCTTGGTGGGACCTGAAAATATAACGGACGATGGGGCGGGGCGGGGCGTGAAGTCCTTCCTGTTCCGGTTGACCCGGCGCCTGGGGCTGGGGAGGTAGCATGGAACTCGACGGAGCCAAGATAGAGTCTCTCCTGAAGCCCCGGGTGGGCGAGAGGGCGGAAATCCGTATCGACGCGGGGTTGCACAAGGGGCAATTCCCTTCCATCTTGGAATCGGTGGAGGGGTTGGTGCTCGGCCTGGGACACCCCCTTCGCAAGGGAGGGCTCCTGCCCGTCTACCGGGACATGGCTCTGGGGGTGTACCTGGAGGACGAGCGCTTGCCGCTTCTGGTGCGCGGAGTGGCGCTGCGGAGCGACTTGACGGCCCACGTTCCCCTCCTGTGGGTGAGGGTGGTGGAGGACGTGGAGCGGATGCAGCGGCGCAGGTACCTCCGGGTGACCGCCGTGATGCCAGTACAATTTTGGCTTATGGAGCAAGGCGAATCCGTCCACCTGTCGGGACGCTGGCGGGAGGGCACCGTTCTCGACCTGAGCCTTGGGGGGATGCGGCTCCAGTATCGGGGATCCCGGGCGACGCACAAGGATATGCTGTGCCTGACCCTCCTGCCCATGGGGGGTAAGGCGTTTCCCGTGATGGGGAAGATCGTCTGGGCCCCCCCACAGAAGGAGGCGGATCTTAATGAAGTTGGTATCGAGTACGTCGGGGTCTCCCGGATGTTGGAAAAAGAACTGGGGGGCTTCATCCGCCAGCAGGAGATGAGTGGCCGGACATGAGGACCCCGATGAGAAACGCTCCGATCAAGGGATCCCCGCTCCGGGTGCTGGTGGTGGATGACTCGGCGTTCATGCGCCGCGTCATCTCGGATATCCTCTCGCGAGATCCCCGGCTGGAGGTGGTGGGAAAGGCCCGGGATGGCGAAGACGCCATGGTCCAGGCCCGGGCCCTGAAGCCCCAGGTGATCACCCTGGACGTGGAGATGCCCCGGAAAAACGGCCTCCAGGTGCTGGAAGATATCATGCGGACCCAGCCCACGGCGGTGGTGATGGTGAGTAGCCTCACCGCCCAGGGAGCCGATGTGACCATGCGGTGCCTGGCGGCGGGGGCGGTGGATTTCGTGCTGAAACCCTCCGGCACGATTTCCCTCGACATGGAGAAAGTAGCCCAGGAGCTCTGTCAGAAGGTGGTCCTCGCGGGGCAGGTGGACCTGTCTCACCTGGCGCCCCAAGGGGGGCCCAAGCCCCTTTCCGACAGGGTGCGTCCCGTGGAGGCCCCGGGAACGGTAGGGCGTTTCCTTCGCCTCTCACCGGGTACCAAGCCTCGGGTCCTGGTAATGGCGGCCTCCACAGGGGGCCCCCGAGCGCTCCAGGAGATCTTGCCCGCCCTCCCCGCCAGGCTTTCCGTGCCCGTGGTGGTGGTGCAGCACATGCCGGAGGGGTTCACCGCGTCCTTTGCTGCCCGGATGAACGACCTTTCGGCCCTGGCGGTGGTGGAGGGGGACGACGGTCTTCCCCTCCGTCCGGGGTTGGCGGTGGTCGCTCGGGGAGGGCGGCACCTGGTGATCGAAGAGGGGGGGAAATACGGCGTCTGTCGCCTCTCCGACGCTCCTCCGGAGAACTCCGTCCGCCCGGCGGCGGATCCCCTCTTCCGCAGTGCGGCAAAGGTTTTTGGCGGTGCCGTGGTGGGGGCGATCCTCACGGGCATGGGAAAAGACGGCACCGAAGGGGCTCGGGTCCTCAGGGCCCAAGGGGCCACGATTATTTCCGAAGCGCCGGAGACCTGTGTGGTGTACGGCATGCCTCGGGTGGTTTTCGAAGCGGGTTTGGTGGATCGTCAAGTTCCTCTGTACGAAATGGCGCGGGCTCTGGTAAATTTGGTGGAGGAGTGAGCGTGCCTCTGGAACGAAGAAAGACGGGGGGTCGATGACCGTGACAGGCGTGGACATGAACCAGTATCTGGGGGCTTTTATCGACGAAACCTCGGAGCAGCTGCAGAGCCTGAACGAGCTGCTCTTGGCGCTGGAAAGCGGCTCCGGAGACGACGGGACCATCAACGAGATCTTTCGGGTGGCGCACACGTTGAAGGGCATGTCGGCCACCATGGGCTTTGAGCAGATGACCCATCTGACGCACGCCATGGAGGACATGTTGGACCTGGTGCGTAAGGGGGCCTATACCCTGGAAGAAGAGGACATCAGCGTGCTCTTCTCCTGCCTGGATCGTCTGACGGCGGGGCTCGACCTGGTCCGCGGCGGCGCCTCCGATGGCGCTCTGGACATTGCGCCGCTGGTAAAGACACTTCACGGCCGTGTCAAGGGGGGGACGAAGGATATGAAGGAAAAGCCCCAGAGCGAGGCGGAGGTCCAGATACCCTTCACCGATCAGGAGCGGGATTGGTTTGCGGAGGCCCGGGAGCAGGGGATGGGCACCTACCAATTGCGGGTTTCCTTGGACCCCGCCTGCGCCCTGAAGGCCGCCCGGGCCTACATGGTGGTCTCCCGGGCGGGGGAGCTGGGCGACGTCATCAAGACGATCCCCGCTGTGGAGGATCTGGAAAAAGACCCCTTCCAGAAGCCCTTTGTGGTGTTTTTGTCGAGCCACGAGACTCCGGAGAAGATCCGCGACGCCGTGGGGCGCATCAGCGAGATCCGCGACGTGACCCTGGAAGCCTTTTTCCCGGCCCTCGATGGCAAAGCTTCCCCGGAACGGGCGAAGGCCCCTGGGGGATCCTCCGGCGCCGCCGAAGATCTTTCCGCCGATGCCTCCTATGAGACAAAGATCGCCCCTGACAACGGGGAGGAGCCCGGGGGAGAAGAGGAGCCAGTCCCCGGCCCTGCCGTGGGAGGAAAGGGAGCGAAGAGTCAGGCGGTGGACGCCATGAAGCGCACGGGGCGCACGGTGCGGGTGGACATCGGCCGTTTGGACAAACTCATGAACCTGGTGGGGGAGCTGGTCATAGGCCGGGCCCGCATCGAACGGCTGGCCATGGAGGCTCGGCTGAAGGCCTTCGAAGAGCCCCTCTCCCAGTTGGGGAGGATTTCCGGTGAAATCCAGGAGCTGGTGACCAAGCTTCGCATGGTCCCCGTGTCTTTCGTCTTCGACAAGTTTCCCCGGCTCGTGCGAGACCTGAGCAAGGGTATGGGCAAGGAGGTACGCCTCGCCATCGACGGCAAGGAGACGGAGCTGGACCGCAACGTCATCGACGAGATTGGCGACCCCATGGTGCATCTGATCCGGAATTCCCTGGACCACGGCATCGAGGCCCCGGGAGATCGAGTCAAGATCGGCAAACCCAAGGAAGGGACGATCCATATCGCCGCCTACCAGGAGGGGAACGGAGTCATCATCGAAGTCCGGGATGATGGCAAGGGGATCGACCCGGCCAAGATCCGGGCCAAGGCGGTGGAAAAGGGCATCATGACTCGGGAAGAGGCCCAAGGCCTTACCGACGAGGAGGCCATTCGCCTCACCTTTCTCCCGGGGTTCAGCACCGCATCGGTGGTGACGGACCTCTCGGGACGGGGCGTGGGCATGGACGCAGTGAAAAGCAAGGTGGAATCCCTCAACGGCCAGTTCCTGGTGGAATCCCGGGTGGGAGAGGGTACACGGGTCCTGATCCGCCTCCCCCTCACTCTGGCCATCGTACTGGCTTTGCTCATTCGCGTGGGGGAAGAGACCTATGCCATTTCCCTGGAGAACGTGGAGGAGACGCTCCTGGTGAGAAAAGAGGACATAAAATATGTCCACGGTACCCCCGTGACCAACGTGCGGGGCGAAATCCTCTCCCTGCGAGATCTGGGAACGGTGTTGGGCACCTCCGTGGAGCGCGGGGATGCGGGGGAGTATCCCGTGGTGGTGGTACGCAGCGGTCGGAGCCGCCTGGGATTCATCGTGGACGAGCTGGTGGGGCAGCAGGAAATCGTCATCAAGCCCCTGGGCAAGCTCTTGGCCAAGGTGCGGGGCATTGCGGGGGCGACAATTCTGGGAGACGGAAACGTGGCGCTCATCCTGGATGTGGCCTCTCTCCACTCCCGGTGAGGAGCGTATCGGAGATGGAGTGGGGAGATTTTTCCAATCTTCAGCTGGATGCCGTCCGCGAGGTGGGTAACATCGGGACGGGAAACGCCGCTACGGCCCTGTCGCAGCTTTTGGGGCGAGCCGTGGATATGGGGGTGCCCGAGGCGGATCTTATCCCCATCTACGAGTTGGCGGGAAGGTACGGCTCTCCCGAGACTCCGGTGTGCGCCGTGCTGATCAGGGCCGAGGGGGATTTTCCCTGCAATCTGATCTTTGTCATCGACGAAGGGGCGGGCCAGGAGTTGGCGAATCTCCTCATAGCCATGGACATAAGCACCTTGGATCCGGAGCTGCAGATCCAGATGCGCGACAGCGCCCTGGGAGAGGTGGGAAACATTATCCTGGGGGCTTTTCTCAACGCCATATCCATGTTGACGGGGTACGTTATGCCTGCCTCGGTGCCGGCGGTGGCCCACGACATGCTGGGCTCCGTCATGGATATCGTGGCGTCCATCTTCGGGGTGATCGGGGACACGGCCCTTCTGGTAAAGACCTCTCTCCAGGTGAAGGATGTGGAATGTGAAGTGAATGGCAACGTCATCATGGTACCCGATCCCGGCTCTCTGGAAACGCTCCTGCAGAAATTGGGGGTGTGACCGTGGCCCAGACGATCCACGTCGGCATGGCCGACCTCGTGGCAGTCAAGGTGCCTTCACTCCTCGTCACCCTGGGGTTGGGATCCTGCATCGGGGTGGTGATTTACGATCCCCGGAACAAGGTGGCGGGCATGGCCCACATCATGCTCCCCGATAGCCGCGATGCGGGGGCCGTGCTCAAGCCTGGCAAATTTGCCGATACGGCTGTTCCCCGCCTCCTGCAGGAACTTTCGGCCCTGGGGGCGCTACCGTCAAACCTCCAGGCCAAGATCGCCGGAGGGGCTCAAATGTTTAATATCCCCGGGAAAGACAGCGGCCTTCTCGCGGTGGGGGCCCGGAACATCGAGGCCACCAAGAGGTGGTTGGCCCATTTCAACGTCCCCCTGGTGGCCGAGGACACGGGGGGAAACAAGGGGCGGAGCATCGAATTTAACGTTCCCTTGTGGAATCTTTCCGTAAAGGTGCTGGGCGTGGGAGTCAAGGAGCTCTAGTCGGGGGCCCGGAGGAGAGCATGACCTACGCTGAAGAGACCTCCCCTCGGGAAGGGGACGTGGCGCCCCACCCCCTTGATCTTTCTCCCCCGGAAGGGCCCTCTTCTCAAGGAGAGGGAGCAGAGGACGGGAGAGCTCTCCCCCCCTCCATGGAAGAGCTCATGTCGTTGTTGCACTGCACCCGGGAGGAGATCGAGGGGGCCGTAGCCACCTTGGGATTGGAGGATGCCCAGGCCCGGCAGGTCTTGGGATCTTTGGCGCCCACCCACTTGGCGATCAAGGGCCGCTTTTTTAGCCGGAAGCGAGGCACGGCGGCGGGAGCCTTTTGCCTGGTGGCCGAGGGACGGTCGGGGACCGTGCGGGACCGGATCATCTGGGTGGGGGGGCAGGATTTACCGCAAAGTTTTTCCGTGGATGCGGGGTGGGAGGCGGTGCGATCGGCCCTTTTGGCCGTGGCCTCTACCCCAGACCGGATTCTTTTAAGAAAAATAGACCAGGTCATCGCCCCCTTGACGGGCCCCACGGAGCTGAACATCCTCTTTTCCTCGCCTGAAAAGCTGGACGGCTTTGCCTCGCGCTTCCGGGAGGGGTTGGCCGATGCCTTTCATGTTGATTTTATGGTAGAAGTTCGGGCGGAGCGCTTCCAGCGGGGGCGCTTCGAGGAGATCTTCCCTCCAGAGAAGAAAGAGGGAGATCCCCCTCCCAAGGACCCGCTGACGGAGGAAGATGGCGCGTCTTTGCAGATCTATTGCGCCCCCGTCATTGATCCTGTACAGGGGAGACCGGCTAGCCTGCTGAAGCTGGGCGACATGGTGGAAGTCGATTTTGACAGGGTGGCGGGATTCGGTAGGTACGTGGGGCGCCTGTGCGCCCGCACGGGGCGGGTGCCCGCCTTTCCCATATCCCGGATTGCTCTGTTGCCTTCGGGGGATTATCTCGTGCGCCTCGACATCGCCGATGACGTGATCGGTGTGATGAAGATCCCTCCTCCTTACCGGGTGCGCCTCCACGTGCCTAGGCGAGCGCCCGTCTTTTCCATCGGGCGAAACGACCTGCGTCTCCTCCTGGAGGGGGGGGTGTTGGTGGCGGCCATGGCCGTGGTGGCCTTTGCCATGGTATATTTTCTCCTGAAATGAGGAGGTGTGACGTGATCCAGGATTCCGAGAGGCTTATGTGGCAGGAGTATCGAGATAAGCGAGGGGCTTCTCTGCGGGATACCCTGGTGACCCGCTACCTCCCTCTGGTGCGCTATGTGGCTTCCCGAATGGGAGTGACGCCCCCCCCAGGGCTGGACTTCGAGGACATCTTGAGCTTCGGGGTCTTTGGGTTGCTGGACGCCATGGAGCGCTTCGAACCCGAGAGGGGTTTTTCCTTTCAGACCTTTGCCGTACCCCGCATCCGAGGGGCGATTTTGGACGAGCTGCGTAAGTACGATTGGATCTCTCGTACGGGGAGGGAAAAGCTCCAGCGCTTGGAGAGAGCCCTGGAGAAGTTTGCCACCGCCGGGCGTCGCGTGGACGACCGGGCCCTCATGGCGGAGATGGGAGTGGACGAAGGGGCCTTCCGGGAGATCCTGGAAGTGGCGGGGAGGAGCTACATGGCGTCCCTGGACGAAACGGTGCCCTTCGACGATGGGGAGCTGGACCGTAGCGCCATGTTGGCGGACGATGCCCCCTTGCCCAGCGAAGTGGTGGAGCACCGGGAGGACGTGGACCGGGTAATGGCCATGGTGCGATCTCTGGAAGAGCGGGAACAGTTAGTGCTTTCACTCTATTACGGGGACGGGCTGACGCTGAAAGAAATTGGCTTGGTTCTGGGGATCACGGAGTCCCGGGTGTCTCAGATCCACGGAAAATCCATCGCCACCCTGCGGGCCTTGCTCCGCTAGGAGGGGTCCGCGCCGTGGCCTTAGTTTCGAGCTCCGTAAAGAGGGAACGATCTAGCCTTTCTTTGACCTCGGGGTTTCGGAGGGCTTTGCGGAAGAGGGAAATCTTTCGTGTCGCGCGCGAAAAGGAGGCGTAGGTATGCGAAGTAATCGGCCGTTCCGTCTGGTGGTCAAACCGGAAGGGGTCTTCCTCGCGGTGGAAGGGACCGCTAAGGAAGTGGTACTCGCGGAGGTCCTCGCATACATCCGCTCCCGAGACATTCAGGACTATGACGCCGAAGCGGTGCTGCGGGCGGTGAACGAAAAGCCCCAGGACCCCGTGCGCATCGCCGATCGTCGCGACGACCTCGACCGTCCCGCCATGATAGAAGTGAGACCGAGTGACGACGGGTTGAAGGCGGAGCTCCGCATCACAGAGCCCCTGGGAAAGCCTTGGCCCACGGTGGAGGCCTGTAAGGCCGAGATGGGGCGTAAGGGGGTTTCTTTCGGGATAGACGAAGGGGCCCTTCGGAAGACCATCGAAGATCGGCGGGCCGGGGAGTGGGTCGGGGTGGCCCGGGGAGTGGCTCCTGTGGACGGCAAGGATGCGGAGTTCATCTTCAAGGTGGACCTGGAGCCCGCGCGCCCCAAGGCCGTCGACGACTCCCGGGTGGACATGAAAGACCTGGGTACGGTGGTGAACGTGATCAAGGGGCAGGAGCTTTTAGAAAAAAAGCCCGCCGTGATCTCCCAGGACGGCACGAGCGTCTTTGGTAAGACGCTCAAGGCCCGCCTGGCCAAGGACAAAAACATCCCCGCAGGCACGAACACCGTCATCTCCGACGATGGGCTTCACCTTTTTTCCGTCATCGACGGTTGCGTGAAGATAAAGGACAACCGGGTCTGCGTGCTGCCGGTCTTCGAGGTGTCCGGGGACGTGGACTACGGTACGGGAAACATCCAGTTCGTGGGGGATGTGGTGGTCAAAGGGACCATCCGCGAGGGCTTTGAGGTGTCCGCCGGAGGGGGCATCACCGTGGGGGGCGTGGTGGAAGGCGCCACGGTGGCCTGCGAAGGGGACATGGTCGTGCGGGGAGGGCTCCGGGGCATGGGGAAGGCCCGGGTGCAGGTGAAAGGGAACCTCTCGGCGACCTATGTCGACCAGGCCTGGGTTCGTTGCGGCCGAGATCTGGTGGTGGCCGACGTCATCATGCACAGCGACGTGGGAGCCCGGGGCACGGTGAACACCATCACGGGGAAAAAGGGCATCATCGTAGGGGGAAAGATCCAAGCGGGGTGCGAGATCCGGTGCGAAGTCCTGGGAAACGAAATGGGCACCAGGACCGAAGTGGTGGTGGGAATTCCCCCGGAGATCTTGGAGGAAAAGAGCCAACTCCAACAGAATCAGAAGGAGCTGGAGGGCAAGCTGGGGGAGATCGTCTCCAACGTCGGATATCTGAAAAAAATCGAGGCCCTGGGGAGGCTGGACGACCAGAAACGGGAAGTCCTCCTCAAGTTGACCCGGGCCCAGTTCCAGCTCCAGGCCCAGCTGGGCGTCATCAAGGACAAGCTCGCCGCGCTCGAGGTTGACATGGATCGGAATCGCACCGAGGGGCGGGTGTCGGTTCACCGGAGCGTCTACCCGGGGGTGGCGGTGACGATTCGGGGGGTCACCTATCTGGTGCGAGACAAGATGGACTTCATCTCTTTCATGTACATCGACGGAGAAGTAAAGCCGCGCCCCTTCCAGTAGACGGGGGGTATAGATAAAAGGGGGGAGGGGCATGATTCGCCCCGTGGAAATGCAGCTTTCCGTGTGGCGGGCGGAGCAAAACGCCACCCAACAGCCCCGGGATCCGGCGGCGGCGGCGGCCCAGGCGGCCCAGCAGGGAGAAATGGCGCAGGAGTCCCAGGCGCGGGACCAGCGAGTCCAGGAGGGGCAAGAGGCGGGGGCGGAAAACCGGGTGACGGGCCGCCGAGAAGAATCCACGGGGGAGCGGCGTCGCCGAAAGAGATCCCCGACGGGCCCTTCACCGGAAGAAATCGAGGAGGATCCTGAGGAGGGCTCCAAGGCGTCCCCCTCCCGGAAGGGATTGGACTTTTACGCATGAGCGGCCTGGGATCAAAAAAGACGGATCGGTCTTCCGGGGGGGGGCGAGGGGATTCTTTGGGCTATCTCTGGGTGGACGACGCCCGGGATGTTTTCCGGGGGGCCGCCCTGGTGACGGATTTTCGGGGGATCCCCAAAGACTTTCGCTACTCCGACCCCATCTCTCCTTCCCGGCTAGAGCGTGTGCTTTACGGGGGGGCGCTGGAGGTCTACCTCCGGGAGGAGATCATCCTCACCAACCTCCTGGCGGCGGTGGAGTTTCCTCCGGGACTTTGGATCTGCTCCGCCAGGGAGCTGCTGAGACCTCTGCGATCTCTCGGGGGCGTCCCGGCGGTGCTCCTGCAGGAAAGTTCCCATGATCCTTTGGATTTCGCTGGCGAGGTGCGCCCCTTTGGCGACGAAACGACCTTTCTCGTGCAGCTTTCCGAGCTGGCGGCTCCTCTTCGTCTGGATGTGACCCGGGAGGACCTCCCCCGGGTGGGGGATCTGGTGGCCCTTCTGGGGAGGGCGGCGGAGACCATGGACGTGAAAGAGCCCTTTGGGCGCATTGTCAAGGCCCTTCAGGCCATCGACGAGGAGGCCCGGGGGTAGTGGGAGAGACGCTGGATCGGGTGCGGGAGGTGTTAAAACGCCTTTTCTTCGGTCGGGCCCAGGTACGGGGATCCTTTTTCCCTCCGGAGAGGAGGGAATTCATTCATGCCATGCCCCGCAGGGCCCTCGTGTGGCATACCCTGGATCGGGAGGTCCGGGTCCTGGGGGCCCGGGCCTACGGAAAAGGCTCCGGGCGCGGCGGCGAGGTTTTTGGCGTTCCTTTGGGAGGTTCGGTGCCCGTGCACGGCGAGAAGGTGGGACCCTTCTCCCCTTCGGTGGTGGGGGTGCCCCTTTTGGTTCCCTCGGAGGGGGTGCGCCGGGCGGCGTGGGAAACTTGGAATCCTTGGACGGTGCGCCGGGGGAGCAAAACCCTTCTGGATCGCATCCCCCAGCGTCGGCGCAACGGAGCGCGCTTCCTTCGAGGAAGGAAGCTGCCGGTGGACGGGGCCGTGTTGGCCATCTTCGAGGCGGTGGTACAAAAGTCGGTACAGCGTAGCGTCCTAGACAAGGGTAGCGGGGAATTGCTCCTATGGCTGCGCCCCGAGGGGGGCGTGCCGATGGGGGGGCTTTTGGTGCTAGTGCGGCGTTTTCAGGGGAGCGGCCAGGGACTTGCCTGGCAGTGGATCAAAAAAGATCGGGGTGGGGGTGGTTTCTCGGCGCGCAGTTAACCTGAGGCGAAGACGCGATGAAGGGGCATCACCGGCGCCCTGGGGGGCGCCCATCTTGGGTTGGAGGCTGAAGCGCGCATGGTAGAAGAACGAGAAACTTCTGTTGTTCCGGTGAAGGTGGGAGACGATGTCACGGGAACAGTGGAGCACATCGCCCCCTATGGGGCTTTTGTGAGGCTTACCTCGACGGGACAGAAGGCGATGATTCACATCTCCGAGCTCTCCCACAGCTTCATCAAGAAGGTCGAGGACGTGCTGGAGCTGGGGCAGGTCATCACCGCCCGGGTGATAAAGATCGACGAGCGAGGGCGCATAGACCTTTCCATAAAGGCCCTAAAACCTCGGGAAAGCCGCCCGGCGCCGCGCTCTTCGCCGGAGGACTTCGAAAAACGACTCACCTCTTTCCTTAAAGTGAGCGACGAAAAACATGCAGAGCTTAACAATAAGATGAAGGGAAAGGGTGGCGGGAAGCATCGCACGACTCGGGGATGAAAAAGTCTGGCCATAGCCCTCTGATCGTCGGAGCTTGGGGGCGGGGGGCACTGGCGGGGGCGGGGTCTTTTTTGCCAGGGCGAGGGACCGAAGGTGGCGCGATGACTCCGGAGAACTTTCACCGCTGGGGGCTCTTCCGGCCTTTTTTTGGCCCCTGGAGGGAAGGAGACGGGGAGGCCCTTCGCCTTCTGGGAGGAGAGGGTTTCGATGGGGATCTCGTCTTAGGGATCTCCTGTCGCTGTGCCTTCGGCGTGCCGCAGGTGATAGGGTGCGCCCCTCTGCGCCGGGGAAGACCCTTTCCCACCAATTGGTGGTTGGTATGCCCCTTTCTGCGGGAGGCCTGTGCCCGGGAGGAAGAACGGGGGGGGGTGCGGAGTCTGGAAGACCACCTCAAGCCCTGGGCTAAGGAATGGAGGGAGTACGCCCGGCGTCACGCCCGGTGGCGCTTGGCGTGCTTAAGCCCTTCGACGATGCGGTTTTTGTATCGCCGTCGCCCGGGCTTCTGGCGGGCCCTTGAGGGCACGGGGCCGGGGGGGATCGTCCCCACCGAGACGCCGAGGGTGAAGTGCCTCCACCTCCAGTTGGCCAGTTGGATGGTCTGGCCCGACCACCCCGGAGCCTCCTGGTTGGCGGAAAAATTTCCCCGGCTCCGATGCGATGCTCCGCAGGGATGTATCGCGGGGAGGGGCGAAAACGATGGATGAGCTTTCCGGGGAGAGGTTCGGGGCCCTTGATGTGGGGTCTAACTCCGTACGGACGCTGGTGGTGGAGCGCCGGGACGGAGTTTTACGGTACGCGGCCTCGTCATCAGAGATCACGCGCCTGACCCAGGGGTGGGATGCAAAGAGGGGGAGGGCGTTGCTCCCTGAGGCCGTCGAGCGCACGGCGTCGGAGGTGCGGGAGGCCCGACGACTATTGGATCGGTGGGGGGTTTCCGGGGACCGAAGGGTCTGTTTTGCCACGGAATCCCTTAGAGACGCCTGTCATGCCTCCGAGGTGCTGAAGGCCCTGGAGGCCGCCGCCGGAGGCCCTTTTAGGATCCTCTCCGGGAGCGAGGAGGGACACTACGCTTTCCTGGGGGCCCGCATGGCCCTTCCCGAGGCCCGAGGGGTGTTCGACCTGGGGGGAGGCAGCCTGGAGGTGTGCTCGGAGGGGAAGGGAGAGTCTTTTCCCCTGGGGGCCGTGCGCATGACGGGGCAATTCGCCGAAGACGAAGGGCTTCTGCGGTCCCACGTGGGGGCCGTGTTGGAGGGGGCCCTGTGGAATGACCTGTCACCCCTGGTGGGAGTGGGGGGAACTTCCTCCACGGTGGCGATGATCCTGGGGGAAGTAGCGGTGGGATCCTATCGCCCTGCGGCGATACATGGCCGGATAATTTCCCTGGAAGAGCTGCGATCGTTGCGAAGGCGCCTGACGGGGCTGTCCCTGGAGGGTCGGCGCCGGGTTCGGGGAATGCCCGAAGCCCGGGCGGATATCCTACCGTCGGGGATGATGGTGATAGAGCTGCTGATGGAAAAAACCGCTTGCCCTTGGTACGTCCACAGCGAATGCGACCTCCTCTGGGGGGTTTTGGGGGAACGGGCGGGAAAGGGGAGGTGGAAGGCAGTTTTGTAGCCTTTTTTCCCCTTAAGGACTGGGGCGCTGCCCCAGGAGAACCGTTGCCCCGTTGTCTCAAAGGTCTGAAGCGCCTATAATGAAAGGGGTTCGGGGGGCGTGGGCGCCCTATTTCGGCTTTTTGCCTGAGGAGGTTGTGTGCGGATGGGTATGGAGATCATGGGCATCACAGCGGGGGCCAGCATTCTCGCCTTGGCGTACGCGGTATTCGCCGCAGGACGTATCAATGCGGTGGAAGTGGGGCACGAAAAGGTGAGGGAGCTGTCGTCCATCATTCAGAGCGGTGCCATGGCCTTTTTGTTCCGGGAATACCGCTGGCTGGCTCCCTTCGTGGCCGTGGTGGGAGTGTTGCTTTTCTGGCAAATTGGGGTGGCCTCGGCGGTGTCTTTTGTGTTCGGGGCCCTTTGCAGCGCTCTTTCGGGGTTCGTGGGCATGAAAGTGGCCACCAAGGCCAACGCGAAGACGGCTTTTTCCGCCATCCAAGGCATGAACCCCGCCTTGCGGGTGGCCTTCACCGGTGGCACCGTCATGGGCATGACGGTGGTGGGGGTGGGACTCCTGGGCATCGTGGTGACCTACTACCTCTTCCCTGACCCCAACATCATCACGGGCTTCGGCTTCGGCGCCAGCTCCATCGCCCTCTTCGCCCGCGTGGGCGGCGGGATTTACACCAAGGCGGCGGACGTGGGGGCGGACCTGGTGGGCAAGGTGGAGGCGGGGATTCCCGAAGATGACCCCCGGAACCCGGCGGTCATCGCGGACAACGTGGGAGACAACGTGGGAGACATCGCGGGCATGGGGGCGGATCTCTTCGAATCCTACGTCAACGCCGTCATCGCCGCCATGGCGGTGGGGCTCACCGTGGCGGGGACCAAGGGCATCGCCTATTCTCTTCTCCTTTCCGCCCTGGGCATCCTGGCCTCGTTGCTGGGGACGTTCTTCGTCAAGGTGAAAGAGGGAGGAGACCCTCAGCTGGCCCTGCGAATGGGCATCATTAGCACGGGATTTTTCATGATCGTGGGGACCTATTTCCTTACCATAAACGTCTTTGACGGCGACGTGACCCTATTTTACGCCGTCATGGGCGGGGTCGTGTCCGGAGTGCTCATCGGGTACATCACCGAGGTCTATACCTCCTCGAGCTTCTCTTCGGTGAAAGAAATTGCCAACGCATCCACCACCGGGGCCGCCACGAATATACTGTCGGGCATCGGGGTGGGCATGAAGTCCACGGCGATCCCCGTGTTGCTCATCTGCGGCGCCACCCTTCTGGGATACCAGTTTGGCGGCATCTTCGGCATCGCCGTGGCGGCCGTGGGGATGCTTGCCACCACGGGGATGACCCTCTCCGTGGACGCCTATGGTCCCATCGCGGACAACGCCGGGGGCATCGCCGAGATGAGCCACCTGCCGCCGGAGGTGCGCAAGATCACCGACAAGCTGGATTCCGTGGGCAACACCACCGCCGCCATCGGCAAGGGGCTGGCCATCGGATCGGCGGCCCTCACGGCCCTAGCGCTTTTTGTGGCCTACGCCGCCGCAGTGAAGCTCAACGCCATCGACCTCAAAGATCCCCACGTCATGGTGGGGCTCTTCATCGGCGGTATGCTTCCCTTCCTGTTCTCCGCCTTGGCCATTCAGGCCGTGGGGCGGGCCGCCAAGGCCATGATCGACGAGGTGCGGCGCCAGTTCCGGACCATTCCGGGCATCATGGAGGGCACGGCCCGGCCGGAGTACGAGCGATGTGTGGACATCTCCACCGGGGCGGCCCTGCGAGAGATGGTAATCCCCGGCCTGTTGGCCGTGCTGGCCCCCGTGGTGGTGGGTTTGGGCCTGGGGGCTCACGCCCTAGGGGGGCTCCTGGCGGGATCCATCATCACGGGGGTCATGTTGGCCATCTTCATGGCCAATGCGGGGGGCGCCTGGGATAATGCGAAAAAGTTCATCGAAGAAGGAAACCTTGGCGGTAAACGATCCCCGGCCCACTCCGCCGCCGTGACGGGAGACACCGTGGGAGACCCCTTCAAGGACACCGCAGGCCCTAGCCTGAATATCCTCATCAAACTGATGTCCGTGGTGGCCCTGGTGTTGGCCCCGCTGTTCTCTTAAAGAATAAAGCAAAAACCCCGGAGCAATCCGCCCCTCCTGAAAAGGGAACGGGACGGAAAGGTCTTCCGGAACGGTGAAACCTCAGGCCCGTCGTGATGCACCTGGGGGCGCGTGCGGCGAAGCGAGGAACGGGGGAAGGGGTGCGGACCTTTCCCCCGTTCTGTGCTGGACTTTTCCCTCAAGATGGGTGGCCTAGGAGCGACGAGAGGAGCGAAGATCCCCCATGGATATGGATGTCGTCCGGCAGATCAAGGAGCGGCTTGACATCGTGGAGTTGGTGGGGGATTACGTGGTGCTTCGGAGGGTGGGGCGGCAGTATCAAGGTCTTTGCCCCTTCCACAGCGAGAAAACCCCCTCTTTTTACGTGTCCCCGGAGCGGCAGAGCTACCATTGTTTCGGTTGCGGCGCCGGAGGAGACGTTTTTTCTTTCTTCATGGCCCAGGAGGGGGTGGATTTTGCCGAGGCCCGACGGCTCTTGGCCCAGCGAGCGGGGGTGTCCCTTCCGGAGCGCTCCGGGAAAGGGCCCCGGGGAGGGGACGCCCTGGCGGTGGCCCAGGAGTTTTTCCTGGAAAACCTCCGGGGAGCGGGGGGGGAGGGACCGCGAAACTACCTGAAACGGCGCCAACTTTCCCGAGAAGCCTGGGACACCTTTGGTTTGGGATGGGCCCTTCCGTCTTGGGATGCCCTGGGGAAGAGGCTGCGGGATCGAGGGGTGGAGCCGCGAGAGGCGGAACGGGCGGGACTTCTGGTGTCGGGGGAGCGGGGGACCTACGACCGATTTCGAGGGCGGATCACCTTTCCCATCCGCGATGTATCGGGGCGCCTCGTGGCCTTCGGGGGACGCCTGGTGGACGGAGAAGGGGCCAAGTACGTCAACAGCCCCGAGGGAGAGCTTTTCCGCAAGAGAGAGACGCTCTATTTGCTTTCCGTAGCGAAGCGTGCCATACGAGAAAAGGGACGTTCCGTCCTGGTGGAGGGCTACATGGACGCACTGCGCCTCCAGGGGGCGGGCTTCCCTGAGGCCGTGGCCTCCCTAGGCACGGCGCTCACGGAGGAACAGGCCGAGCTTCTGCTCCGCTTCGCTCCCCGATGTTTCATCTGCTACGATAGCGACAGCGCGGGGCAAGAGGCGGCGCTACGGGGGATGTACGTCCTGGCGCACCGGGGGTTGGACGTGCGGGTGGTGATGCTTCCCGAGGGGAAGGATCCCGATGACCTCCTGTCGGCGGAAGGAGGTGCGGTGATCTTTTCCCGGGCCTTGGAAAACGCCCTGCCGCTGGTGGCGTGTCACCTGGCGTTGCGCCGAAGGCATCTGGAGGACCCCGCCCTGCGAGGGACGGCCCTCAAGGAAATCGAGGCGGCCCTGGCTCCTCTCTCTCCGGTGGAGGTGGCTCCCCATGTCCCTCTGCTGGCGGCGGCGTTTCGCGTGGATGCCCATGAAGTCTTGCGGCACCTGGCGGAGAGCCGCCAAGAACGGGGAAACCCCGAAAGGGGGCCCTCCCTACGGGGGCGAGACCGGGGGGAAGTTCCCGAGAAAAAAGAAGGGGAGCTCGATCCCATGGAAGGGGCGCTGGTATATTTGTTGTGGACCGACGGAGATCTTCGCCGAGCGGCGAGCCCGGAGGCGGTCCTTCCCCTGCTGGCCTCAGAGGTGGCCCGCCACGTGGCGGCGGGGCTTCTCCAGGGGGACTTGCCGGAGGAGTTGGAGGATCGGTGGCACAGGATGGGGGACCTAAAGCCCTTGGCTTTACTGGCCCAGGGAGGGGCTCAGTGTGCCGCCCTCCAAGGGGTGGACCATCCTTGGCAGGTGGTACGAGACACCCTGGAGCGGCGCCTGTGGCTCCGGGAGGTCATGGAGCTGAAGCAACGCTTCCGGGGCAACGAGGCGGATGGCACCGACATGCGCCGGCTTACGGAATTGGAGCGTCGGCTCAAAGTGAAAGGGGGGGGAACTTCAGCGTGAAAAAACCTAGAGGAAAAGAGGCCCCATTGGCGGCGGAGGGGACGCCGCTTCCTGACGCGCCGCTTCGTAGGGCCGCCGGGGCAACGAAGGCCCCTCGGTCCCTGGCGCCAGTGGCGAAAGGAGTAGGGCCGGAGCCCGTCCCGCCCTCCCCGGCTCCGGAAGAACCCCGGCGTGCGGCATCCGAGCCAAAGGACTCCCCCAAGTTTGCCAAAAAGAAGACAAAAGGTGGGGCCACGACGGGAAAAGCGTCGGCCGAGGCTCCGGAAGAGAAGGCCCCGGTTGACGTCCCAGGGGGAGGCCCTTCGGCGAAGGATTCGAAAAAGAAGCCGACGAGGCGCAAAAAAGGGGAAGGGATCTCGGAAGCTCCCGAGGTGCCCCGGGCCCCGGAAGGCCTCCCGATGGGCGATCGGGGGGAGGGATTCCCGGAAGTCCCCCCGGCGGTCGTCGCGGAGTCCTTTCCAGAGGTAAAGTCTTCGGTAGAGGCCCTGAAACGCCCCCTTTCGACGGAGGCTCCGGAAGGAGGCCCTTCGGCGAAGGATTCGAAAAAGAAGCCGACGAGGCGCAAAAAAGGGG
>CALMLW010000079.1 GCA_937868015.1 uncultured Synergistaceae bacterium | reverse complement strand
TGCTTCCCCTGGTGGTGCGGAGCTCCGTCTCCGATCTGGAGCTCCTGGCACTGCGGAAAAGCCTCATGCCCCTCGTGGGGGCCGGAGGCCTGGTGATCCTCAGCATGGACCTTTCCCACGGAAAAAGTTCCGCCGAAGCGCTGCGCCAGGATCGCCGCACCTTGCCGGTCCTGGCGCAGCTCCGGTGGAAGGAGCTCCGGGGATTGGATCTGGACTCTCCCCGAGGGGGGGCGCTCTTTCTGGCGCTCCTGGAGGAGCTGGGGGCCCGGCGAGGAGTGGTGCGAGATCACGCCACGGCGGCCTCCTTTGGGGAGCCTCCCGAGGCGCCGGGGACGAGCTACGCCACGGTGATCTTTTTCTGACCCCGGCTCGGGGCGTTCCCCTCTGGACGACCTCAGGCAACGCCTTGGGGTGGGTTTTCCCCGACGGTCGCTTTCTTTTGCCGGGAGGTGCGCATCTTCCAGCCGGCTTTGCCGCAGAATGGGGGCTACGATGGTGAGCTTTCTCCCGGAGGAGGAGAACATCTCGTGGTGCCTAACTCTTTGTAGAAAGCTAGTGATGGAAAGGACTCAGGGTTTTTTTGTGCGAAAGTCGGCAACGCCTTGGGGTGGATTTTCCTCCGAGGGCAGATCGCAAGGGTCTCCGTTCTCTGACGAGAAGGGGGCCCTTGTGGTGATCGGCGGCGGTACTTCGGGGACAAAGGGGGTCAGGAGTCCCGGGGAGGGTCTTCGAAGGCCCGGGAGAATTGGGGTATCAGAAAGGGCGTGGCGGCCCGGTAGCGTCGGTATTCGTCCCCGAAGGCGCGCTCCATGCGGGGCTCTTCGACGCCTTTTATGTAGAGGGAGAGAAGGGCCAGGGCGGCGAGGGTCGCCAGGAGGCCCGTGACGAAGCTATACCCCAAGACCCCGAAGCCGCCGTAGTAGCAGCTCAACCCCAGCAGGAGGGGGTTGCGGCAGTAGCGGTAGGGGCCGGTGGTGATCAGGCGGCGGGGAGGGAGGATGGGGAGGAAGGAACCCCCTTCGGTGATCTGGAAGATCAGGGCCCAAAGGAGGAGAAAGGCCCCCACGAGGAGCGCCACTCCTCCCGTGCCCTTTTCCACGTGCTCCGCCAGGGGACCCAACCCCTGCCGGAGGGCCCCCACTAGGGCGGAAAGAGAAAGGGGCACCACGATAAGAAAAAAGCACGCTCCCACAGTGGCCAGGGCAATGCGCTTCAGAGCTCCTGGCGAAAACGGGTTTTCCGGCGGCGGGAAGTCATTTTGGAGCTTGTCCACAGGGGCACCTCCTCTGAAACCCACCGGGGAAGCCCCCGCCAAAGCGACGGGGACCTCTTTGCCGGGGGGATGGCGGTCTTGAGAATTTATTCCTATACTTCCCTCCGGAGCGGACGAGAGGCATCGGGGGCCTTATCTTATGCCCCCAAGGGGAAATGCGACCACTCCCACAGTGAATTATATCATACGGAGGGCTGGGGGGCGAAAAAAGATCCTCTAAAGTCGGCGATCCCCTCCGGAGGGGGGCGTTTCATGGCGCCTTCGGCGGCGGGCGCCGGGGCCCGGCGATTCCTCCGGCCGGAGAAAGACCCTTCCGGCGGGTCGATCAGAGCTCGGGGCTCCAGTTGAGCCGTTTGACGCGCCACTCTCCCCGGAGGTCGTCCAGAAGGTGGACGCCGCCGTAGCTTTGGGTCAGGAGAAAGAGGCGTTCCAGAGGGAGGTTGAGCAGGGTGCAGATCATGGCGTGAAAGACCCCCGCATGGGCCACCATCAGGAGATTGCCCGAAGAGGTGGCGAGGAGATGGGTCAGATGGGGAGCCACCCGGGCCGCCAGATCGCGGAAGCTCTCTCCTCCCGGAGGGCGAAAGTCCGCCAGACGACGGCCCCGCTCCGCGAAGCCCTCGGGATCCCGGGCCCGCACGGTGGCGAAGGGGAGGCCGTCCCACTCCCCCAGGTCG
>CALMLW010000078.1 GCA_937868015.1 uncultured Synergistaceae bacterium | reverse complement strand
GAAGGAGGGAGGCGCTGCCTGGCACCAAGGTTTCCAGTGCCCGGGCCCGGGATTCCACGAAGGAAAAACCCTCCTGGAGAAAGCGCTGAAGGGAGGACTTGAAAGCCTTTGGCTCTTCGATGAGGATAGTCCCGAGGGTCTCCAGATCTCCCTGGGGCTCTTCCATGCCGAAGGCCACGTGGGTCACACCCCCCAACGCCGCGAGGAGATCCACGGCGGCGTTGGCGAAAACCCCCGCATTATGGCAGGAAAAGACGGTGGGGAGTTCCAGCACCACGTCGGCGCCACAAGCCAAGGCCATGGCAGCGCGGGTCCACTTGTCCACCATGGCGGGCTCTCCGCGTTGGACAAAGTGGCTTGACAGCACCACCACCACCCCTTTGGCCTCGCACTCTTCCCGGGCTTGCACAAGATGATGAAAGTGCCCGTTGTGCAGTGGATTGTATTCAGCTATGATACCCACGACGGATTCAGCCACGCCCATCCCCCCCGCATATATTTATGCGGAGGGTAAGCCCAACGTCAAGGAGGCGGCGTTTGTGAAAGTACTGGTTTTGAACTGCGGGAGCTCCTCGTTGAAGTACCAGCTTTTCGACATGAGCACGGAAGAGGTCCTCAGCAAGGGGCTCGTGGAGCGCATCGGCATCGCCGGATCTCGGATCAAACACGTAAAAAGCGGCATGGACCCAGTGACCACCGACGTGGACATTCCCAACCACAAGGTGGGCATCAAACTCGTCCTAGATGCCCTTCTGGCCCCCGATCACGGTTCTCTGAAGAGCTTGGATGAACTGAAGGCCGTGGGGCATCGGGTCGTCCACGGGGGCGAAAAGTTTGCCCAGTCGGCCATCGTCACCGACGAGGTCCTAAAAGCCATCGAGGACTGCACCCCCTTCGCTCCGCTCCACAACCCGGCCAACCTCATGGGCATTCGAGCCATGATGGAAGTCCTCCCCAAGGTCCCCCAGGTGGCGGTTTTTGATACGGCGTTCCACCAGACCATGCCCGAAACGGCCTACACCTACGGCATCCCCTATCACTACTACGAAGACCTTCGCATCCGGCGCTACGGATTCCACGGCACTAGTCACTTCTACGTGGCGCACCGAGCCGCCGAGATGCTAAACCGCCCCATCGACACCATGAACATCGTTACCTGCCACCTGGGTAACGGCAGTTCCCT
>CALMLW010000077.1 GCA_937868015.1 uncultured Synergistaceae bacterium | reverse complement strand
CCGAGAGATGGAATCCCAGGGGATCTCCGGGGAAAAGGACCTGCCAACCCACTGGGAAGAGGGGATGGAGGATCACTATGAGACCTTCGGCCAAGTGGCTCCCGGAGACCCCCTCCGCATCGAGCGGGCCCCGGTGTTCTTTGAGGGGGTCTTGAAGCGCCGGGGGCTGGCGCGAAGGGATCGGAGCGCCTCATGACCCACCCCTTCGAGGCGTCTGGAACGGGACGGAACGTGCTGGCGGTGGACTTTGGCACCGCCACCACCTATCTGTGTAAATGCCCCGGAGATCAGCTCTCCCCCCAAGGAGTCCTGCTGGGGGGGGAAAAGGACGGAGTGGCCACCGCCCTGCTCTACCGCCAGGGACGAGATCCTTTGGTGGGAGACGAGGCCCTGGCCGAATTCGGCGAAGCCACGGAAAGAGAGCGCCGGGGTTACGAGCTCCGGGCCCAGTTCAAGCCCGACATCGCCCGAGGACGCGATGCGGCGCGGTACGCCGAGGATTTCTTGGCGGGGCTCCTGCGAGAGGCCCGGCGGCAGCGCTTGGACGTGGAGCCCGAGGGGCGAGAGGTCTTTTTCGGCGTCCCCAGCGAAGCCGACGCCGAGTTTCGGTCCGCCCTGGTCCGCATAGCCCGGGAGGCGGGGTATGGGGATATCCAATGCGTGGACGAACCCCTGGGAGCCTTGGCCTACCACGTGTTCCACCGAGATCTCCCCGCCCGGGATGCCCTTCGGGGGCTTTTGGTGGTGGATTTCGGCGGGGGCACCTGCGATTTTTCCTTCTTGCGTCGGGGGCGGGTCGGAGCGTCCTGGGGAGACATGACCCTGGGGGGTAGGCTCTTTGACGACCTGATCTACTCCTGGCTCCTGGATCAGAACCCCGGCCTGGAGGAGCGGCTACGGGCCTCGGGGGACGAGTTCTTCGTCCAGGCCCATCTGTGTCGGGAGATCAAGGAGGCCTTCTCCCGTTCCATGGCCCGGGATCGCTCCAAGCCCTTCTCCCGAGGGGTCCGCCACTACGGCCGCCTGAACGCCATGACCTGGGAGGATTTCCTCCTCCGGGCCCGAACCTTTCGTCCCTCCGAGGCCTTCCAACGATTCCAGCACTCCCTGGGGGCGGACCCCGAGGCCCTCTCTTCGGAGCCCGCAGATCTGGTGGGGCGTTTCCGCCGTACCCTGACGGAGGGATTTCTCCGGGGGCGAATCTCCCCCGGGGAAATCCGTTTCGTGGTTCTCACCGGAGGGAGCAGCCAGTGGCCCTTCGTGGCCGACGTCCTGAAGGAGGAACTGGGGGTCGGGGAGGATCGGATCATGCGCAGCGATCGCCCCAA
>CALMLW010000076.1 GCA_937868015.1 uncultured Synergistaceae bacterium | reverse complement strand
CCCTGATCCCCTCCTGCCCCTTCCATCCCACGCCCCGCCCCCTTGAGCTTCGCCCCCGGGTGTGGGAAAATGTCTCCGGCGGGGCCTTGGCCGCCGCCGGAGGAGAGCCCCTTGAGGGAGCTCTCCCCATTCGAGGCCCCTGGGGCGTGGGAGGCTACAAGATATGAGGCGATGGATCAAGGGAGGGTGTCTGGTGCTCGTGGGAGTGCTCTGGGGAGCCCTGGCCGCCCAGGCGCTGGATTTTAAAGCTATCGAGGCCAAGTGGCAAAAGAGTCGGGAGCTAAAAGACGATGAAATGTCCGTCAAGATCTCCGTCACCTGGTATGCGGGGGAGTACATCCAGGCCCTCTTCCAGCAGCAGGCGGAAAAAAACCTCTGGACCCAGTCCGAAACGGACAAGTACGCCTACGAGTTTTTGAGCTCGCTGCAGCTCGACCAGTACATCCCCGTCATGATTGCCATAGAAAATACCGGCGACAAGATGCACATGGCTCCCTTCGACAAGCAGATTGTCCTATGGATCGGAGACAAGCGCTACGAACCCGTGGAGTACGACCGACGGTTCAACTTCCCCCTCCTGGGAAAAATTGAAGGCCTGGTCTACTTTCCCAAGTTCGACGAAAAAACGGGAAAAGACCTTCTGGCCGGGGCTTCCACGGTGAAAGTGGGCTTTCGGGGGAGCGTGACTCCCCTCTACTCCGGCCCAGGTTTCATCGACTTTGCCTTCACCCCCGGCAAGGACAATCCCGATGCCTTCTTCTCCGAAACCACCAAAAAGCGCATGGAGATCGACCGCCTCCTCAAGCGCCTCCAGAAGCTCGCCTCGGAAAAGGCCGAGCTGGAGCAGAAGCTGGGGGCGGTGAACGCCGAGCTGGAGACCCTGCACCAGCGCATGGACGAGCTTCAAAAGTAGGCCCCTCGGCCTATCTGCCAGATTCAAGGAGGGAACGACATGGTCGCCGATTTTTCTCCCGATCTTTCCTACGCGCGACGCCGAGATGCCCAGGACCCCCTCGCCTCTTTCCGGGGGCGATTCTGGATCCCTGAGGGCATGATTTACATGGATGGCAACTCCCTGGGGCTCTGTCCCCGGGACGGAGAAGCCTCCCTGCTGGAGCTTCTGGACCAGTGGAAGAAGATGGGCATCAACGGCTGGCTCGATGCCCCCATCCCGTGGTTCTATCTGCCGGAACACCTGGGGGCCCTCATGGCGCCCCTGGTGGGGGCCAAGCCGGAAGAGGTGGTCCTTTCCGCCTCTACCACCACCAACCTTCACACCCTGGGGGCCACTTTTTTTCGCCCCGAAGGGAAGAGGGGGCGCATCCTGGCGGACGAGCTCAACTTCCCTTCGGATCTCTACGCCCTGCGGAGCCAGTTGCGCCTGGCGGGCCGAGACCCCGAAAACGACCTGATCCTCGTCCGGAGCTCGGACGGCCTGACGCTGGACGAGGACGACATCGTGGCCCAGATGGACGACAGCGTGGCGCTGGCGATCCTTCCCTCGGTGCTCTATCGCAGCGGTCAGCTCTTGGACGTGGAGCGCCTCGCCCGGGCGGGCCGGGAGCGGGGCGTGGTGGTGGGCTTCGACTGTAGCCATTCTGCGGGCTCCGTGCCCCATCACTTCGACGCCTGGGGCGTGGATTTCGCCTTCTGGTGCAGTTATAAGCACCTCAACGGAGGTCCCGGGTCCCCGGCGTTTCTTTATGTCAACGAGCGCCATTTCGGCCGAGAGCCGGGGCTGGCGGGGTGGTTCGGCTACGCCAAGGAACGCCAGTTCGACCTGGCGGTGGACTTTGTCCCCCAGCCCAGCGCCGGAGGGTGGCAGATCGGTTCCCCTCACTTGCTGTCCGCCGCCCCTTTGCTGGGGTCTTTGGCCCTTTTTGCCGAGGCGGGGCTGGAGACGGTGAGGGAAAAATCCCTGGCTCTCACCGCTTACCTCATGGCTCTCGTCGATGAAACCCTGTCTCCGGCGCCATACCACTACCGGGTGGCGTCCCCCCGGGATCCCCGGCGACGGGGGGGACACGTGGCGGTGGAGCACCCCACCGAGGCGTGGCGCATCTGCCAGGCCCTGAAGGCCCGGCACATCGTCCCCGACTTCCGGCCGGAGCGCATCATCCGCATTGCCCCCGTGGCGCTCTATAACTCCTTCGAGGATGTGTGGCGCGTGGTCCAGGCCCTGCGGGAGATCATCGACCAGAAAGAATACGAAGCCTTCCCCCGGGAGCGGGGGGCCGTGTCCTAGGGATCGGGCCATGGAGCGAAGGCTAAAGGGCATCGTCGCGGTGGTCCTGGGGCTTTGTCTCCTGTTCCCCCTGGGGGCGGAGGCTGCGGGCTTCGGCGACTTCGAGGGGGGCCTCTTGAAAATCGAGCCCCCGAGAAAGTTGTGGATCTACAAGAAAAATTCCACCACCACCCGCTGTGCCATCTCCATAGGGAGCTCGGAGTACGTCGGCATATCGGACGCTCGGTGGGTGGGCCCCGAGCTCGCCGTCTATCTGGTGGAAAAAGACGGTGACACGGTTATTCGACTCTACAGCTCCACCACCACGTTTAAAAAAGTAAAGTAACCCCTCGGCCCGGGGGGGGGGACGGCCCCAAGACCACCGGCGACGGGACAAACGAAGGCCCCCCGAGGATCCTCGGGGGGCCTTTCGCGTTCTAGTCCCCGTGTTTTCCGCCGACGTCGGGGCTACTTTTTCTCCTCGTAGGCTTTGATGATGCCGTAGACGCCGTCAAAGAGCTCGTTGGGCACGGGGAAGCTCAAGTTGTACTGGACGATCTTCCATTGGTCGCCGTCTTTCACCAGCACTCCCGTACCCCGGGCCTCGCCCGCCTTGTTGTCCAGCCGCTCGTCGAACCATGCGGTCTTCCCATCTGCGCTGAAGTACACGTGCCGCTCCGTGGACTTGTAGGTCCACCCGGTGCCGGTGTCGAAGCGCTTCTGGCCGTAGGCCTGGAACTCCGCGATGGGCCACCGCTCGGTCTTATCCGTGCCGAAAAAGACCGCGTCACCGGAAAAGAGGGCAAAATAGGTCTGGCCATCCGCCCGGGAAGCGGCATCGTGCAGGGCGTCTAGGACCGACCCCACCTGCTGCTCCTGCTCCGTGGGGGCTCCCCAGGCCCCTCCGATGCCGAAGACCCCACAACATACCGCCAGAATTGCCACCACTGCCATGCGCCGCATTTACCCCACGCCTTTCACCGCCCTCGCGGTGTTATTATGATGCCGTGATGGTAACACGCCTTGATTTTTCCCGTCAAGCAGTGAGGCTAGCCCTCTTTCCATCGCCCGGAGGAGAGGTCGAAGCGGGGGTCCCTGGGGTCGAGGGGGGGCGAAGCCGGGTCCAGAGGGAGATGCTGCCGGAGGAGCAAGGCCCCCCGTCCTCCGGGGGGGACGGATCCCAGAAAAATCGTCCGGTGGGAGAGGGCGAGGAAGGTGTTGCAGTCCACCCAGTCGCCGCAGTTGGCGTAGATGTGGCGCCCCAAGCGCCGGAGCTCCGGAATGTGGATGTGGCCGCAGAGGACCCCATCATAGCCCTCCCGGCGGGCCCGCCGGAGCCATCGTCGGGCGAAAAGCCGCTCCAAGGATCGGGCCAAGGGAGAGAGCTTTATCCGTCGGGCGGAGGCCCCCCGGGGGGAGAGAAAGCGCATCTGGCGCCGTAGAGTGAGAAAAGACCCCATGATCTGGCGTCGGAGGAGGGAGCGGCGCACGGTCCGGTGCCCGTGGGTAACCAAAAAGCGCCGCCCCTGCCACTCCAGGGGGATTTCAGCGTAGGAAGGCACCACCCCAAGCCCCGGCAGGATCCCTCCCCCGGGGTCGTGGTTTCCCCGGACGTAGATGATTTCCGCCCGGGATCGCAAATCAACCAAGAGCCCCCCCAGGTCGTCCATGGCCCGGCGGCGCTCTGGAGTGAGGGCTCCGCGCTCCAGGGCATGGCGATTGGCCACGTCCCCCGCGAGGATCACTCCCCGGGGGTGAGCCCGTTCAAAGAGGGTCCGAAGAGCTCCCAGGTCCTCGTATCCCGAGTGCAGGTGCAGGTCGCTCAGTACGAGGACTTCGCAGTCCAGGGCGTG
>CALMLW010000075.1 GCA_937868015.1 uncultured Synergistaceae bacterium | reverse complement strand
GCGGCGCGCCCTCCGGGGAATTGTTTTGTCCCATATATCGCCCCTCGGGGCTTCCTTCAAAGGGGCGCTCCGATGCCACCGCTCCCCCCGCCAGCGCCACCAAAAGGAGAAGCGCTCCCCCAAGAGCCCCGTGCCGCCCAATCCACCCCATGCCTTCCGATCCCCTTTCCCTATGGAAATGATCCTGCGGAGTGTCGCGCCGCCCCGGGCTCCCGGGGATTTCCTTCGCCCCTCGCTTTGTCATTTCCTCCGGAGGGACCATACCGCCTTTTAGGCCCCGAGGCAATCGTGGGTATGGCGGAAATACGGCAAGGAGCGCCCTTCCACCTTCCGGGAAGGGCGCTCCTCCATCGAAGGCGTCGCTTTCGTCCTTACTGCCGAAGCAGGGCGGTGAAATTGCCCCGCGCTGAGCCATCGGAGGAGCCCCAGCGCCCCATGAGGCGCCCCACGTGATCCACAGAGCCGACAAAGACGAGGCTTCCGTCGGGGGTGGCGAAGTGGTGGTTGTCGTCGAAGGTCACTCGGCCGGACAAGGAAAAATCCTGCTGCAGCTTGTTGGAGTGCGCCAGTCCCGAGATCTCTCCGTTTTGCCCCACCGTGATCTCGAAGGCCCCATAGTTATCCCCAATAAACGTGCCCTGGTAGCTCCCCACGTAAAAGGCCCAAGCCCCCGTCGCCATGGTTGCCAACAAGACCAACGCCATACCCAGAGTCCATTTTTTCGTCACCTGTGATCTCTCCCTTCCCGGCTCCGAGCTCTCGGCGGCGGAAGACCCCCGTCGCCCTCGGAGCTCGTGTTCTTCAGAACGAAATTATATCACACTCCGTTCTCCCCGGGAGACGTGTTCTCTGCCAAGACATGGCTTTGTTCGACACCCCTCCGGCCCCCAAGGGGGGCGGCCTTGGCGACGAGGCACCTCCCTGGGGGGCCGGAACTTACCTCATCACCGCATCATCAGTGCGAACACGCCCCAGCCCAAATATTCTCGCGTGTACGCGGCGTAGCGCCGGGGCT
>CALMLW010000074.1 GCA_937868015.1 uncultured Synergistaceae bacterium | reverse complement strand
TGGAGCGCCTGGGGGAAAATATCCTGGGGGTGAGCCTCAACTCCGGGGAGCCCGTCCTGACCATGGCCCAGGAGGGGGGCGCGGGGAAAATCCGTGGCAGCAGCGTGGAGGGCTCCAACGTGGACATCGTGGAGGAGTTCGTGAATCTCATCCGGGGGCAGCGGGGATATCAGGCCAACGCCCGCATCGTCACCACCAGTGACCAAGTGCTGGAGGAGACCATCAATCTGAAGCGGTAGGCCGAGGGGCTTTTGGCGGAGGCGGCCTGGGCTCGGGCGATGTTTTTGCGGGGGCTCCCCGGGGCCCCCGCTTTTGTGACGGCGAAAGAGGAGGGGCGGGATGATCGAGCTGACGCGGCTCAACGGCACGGTTTTTTTTATGAACCCCGACCTTCTGGAGATCATGGAGGCCACCCCCGACACGGTGATTTTGCTCACCAACGGCCATCGGTACGTGGTGCGGGAGTCCCCGGAAGAGGTGGTGCGGCGGGTGGTGCTCTTTAGAAAGGGAGTCGAATCGCCCCCGGAGGGCGGCGAAAAATCGCGGGATGTATTATAATGGCCCTGGCGGGCGGTGCTTGAGGCGGTGGGCCGGGAGGTGTTCGAGTGGACCTCGCATCCTTCATAGGGTTTTCGGTGTGTCTTATCCTGGTGCTGGGGGGCATGAGCTCCGGGCCGAATGGCGTGGCGGGGGCCCTGTCCTTTTGGGACGTCCCCTCCGTGCTGATCACCGGAGGAGGGACGCTGGGGGTGCTCCTGTTGGGGGTGCCTTTGGAGCGCTTTCTCAAGTTCCCCACGGTGTTTCGGAAGGTGTTCTTCGGGTCGAGCCCCGACATGGTGGGGCTGGTCCAGACCATGGTCAGTTTCGCGGAGAAGGCCCGGCGGGAGGGGCTTTTGGCCCTGGAAGAGGACGCGGGTCAGCTGGATGACGAGTTCCTGAGGAAGTCCATCCAGCTCGTGGTGGATGGCACCGATCCGGAGCTGGTCAAGGCCATTTTGGACACGGAGATCGGCCTCCTGGAGGACCGTCACGGCCAGAACAAGAAGCTCCTCGACACCATGGCGGAGATGGCCCCCGCCTTCGGCATGCTGGGGACGCTGGTGGGGCTGGTGCAGATGCTTCAGAACTTGAACGACCCGAGCTCCCTGGGCCCGGGCATGGCGGTGGCCATCATCACGTCTTTTTATGGTTCTTTCATTGCCAACGTCATCGCCCTCCCCATGGGAAAGAAGCTGGCGGCCCGCACCGGCCAGGAGGTTCTGTGTCGAGAGCTCATGGTGGAAGGGGTCCTGTCGATCCAGGCCGGGGAGAACCCCCGCATCGTGGAGGAAAAACTCAAGGTGTTCCTGCCCCCCTTCCAGCGCAAGAGGCTGGAGGAGGAGAAAAGCGCCTCCAAGGGCGGCGAGTAGCGAAGCCGAGGAGCGGCCATGGCGCGAAAGAAACGGGAAGAAGAAGGCATCGGCCAGGGGTGGCTCACCACCTATGGAGACACGGTGACGTTGCTCCTGACGTTTTTCGTGTTGCTGTACTCCTTTTCCAGCTTGGATGTCAATAAGTTCAAGAAAATGGTCATCTCCTTTCAAGGGGCCCTGGGGGTCCTCCCCGGGGGACAGACGGTCCAGGAGGGAGATAACAGCTTCGGGGGGCGCAGCGGCGAGGACGCAGGGGATGTGCGGAAGCAGACCCAGGGCATCCTCGACGTGGTGCGCAAGATCCAGACCATGATCAGCGAAGAGGGGCTCCAGGGGCAGGTGTCGGTGACGGTGAACCAGAGGGGAGTCACCATCTCCATGGCGGAGCACGCCCTCTTCGAAAGGGGATCGGCCCGGGTGGTGCCCGCAGGAAAGCGCCTTTTGGCCCGGATGGCCCCCTTTCTCAACGCGGTGTCGGTGCCCCTGGCGGTGGAGGGGCATACGGACAGCCTTCCCGTGATGGGAGGGGTGTACGAGACGAATTGGGGGCTCTCCTCCATGCGGGCGGCCACCGTGGCGGCCTACCTGGCGGATGTGGGGGGGGTGGATCCTCTGCGGCTCGAGGCGGTGGGCTTTAGCCAATATCGCCCCCTGGTGCCCAACGACTCGGAGCCCCACAGGGCCCTAAACCGCCGGGTGGATTTGGTCCTTTTGTCCCATATGTCCCAGTAGGTCGAGAGGGGGACCAGCGGTGAAAAGGTTCATGGTCTTTATCGTGGTGGGCGTGGTGGCCCTTCTGCTGGGGGTGGGCGGGGGCATCTACGTGGGGATGTCATTTTTCGGCCAGCCGGAGCCCGTGGGGGGATCCGCCGCCGTGACGGCGATGGGACCCGTGGTGCCCGTGGGAGATTTCACCGTCAACCTTTCGGACAAGGAGCCCCACATCGTCAAGACCACCATCTCCCTGGAGCTCCTTTCCGAAAAGGGAGCTCTGGTGATGGCCGACGCGGGGTGGCAGGTGCGCATAAGAAATGAGATCGTGCTGGTGATCAAGGATCGTCGCCTGGACGACCTGCGGAGCGCGGAAGGGGTCTTGGATCTGGCCCAGGACATCAAGCGCCGGGTGAACGCCCTCCTTCCCCTGGTGGAGGGCCAGCCGCCGGTGGTGCGGGTCTTGTTCCAAGATTTCATCAGCCAGTGACGGAAGTCCTTCCCCGATAGAGAGGTGGTGTGCCCATGGTTCCGGAGGTCCTCTCCCAAAGCGAGATAGACGCCCTATTATCTGCTCTGAGCAGCGGCAGCGTGGACATCGCTGCCATGACGGAGAGCGCCAAGGAAGAATCGATAAAGCGCTACGACTTCCGGCGTCCGGACAAGTTCAGCAAGGACCAGCTCCGGGCCATTCAGATGATCCACGAGGCCTTCGCCCGGCAGATGACCACGGCCCTTTCCACCATGGTGCGTTCCATGGTATCCTCCGAGGTGGTGTCGGTGGACCAGCTGGCCTACGACGAGTTCATCCGATCCCTGGTGCAGCCCACCACCATCGCGGTGCTGGAGATGTA
>CALMLW010000073.1 GCA_937868015.1 uncultured Synergistaceae bacterium | reverse complement strand
TTTGATGATGTCTTTCGAGCTGCTGATTTCGACCACCCCCCGGACAGAAAGAGTACAACGCGCATAATCATGCGCGTCAATGGGGGCGGGGGAAATAAGTTTTGGGAGGTGACGGCTTTTTTTGTGGGGGTGACCCGGGTGGAGTTTGGGCAACCGCTTCGGTCTCAGCGTGAGGTGGTGGCGGTACGCGATGCGTTGGAGCGTCGGTGTCTCCGGGACGGGGGCCTCTTCGTTTTGGGGACAAACACGGGATTGCGGATCTCGGATCTGTTGCGGCTCCGGGTTTCGGACGTCCTCACGCCGGGGGCGCGTCGGCGCCAGGTGGCATCTCGACTTCAGATTCGGGAAAAGAAGACGGGCAAGGCCAAGGATATCCCCTTGAATGCCGCATGCCGATCTCCTTTGTGGTAGGATGGGAGGGATAATTTCGGGGAGGGGCGGATCCCGCCTCACCGGGAAGTGGGGAGGAATGGCGGTGACGATATCGCAGAGAAAGATGAGGCGCAAGGACAAGGAGATTTCTGACCCCCGAGAAGTGGAGGCGATCCTCAAGGAGGCCTTGACGCTCCACCTGGGGCTGTGTCTTGGGGACGAACCCTATGTCGTGCCCATGACGTACGGCTATGCCGAGGGGAAAATCTACCTGCATGGAGGAGTGGGGGGAACGAAGTTCGAGTTGATGGCGGCGAACCCCCGGGTTTCTTTCAGCGTGGTGACGGGGGTGGAAACGATTCCCCATCCGGAGCCCTGCGAGTGGAGCGTGCGGTACCGCAGCGTCGTGGGCTTTGGAACGGCGCGATTCCTTGAAACTCCCGAGGAAAAAAATCGGGGCCTGAACGCCCTCACCGCCCACCTGGGGGCCGGAACCCACGCCTATTCCCCGGAGCTTCTCGCCCGGGTCGTGGTGGTGGAAATCGACGTGACCCAGGCGACGGGACGCCAGTCGGGCTATCCCTGAGGGCTCCTTCGGGGGGACCGAGGGAAGGCGAGGGGCGGCTCGGGGGCTAGGGCGGGGGAAGGGTTTCCTTGGGGCGGACGCACAGATCGGCGACCCGGGCTCCGGTGAGGGCCTGGAGGTCGTGGGGGTCCAGGATCATCTGAATCCCCCGGGCTCCGGCGCTCACCGCGATGCAGGGGTGGTCGAAGGCCGATTGATCCAAAAAAGTAGGGTAGCCCTTTTTCATGCCCACGGGGGAGCACCCCCCTCGGAGATATCCCGTGAGGGGTTGCAGCTCCTTCAGGGGCACGAGCCCTGCCCGTTTGTCGCCGCTGGCGGCGGCGAGCTTGCGGAGGTCGAGCTCTTCGTCCCCCGGCACGCAGGCTACCACTACGCCGGTGCGGTCTCCCCGGGCCACTAGGGTCTTAAAGACCTGGGCCAGGGGGAGTCCCACCTTGGAAGCCACGTTTTCCGCCCCCAGGTCATCTTCGTCCACGGCGTAGCGGCGGAGCTCGCAGGCAAAACCTCGGTCTTCCACCAGGCGGACGGCGTTGGTCTTTTTGTCTGCCATGACATCACCTCTTTCTTCATCTTCAAACCCCGCCCCCGGGGAACGTTCCCCGGGGGCCTCCTGGTACGGGGGGAGCGAAAGGAGAGCGGCACCATGAGTCGGGCATTCACGAAAGATGATGACGATGCGGCCCTCATGAGGGAGCGGGACGACGAGCTCCGACGCCTGAGGGAGTGGCTGGCGATCCAGGAAAAGAAGAGGCGCTTCCTGGAAGAAGACCCCAAGGGCCAGGCCATCGACGAGGCCCAGCGCGTCGCCTGGCTGGAAAGCGT
>CALMLW010000072.1 GCA_937868015.1 uncultured Synergistaceae bacterium | reverse complement strand
CCGGGGTTGGAGAGGAGGATCGCCCGGGTGCGGGGGGTGATGCGGCTGACGATGCGGTCCTTGGAGGTGAGGGCAAAGCCCTCCTCCGCCGTGGTGGTGATGGGCACCACCTTCACCCCCACGGGGGTGGCGAAGCCGTTGTAGTTGGTGTAGAAGGGCTCGGGCACCAGCACCTCGTCGCCGGGATCCGCCACGGCGATGAGGGAAAAGAGGATGGCCTCGCTGCCGCCGTTGGTCACCAGGATGTCCCGCTCCTCGAAGTTAATCCCGAAGGAGGCGTAGTAGGGGAGCATGGCCCGGATCAGGTCGGGGCTTCCCTGGCTGAAGGAGTACTCCAACACCTTGGCGTCAAAGTTCTTTACCGCCTCGAAAAAGGCAGGGGGAGTGGGGATGTCCGGCTGGCCGATGTTCAGGTGGTAGACCTTGCGCCCTTCCTTCTTGGCCTTCTGGGCGATGGGTACCAGCTTACGAATGGGAGACTCCTGCATGTCCTGAATCCGCTTGGAAAGATTCATGTCCGTCTTCTCCTCCTTGTCATGCCTCCGGGGAAGGGGGCCTTCCCCGCCTTTTTTCCGGCACCCGCCGGAGACTCCGCCCCCGAGACCGGGGTGTTCTTCCTGCATGGATTATACTACACTTTTTCAAAAAAGGCACTAGGCCACCGCCACCCGGGGCACCCGGGGGGTGAACATGCAGGGGATCTCGTAGTTGATGGAGCCCAGCCACCCCGCCACTTCCTCGGGGGAAAGGCGCTCCGATCCCTGGCTCCCCACCAGCACCACCTCGTCGCCCACGTCCACGCCGGGGATGTGGGAGACGTCCACCATGGTCTGATCCATGCAGATGCTCCCCACCACCGGGGCCCGCACCCCCCGCACCAGCACCGAGGCCTTCCCGGTAAGGACCCGGGAGTACCCGTCGGCGTAGCCGATGGGGAGCACCGCCACCCGGTCGTGCCCCCGGGCGCTGTAGCGCAGACCATAGCTCACGCCCCACCCCGGCACCAGCTCCCGGAGGACCGCCACAGCGGTCTTCACCGTGTATACCTCCTGGAGGGCGAAGGGACGGTCGCACCAGGAAGAGGGCTCCATGCCGTAGAGGATGAGCCCGGGACGCACCGCGTCCAGGTGCATGGCGGGAAAATTCATGATCCCCGCGCTGTTGCAGACGTGACGGATCTTCACCCCCAGCCCCGCTCCACGCAACATCTCCAGCACGTCGCCGTAGCGCCGGAACTGGGTTTCGGTGAACTCACGGTGGCGTTCGTCCGCCGTGGCGAAGTGGGTAAAAAGCCCCTCCAGCTCCACTCCCCCTAAGTCCTTCAACGCCTCCAGCACCCCGGGAATCTCCTGGGGGAGAAAGCCAATGCGCCCCATGCCCGTATCCACCTTGAGGTGGAGCTGGGCGGGCTTTCCCCGGCGCTTCGCCGCCGCGCTCATGGCCCGGGCAAAGCGAAGGTCCGTGAGGGCGGCGGCGATGTCCCGGGCCACGTACTCCTCGGCGGCGGCCTCGGGAGAGGCCCCCATGACCAGCAGGGGTTCCCGCACCCCCTGGTCCCGCAAAAAGATCGCCTCATCGGGGGTGGCCACGCAGAAGCGCTGACATCCCTCTTTCTGCAACGCCCGTACTCCCGCCATCACCCCCGTGCCGTAGCCATCGGCTTTTACCACCGCCATGGGCATGCACCCCGGGCCCACCCAGGCCCGGATGGCCGCAAAATTCGCCGCCAAAGCGGCGGGGCGAACCTCCATACGCGTCGGACGAAGGGACAAGCTCCCCCACCTCCCCATCAAATTATCGATCCTCCATGCCTTCACACCTTGCCGCACCCCAGGCCGCTGGACGGGCCCTCCATGAGGAACGGGGGCGAGCCGACACGCCCACCCCCGCCAAGAAAATGCTGCGCTCGGGTAGCCCCGCGCCTACTTCAGAATGCCCGCCTTGCGCTTGTCGTCGAAGTCCTTGACGAGCTTGCGGGTCACGCCGGAGAGCACCAAAAGCCCTATGAGGTTCGGGATGGCCATGAGGCCGTTGAGGGTGTCCGCCAGATCCCACAGGCTGGTGAGGATCTCGGCGCCGCCCCAACCTCCCACCACCACCAGGATGATCCAGAGGATCTTCATGACAGGGATGACTCCCTGGCCGAAGAGGTACACGGCGGCGGTTTCGCCGTACCAGTACCACCCGAGCACCGTGGAGTAGGAGAAGAGGGCCAGCCCCACGGCGAGGATCATGGTCCCCGCGTCCCCCAGGACGGAGCTAAAGGCAAACATGGAGAGCTTGGCCCCCGTGAGATCGGGCTGCCCCGTGAGGGCGCCGCTGCACATGATGGTGAGCCCGGTGAGCATGCAGATGACGATGGTGTCCACGAAGACCTCGAAGAGGCCGTAGACGCCCTGACGCACGGGGTGGTCCACCACCGCCGTGGCGTGCACCATGGGGGCGGAGCCGAGGCCCGCCTCGTTGGAGAAGACCCCCCGGGCCACGCCCTTGGTCATGGCCATCTTGATGCTCCAACCCGCGATGGCGCCGGGCATGGCCATGGGATCACTGAAGGCGTAGGTGATGGCACTGGTGATGGAGGGGATCACCATCTCGGAGTGGACGAAGATGACCACCAGGGCCCCCACGATGTAGAAGACCGCCATGAAGGGGGTGAGGTAGGTGGTGACGGTGGAGATGCTGTTGAGGCCTCCCCAGATCACCATGGCGGTGAGAACGGCCAGGGCGATGGCGGTGTAGAGGTGAGGCACGCCGAAGCCCTGCATGATGCCCTCCGAGGTGGAGTTCGCCTGGACTGCGCAGCCGATGCCGAAGGACGCCAGGAAGGCGAAGAGGGCAAAGAGCCACGCCAGCCACTTCATGTTGGCGCCCTTTTCCAGGATGTACATGGTGCCGCCCCGCCAGGCCCCCGCCGCGTCCTTCTCGCGGAAGTGCACCGCCAGAGAGACTTCGCAGAACTTGGTGGTCATGCCGAAGAAGGCGGAGATGAACATCCACACCAGGGCTCCCGGGCCGCCGAGGTGCATGGCGGTGGCAACGCCGGCGATGTTTCCCGTGCCCACCGTGGCGGAAAGGGCCGTGGCCAGGGCGGCGAAGGAGGAGATGGAGCCCTCACCCTCACTCTTTTTGCCGAGCTTGCCGAGGACCTCTTTGAACATGAAACCGAAGTAGCGGAACTGGGGGAAGCCCAGAAGGAAGGTGAGGTAGACCCCCGTCCCCACGAAGAGCACCAACATAGGGGGGCCCCAGACGAAACCGTTGACCATGTCATTGACCTTCATAATTGCTTCCATCGCGCAATGACCTCCTTCACGTCTGCAGTTTTGGCATCAGCACGTCTCTGCATTTCGCTAAAGCTGATTCCGATACGCATCTCATCCCTCAGGCCTTCGATCCCTCCCTTCCCACCCTACTCCCGACCCCCCCCAGGGGAAGGGGCCCGTCCTCGGTTTTTTCGGCTCAGGGGCCTTGTCCATCTTCTTCGACAAAATGCCCCCGCGCGAGGAAACCCCCGCCCTCTCTCCCCATGGACCATGGAAGCGTCGCAAACTCCGGATGCATTATACCCGAGAAAGGGGTTTCGGGGAATAACCTCGGGGAAGGGAAGGTCTTCGGTCGTCCTCCGGAGGTCCTTTCCCATCGATCCTTCGTAAAGATCCCGGAGCCCGGCCTTTCCCAAAAGGGATGGGGCCGGGCTCCGGCCCTGAGGTTTTAGCAGTACCCCGCTTTTTTCAGCACCTCATGCCCTTTTTCCGCGTGACGGGCGTTGAGCTTCACCACGGGGCCCGTGCACCCCATGGAGGATTCGGCGTAGATCCCCGCCTTCCAGAGTTCGCGCACCGCATCCTCCACCGCCAGGACATCCACGCCGTGAATTTCCTCGTCCGTGGGCTCTGCGGGGGGACAGGTCACCTCGTCCGCACAGACCGCCTTGGGGCGGCTCGCTTCGAGAAGGGCGTCGAGCCCCGCTTTCCGGGCGGCGTCAAGCTCCTGGGCCACCCGGGCCGGCAGTCCTCCCCGGGCCACATCGGCGGTGTAGCGCACGGCGTTGGCGATGACCGGCGCGCCGCTGGCCCGGGAGATGATGGAAACCACCCGCTGCCACCCTTCCCCTGCGGAAGGGCCGTAGCCCCATCCCAGGGCCTCGTAGCTTCCTCCCGTGCTATAGGCGGAAAACATCTTCATGAGCACGTTCCCCGTGAGGGTGTCCGTGACACACACGTCCACGGCCCCGGCGAGGATGTCATTTCCCCGGAGCACCGCCCCTCCGTCCTTGCGGACGCTGGAGCCAAAGGCCAGGTCATACCCCTTGTCCCGGAGGCTCTCCAGAGCCCGGTACACGGTCTGAGCTCCGTCCACGTTGAGAATGCCCACCGTGGGGCGAGCCATGCCCAGGGCCTTGGCGGTGGCCACGCCGTAGAGGGCGTTGCGGATCATGGATTCCACCCGGTGCACCGAGGTGGTCCCCGTGGAAGAGGCCACGATCATGGGCTTTCCCCGGGCGGGGGTCAGCACCCGGCCGATGGTGGCCACTCCCAGAGGAAAGGGGTAGTGGAGCGCCACGGCCCCCGCCACGGCGCCCCGGTCCAGGGCGTCCTCCATGGCCTGGGACACGTCGGCCTCACAAGGGGGGGTCTCGATCCACTCTAGCTGGTCATACCCCGGCACCCGGGGGCCGATCATGACCACCGTCACGTCCGGAGAGGCCTCCTGGGCCAGGGCCCCTCCCCGGACCATTTCCTCGGGGCCCAGCTCGCTCCCCAGGGCCAGAAGGCCGACGCGCACCCGGGGCGCGCCGTGGCGGGCCACCTCCACCAGTTCTCGCAGGGCCTCCCCCACGAGCTGTTTCGTGTTCTGGGACGTCATGGAACCCACCTAG
>CALMLW010000071.1 GCA_937868015.1 uncultured Synergistaceae bacterium | reverse complement strand
TTTTCGTCACCAAAACAAGGCATCGCCCATGGCCCCTAAAGGGTCGAGGCCCTCCCTTGGGGCCTAAGCCTTCTATCAAGCCTCCTCGCCCGGGGCCCTCTGGCGAGGGGACTTAAAACTAAAGCGGGGGGCGAGGCTTCTTGCTATCCGACGGGAGGAGTGTCCGCGATGGGGTTATTTACCCACACAGAAGCGGGAGAAGATCTCGTTCAGCAGGGCGTCGTCCCACGTGAAGCCCAGGAGACGATCCAGGGCCTGAAGGGCTTCTTGAAGGCCCTGGGCCAAGAGGTCTTCTCCATATCCGGGGTCCAGGGCTTCCTCGGCCCGGGCCACCGCGAGCTCGGCCTGGCGGAGCTCCTGGCATTGCCTCGCCGAGGCGTGTAGAGCTCCCTCCAAGGAATCTTTCCCCACGGCCATGTGCCAAAGGAGATCTTTCAAGGCCGTGATGCCTCGCTCCTGTTGGGCGGAGATGGTGATCACCGGTGCTTCGAGGCCTAGGAGGGAGATGAGGGCGCCTTCGTCCCAGCGTTCGGGAAGGTCACTCTTGTTTCGCACCGCCAGGAGGCGTCCCTTCTCTCGGAGGCTTTTTCCCAGTTCCCAATCCTCCGGCAGAAGGGGCTCGCTGGCATCCAGTACCCAAAGGCGTAGATCGGCTTCTTCGGCGGCATGAAGGGCCCGGGCCACTCCCTCCCGCTCGGCGGGGTCCTGGGCGGGTCGAATCCCCGCCGTATCGAGGAGGCGAAAGGGCACTCCTCGGTAGGATAGCACCTCTTCCACCACGTCCCGAGTGGTGCCCGGCAGGGCGGTGACAATGGCTCGGGATTGTTGCAACAGGGCGTTGAGCAGGGAGGATTTTCCCACGTTAGGGCGCCCCACCAGGGCCACTCGCCACCCGGTGGAAAGCAACGCCCCCGATCGGGCCTGACGTTGGGCCTCCTGGAGCCTTTCTCGAATTTTTTTGAGGCGCCCGACCAAGTCTTCCCGTTCCCAAGGAGGGAGGTCTTCGTCGGGAAAATCCAGAGAAGCTTGTACCGTCGCCGCCATTCCCAGAAGCTCTCCTCGGAGGGGAAGGAGAGCCCATCCCCAGCCTCCCCCCAAAGCCCGCTGGGCGGCGTGAAGCGCCTCGTCGTTCCGCGCCCGGATGAGTCCCAACACCCCTTCTGCCTGGGCCAGGTCCAGGCGGCCATTGAGAAAGGCCCGCTGGGTGAACTCCCCCGGAGCGGCGGGACGACATCCCAGGTCCAGGACCTCTAAGAGCAGGCGCTGGGCTCCCAGATACCCCCCATGGCAATGGAGTTCCACCACTTCTTCTCCCGTGTAGCTCCGGGGAGCGGCGAACCACACCCACAGGATGCGATCCAACACGGTCCCTTCTTTGTCGAGAAAGGCTCCGTAGGCCATGCGGCGCGGGGGGATTTCCCCCGCCGGAGTTTGACCGGCGGGGGAAAATCTCAGGGAAGTCATGTGGCGAACGCCATCCCCAGAGAGGCGGACGATGGCGATACCCCCTTCTCCCGGGGCCGTGGCCAGGGCGGCGATGGGATCGGCCATGGGAGCTTTGGTTCCTACTGGGCCAGCAGATAGGAGAGCAGAAGCCGCGTACCGAAGCCCGAAGCTCCTTTGGGATAGTACCCGAAGGGCTCTTTGTAGAAATCCACAGCGGCGATGTCGATGTGGGCCCAGGAGATCTCGGGGGGCACAAACTCTTGCAGGAACATGGCGGCGGTGATGGCTCCCCCCTGGCGTCCTCCGGAGTTCAGCAGGTCCGCCACAGAGGACTTTATCTTCTTCTTGAGCATCTCGTCGTCCAGCGGCAGGCGCCAGACCCGTTCCCCGGTCTCGCGACTGGCGATCTGAAGGGCTTCCGCCAAGCGATCATCCGAGGAGAAGAGCCCCGCCGTGTAGTCGCCGAGGGCCACGCCGCACGCGCCGGTGAGGGTGGCGATGTCCACCATGGCGTCCGGCGCGATCTCCGAGGCCAGAGCTAGCGTGTCCGCCAGGGTAATCCGTCCCTCGGCGTCGGTGTTATCGACTTCAATGGTCTTTCCCTTGTAGGTACGGAGGATGTCGTCAGGCCGGTAGGACTTGCCGTCGGGCATATTCTCCGCCGCCCCGATGAAGGCGTGAACTTCGATGTCTGGTTTTAGGCGGGCGATACCCCGTAGGGCGCCCAAGACGGCGCAGGCTCCGCTTTTATCCCCTTTCATGGTGCGCATGCTGTCAGCGGGTTTCAGGGAGAGTCCCCCGCTGTCGAAGGTGAGCCCCTTGCCCACCAGGGCGATCTTTTTGCGAGGTTTCCCTTCCTTGGGGACGTAGGACAGGTGGATCAGACGGGGCGGAGTGGCTGACCCCTTGCCCACGGACCATAGGGCCTCCAGCCCCTTTTGCTGGATTTGGGCCTCGTCCCAGACCTCACAGGTCAACCCTTCCTCCTGGGCCAGAGCCTGGGCCCTCTCCGCCAGAGTCTGAGGATTGATCACGTTGCCCGGCTCGTTGGCGAGGGCGCGGGTGAAGATCTGGCTCTCGGCCAACACCGTCCCCCGCCCCAGCCCTTCCGCGTGGCCGTCGGCGAGGAGGATCGTTTCCAGAGGGTCGGTGCCGTTTTTCTCGGCGGGGGAGTCTACGGAGGATTCTTTGTCCTTTTTAGCCGTCTGGTAGGTCCGCGTCGGGTCATTGGCCAAAAGGGCCCCTTCGGCCAAGGCTTGGGCCACCAGGGGCTCTTGGGCCTGGGGGGCCAAGAGCACCAACTCTCGTACCTCCGCCCTTCGGGCTCCCCTAACTGCTTCTGCCGCCGCCCGGCGCCACGTCTCTGGTGTGGCTTTGTCCCGGGGGCCCATGCCCACAGCGAAAAGCTGGGAGAACTGGCTGTCGGGGAAAAAGAGTCGCAGCATCTGATCTTTTTTCCCGGAAAATTTTCCCATCTCGCACTGGCGCTGGAAGGATGAAGCCATGGAACCCAAGGAGGAGGAGTGGCAGAGCTCCCCCTCGAAGAGCAATACGGCGCAGGCTTCGCCGCTCCGTTGATTCGTCCAAGGCACTGATTTCACGGTAAGATGACTCTCCTTTCTGGGGCGGCCCTACAACATGGACCGCATGGCTTCTCCGAGGCGCTTACACCCTTCCTCGGTCTGTTCTGACGAGGCGAAGGTGTAGCACATGCGAAAATTGTGAGTGCCTCCGCCCTTAGGATAGAACGCTTCGCCCAGCACAAAGGCCACGCACCTCTCAATGGCCTTTTCGAAGAGGGGCCGGGCTTCGATACGGGGCGTTTCCAGCCAGTAGAAAAATCCTCCCTCGGGGGTGACCCAGGGGCTGACTTCTTCCATGGGGAGATGGCGACGGAAGGCGGCCTCCATGTCGTCGCGTTTTTTTCGGTAGTGGGCGATGATCTTGGGGAGGAAACTGTCCAAATGGCCCCGGCGACAGTACTCGTAGACCACGGCCTGGGCCACGACGCTGGCGCACACGTCCACTCCCTGCTTAAAAATGGCCATCTTGCGCAGGATTTCCGCCGGTCCGGTGCACCACCCCACTCGGGTACCCGGGGCGAGGATCTTAGAGAAGCTTCCCGCGTAAACCACCATGTTCTCTTTATCCATCGAGAACAGGGAGGGGAGATCCTCTCCGTCGAATCGGACATACCCGTAGGGGTCGTCTTCCAGCACGGGGATCCGGTAGCGGTGGGCCACTTCCAACAGCGCCTTGCGGCGTTCCAGGGACATGGTGCATCCCAGGGGGTTGTGGAAGTTGACGATGGTGTAGATGAACTTGATTTTCTTTCCCTGGCGTCGGGCCTCTTCGATCTTTTCCGGAAGCAGGTCGACGCGCATGCCCCCCGCATCGCAGGGGATGCAGATGAAGTCAGCTCCGTGGTTGTACATGTTGAGCATGGTTCCCAGGAACGTGGGTTCCTCGATGATGACGCAATCTCCTCGGTTCAAGAGGGCGGAGCTCAGCAGATCCACCACCTGGGAAGATCCGGCAGTGATGAGGATCTCGTTGTCTTCCACCTGGCGCCCCATACGAGGGGCCGTCCACTGGCGCAGGAATTCTTTGAGGGGGGGATACCCCTCGGTGGTGCCGTACTGCAGCACGTCCTTACCTTGGGTGCGGAGTATTTCCGCCGACGCGGCAAAGTTCTCCACCGGGAAGATCTCGGGGTCGGGCATGCCTCCGGCAAAAGAAATCATGCCCGGGCGACGGACCATGTGCAGCATCTCCCGGATGGGAGAGGGGCGAATGCTCAGGGCCGCATCGCTGAACAGGGTGTTCCAAAGCTCGCTCATGACAGAAAACCTCCTTGCAAAATGTTTGAAGCTCGGAGATCCGGGTCGACGCCCTTCCCGGGGGTGAGGCGCCCGAAGCTCCTCTTTTGGATACGGTACACTCCCGTCCCTTCCAGCATACCATACTAGTCCGGTTTACAAGAAGTTTTTGTGACGGTCGAAGGACGGTTCGGGCCGAGATTTCCCAAAAGGTTGGCCAAGACCTTTTCCCGTTGGCTCAAGGCCGAAAAAGCTCGCCCGAGGACTGGGCAAAAGAGATGGTTTCAGGGGAAGGCAAAAATATTCCCGGGAAGGCTTCGCTTTTTTGAAAGATTTATGCTATTATGGCGCCGAAAGATAGGGGCTTCCCGGGGGGTGTGCCCCGTTTTTGGTTTTGGGCCCTAGGGGGCCATTCGGAGGAGAAAAGGGTCGACCAAGGGGAGGGATCGACGGTGAACACCCGGATGCTTGCATGGCCGAGCTATATGGACCTGGTCGTGCCCAGGTCTCGGCGTCCGTCGCGAAAGGCGCTCGAGGATCGTCCCTTTATGCCCTTTGGCATGGCCCTTCGAGGCCCTCTGCCTCGGACGTCTTCCGCCTCCTACGACAGCGCCCTCCTTCTGTCCCGGAAGATCTCCGGGGGGCGCGTATCGGTACTCGCCTGGCTAGGGGCCCCTCCGCGCGATTTTTATGGCGGAGAGGATCGAAGGGAGTCATTGCCCTTGGAACCTCGCGACCCGCTCCAGGAAGAGGAAGACTCCTCTTGGTCTCCGCAAAGGTGGGCGGCCAAGATCGCCTACGGCCGATCGTTTCATTTCGACTCCTTTCCCCTGACCTCCCACTCCTTCTGTGCCTGAATTCCCGAAGCCCCTCCCGTTAGGGGGTCCCTTGCCCCTCCGCCGCGCCCCTCGGGCACTCGGAGGGGCGGCCCTTCGGTGATCCCTGGGCGAAATCGTCGATCGTCATGGCGTTTCGCTCTAAAGCCAAGGACGGGGAGGAAGGACCCTTGCGTAGGCGGCGCCTTGAGTGTCAAAGAGCGCCACCCATGGGCCCACGGCGGGGTAGAGCGTAAGCCGAGGAATGTCTTCCAGCGGAACCCACAGGATCTCTTGGGCCTTGGTGTGATGAGGTTGAAGTCGAGGGGGGGCCTCCCCGGGGGCACACCGGAAAAGGATGTGTAGCGTGGCGGGAAGATGGTGCATGGGGGATGTTTCTCCCGCCCATATCAGGGGGCCCACCTCCACCGTCATCGCCAGCTCTTCCCGGAGCTCACGGCGTAACGTGTCTTCCAGGTTTTCTCCCTCCTCCTGCCCTCCCCCCGGGAGGGAAAAGAGCGTTCCTCCGGGGTAGGCGTAGCGCAACATCAGTACCCGGTCGGAGCGGGTGATCCACGCGGCGGGGCGAATTTTCATCAAAAACCCTCCTCGGAGAAGAATCGATTCTTGCCGTGATATCCACTGCCTCGTCCTCCGTCGCCTCTTCCCGTGGCTCGCGGCGGAGGCCCCAGATCCTGTAATTTTACCCCAGGGTTTCTTCGGAAAGCTGCACAACGGAGTTTTTTGCCGGGGGAAAATACCCGGGCCCGCAAGAGATTTTTGCGTCGCCGGGAAACCCCATGAGGCAACCCCCGTCTCGGGAGAAGATCCCGCTTCCGCCCCGGGGGCGTCGTGCCGCCCGTCAATCTTGCCGTGAAAGAACCTCCGTCCATCCCTAAAGGATCCAACACCGCCGGGAAATAGGCCACGGAAGGGCGGAGCCGAAAACCCCGAGGAGAGGGCTCCGGGCCAGCCTGGCAATCTGCTCCCCCGGGCGTTTTTTTCCTTGGCCACAGGAGTTACCATGGCGTGGTCGTGGATTACCGGTTATCATAGTTACGGAGAGATCGCCGCAAGGGAGCCGTGGGGGCTGCGTGCCCTTGGTCGTGGTCCGATGGCGCATGGCCCCAGGGGGCTTCATCGAAGCACCTATCGCCGCCGTCGGGAATCGCGGAAGCTCTTCCCGCCGAAGGGCAATTTCCGGGGACGAACCGACGGCGATGGGCCCGCTACCCGTCGCAGAGGTCCGCGACCTACGTCAATCTCTTTCCCAGGATTGCTCCGGGAAAGGCTTAGGAGGAGTGGAGTGAATGGCCGATCAGCAAGTATTTTCCATCGCACAGGTTCGAGACCTATCCGAAGGAGGGGTCTTCTGGGGAAAGTTTGTGGCGACTTCCATCACACAAAAACTGGACAAAAACCAGAAACCCTACTGGGACGTCGCCGTCATGGATGGGGATGGAACCCTGGAAGCCAAGGTGTGGAGCAATAGCGAATGGTACGACCGCCGGGTCGAGGAAGAGGAGCCCCGGCGGGTCGACCCGTCCCAAGACGCCTTTTTTTCTCGGATCAGCGGATGTACCGTGGGAGTCCAAGGAAAGGTGTCGTCCTACAACGGCCGCCCCCAGTACACTTTTTCCAAAGTGTATCTCCTTAATCAGGAAAAAAATCCTCCCCATGCCTATGTCCGCAAGTCTCCTATCCCCTTTGTCGACCTGGAGCGGCGCTTTCGGGAACTCGTGGACCGGGCCGAAGATCCCGTGAAGGGCTTTTTACAGCACGTCTTTCGGGGGGAGAGATGGGAGAAGTTCTCCACGTACCCTGCTGCCACCTCTCACCATCACGCCTACGTCCACGGCCTGCTGGAGCACACCGTGGCCGTGGCATCGAGCGCCTTGGCCATCGCCGAGGACTATATCATCCGGGATTTTTCATTGGATCGATCCGTGGTGCTGGGGGGATCTCTGCTCCACGACCTGGGAAAGGTCGATGCTTACGGCCTGGATCCCATGCCCATGCTCACCCTCTCGGGATCAGTGCACGATCACATCGCCCTGGGGTACGCCGCCTTTTCCCGCCTGGCTGAAGAGTTCTCCCTGGCACCCACCGTGGCGCTCCACCTGGGACATATCCTGCTCAGCCACCACGGGGCGAAGGAGTACGGATCCCCCGTGCTTCCCGCCACTGCCGAGGCCTTGGTGGTGGCGGCGGCGGACGAATTGGATTTTCGCCTCTTCGTCTACGACCACACGGTGCGATCCATGGGAGATGTCTTGGGCATCAGCGATTATCACCAGGCCACAGGGCGGCGATTCTGGAAATGGCAAGAGACGCCTTCCGCGTAGAATCCCACGATGAAGGGAGGCGGCTGGACCGGATCCTCAGGCTCCGTTGGCCAGAGATCCCCCTGGGGGCCCTTGCCCGGGCCCTTCGCACGGGAGAAGTGCGGGTGGATGGCAAAAAAAGGGCGGGAGGAGACCCCGTGATCGCCGGAGAAACAATCACGGCTCCCTGGCTTCCTCCGGGTCTTCCTCCCGAGAGAGAAGGAAAGGCCCTACCCTTGGAAATCCTATGGGAGGCCCCGGAGCTCTGGGTCGTGAATAAGCCCGCAGGGCTATTGACCCAGCCCGGCCGGGACGCCCCGGACAGCGTGGCCGCGCGGGCCTGGGCCCGGGAGAAAGGCGGGGGGGCTTTTCGTCCGACTCCGGTACACCGCCTGGATCGAAACACTTCCGGGGTGCTCTTGGTGGCCCGGTCAGGGGTAGGTCTTCGCGCCCTGCAAGAGGCGTGGCGCCTGGGGCGAGTGGAAAAAACCTACTGGGCGGTGCTCTGGACGGGGGATGAAAAAATCCCCGAAGGTGCGACGGTGGACTTCCCCCTGCGCAAAGACCCCTCCACGAACACCGTGACCGTGGCCCCGGACGGAGCTTTCTCCCGGACGATTTTTCGTACCATGATCCGTCGGCCCCCCCTGGCTCTGGTAGCCCTGGATCTGGAGACGGGGCGCCCACATCAGGCTCGGGTCCACGCCGCCGCCTGGGGGTACCCCGTGTGGGGAGATCGTAAGTATGGAGTGATCACTCCCCTTCCCGGAGCGGGCGCCCCCCCTCGCCCTCTTCTCCACGCCCGAGAACTGGGGCTGCCTTCCCTTCCGGCACCCCTAGAGGGCCTTTCGGGGAGGACCTTTGTGGCCCCGGCGCCGGAGGATTTTGTCCATTTCTTTGGTCCTCTGGATGGCGCTCCCCGGAGGGTTGCCAAATATACCCGATAGGGGTATAATTGGTCTATCGTACGAGAAGGGGGAGAGGGGCCATGGGAAAGCGTTCGTTGGAGATCTCCGACAAGGCTCTCCAGGTGATCCGCGACAAGTGGAACGGGGAGGGGTATGTGGTCGTTCGCCGGGTGGGGGGAGGGTGAGCGGCTCGCTACGCCGCCCTCGTGGAGGGCGGCGCCCCGGAAGATGCGCAGGGGTACGAGGCTTTGGCCAAGGATGGGGTAAAGATCTGGGTCCCTGCCAAGCTCCGGACGGAGGGAGGCGCCGTGCGCGTGGGCCATGCGCGCTTTCTGTGGAAGATCACCCTCTATGTGGAAAACGCCCTTTTAGAGCGCGCCTAAGGGGCGGGCCTTAGGGCAAAAGGGGCCGGAAGAGGGAGAGCCTTCCCTCTTTCCGGCCCCTTTACAGCGGAGGGATATCCTCTGGAGGAGCGGCCTTTTTTAGGGATGAATGCGATAGATCGTCCGGGGCCAGGGAATGGCCTCCCGGATGTGCTGTAGGCCGCAGATCCAGGCCACCACGCGTTCGACGCCCATGCCAAAACCGCTGTGCACGAAGGACCCGTAGCGCCGCAGGTCCAGATACCAGCTGTAGGACTCCTCCGGTAGCCCTTGTTCACGAATGCGCGTCAGGAGCCGGTCCAGGTCGTCCTCGCGCTGGGATCCTCCGATGATCTCCCCATACCCTTCGGGGGCCAAAAGGTCGTCGCAGAGCACCAGGTCGCTCCGATCGGGGTGTTCTTTCATATAAAACGCCTTGACCTTTTTTGGGTAACATTCTACGAAAAGAGGCTTGTCGTATTGTTGGGTCAGGAGCGTTTCGTCGTCGTTGCCGAAATCCTCGCCGTGCTGGATATCGCTTCCCAGGGAGCGAAGCTTATCCACCGCTTCGTCGTAGGAGATGTGGTAGAAAGGGGCCACTACCTTGCGGAGGGGTTCTAAATCCCTCTCCAGGATCGTCAACTGGGGAACGCAGTTTTCCAACACGTCCCGGACGATGGCACTCACCAGGTCTTCCTGGAGCTTCATGTTGTCGTGGTGGTCGTAGAACGCCACCTCTGGTTCGATCATCCAAAACTCCGTGAGGTGGCGCCGGGTCTTGGATTTTTCGGCCCGGAAGGTGGGGCCAAAGCAATACACCTTGCCATAGGCCGCCGCCGCTGCTTCGGCGTAGAGCTGACCCGTCTGGGCGAGAAAGGCCTTTCCCGTGTCGAAATAGTCCAGATCGAAGAGCCCCGAAGCTCCTTCTCCCACGGCTCCAGTCAATATGGGGCTGTCCACCAGGAGAAAACCCCGATCCCTGAGGAAGGACCGGGCGCTCCAGATCACCTGGTCCCGGACTCGCATCACTGCGTGCTGTCCTCGGCTTCGAAGCCACAGGTGGCGGTGGTCCATCAGGAAATCGATGCCGTGGTCTTTTTTCCCGATGGGGTATTCCTCTGAAGGGTTTTGGATTGGCCGAAGACCCGTCACCGTCAGCTCGAACCCTGACGGAGCCCGCTCATCGGCCCGCACCACGCCAGTGACTTCAAGGGATGCCTCGAGCCACAACGTCTTAGCCAATTCAAAGACCTCTTCGGGGACCGCCTGCTTTACCATCACCCCTTGGATGAACCCCGTGCCGTCCCGGAGCTGCAAAAAGTGGATCTTTCCCGAGCTCCGCTTGTTGAAAAGCCACCCCTTGATGGTCACTTCGCGATTCTCAAAATCTGCCACTCGACGGATCTCCACCCAAGGCGCTGCCATTCTTTTTTTCCTCCTCCGTGCGAACCATCGTCGCCAGGTTGTGGGTTATGCTACACTATAGAGCATTCTTGCTCCAAAGGGGAGAGCCCATTGCGTCGACATCGCTTGTTCTTGGGAGATGAACGGAAGGTCGGATCCATCCCCTTGGCCGTGCTTTTTGCAGCGGCCTTGGTCGAGAGGGGGTATGCTCTGCGCCTTTTCGTTGCGGGCATCGACGAGACGACGGTACGGATGCTGCAGCTCCTTTGCCGTCAGCCCGTCACGGTGTTGGATCCCTATCTGGCAGGGGGAGACGACGTGATGCGTGCCATCTTCCAGTGTGCCAGCAGCGACGGCGCGCTGAACCTCATCATAGGCCCTCTGTTGGCCAAGGGGTCGAACGAGGAGACCGTCACCGTAGACCGGGGGTCCCTCCGGGTGTTGAAGGCACTGGAAACCCCCGTCATGCCAATCCTCTATGCCGATATGTCTGCGGTTTTGGCGGCCCGGCGCTGCGAGCAGGTCTTTTCTCAGATCAGCGAGGGAGCCCCCCAGTCTCGGCAGATGGGGGTCTGCTTCGCTTCGGTGCTGAATCCCCGGGAATACCAACTATTAGAAATAGAGCTGGGGCGCCGGATACCCCTCATCAGCATGGGTTTTTTGCCGAGTCACGTTCACCGAGATATTCCGGGCGAAGACGTTCTTTTTACTGCGGATTCTCACTCCATGAAGATCACTTCGCTCCGCTCCGCTGTGGTCCAAGTGCGGCACATGGAGGATCAAATCATATGGCCTTTGGTGGAGGCCATGGGGCAGATGGCGCCGGAGTGGCCGGAAGCCCCTTTCCCGTGCGAACCTCTGGACAAGCCGTGCCAAGTGGGCGTTGTACGCCACCCCGCCTTGTCGGTGGGAGGGGACGGGGCCCTCCACCTCTTCCGGTCCCTGGGGGCCCAAATCGTCGAATTTCTTCCGGACTCCGAGATGCCCCCAGACCTGGGGGCCCTGTGGGTGCCGCACGGCCGGGCCCTTTGGGCGGCGGATCAGATGGTGGATGATCCCCGGTTTCGCAAGGGTCTGGGGAGGATTGCCATGCAAAACAAGCCCTTCCTGGTCGAAGGAGAAAGTTCTGCCCTTCTCGGGGAACACCTTACCGTGGAAGCCCCCTCCTCTTCCCGAAGGGGCATTTGCCTGGTATCTTGTCAGGGACGTTTCGGAAAGACGGTGGGCTATGATGAGGAGCGTCGGGTGGAGCTGGAGGGGTTGGTGACCGGCCCACTGATGCGGAGCGGGGAACGGTGCCGGGGATATTGGCCCCGCCATTTTTCCCTGACTTCTCCCGCGTCCCAACGGGCGGAGTGGGCCGTGATGGACGCCAAGGATCGGGGTCAGATTGCCACCGACGGATGGAGTTTAAAGCGAGGGGTCATTTCCCAGATGCGTCTGGAGTTGTGGAGCTGTATTGACGGCGTTCGGCGCTGGCTTTCCGGCGCATAGGGAAAGAAAGGACATGGAAGATGAAGGACTTCGATGAGAATTTTGCGGCCCTAGGGCCGGAATTGTTGGACGAAGCGGAGGGCATGGCGTCGGACATCATCGCTTGGCGTCGCGAATTTCACCAGTTCCCGGAGCTGGCCTTCGAGGAAAACCTTACGGCCACGCGAGTGGCACAGGTCTTGGAGAGTACAAAAGGAATCAAAGTGCACCGGGGTTTTGGTACCCCCACGTCCGTGATCGGAGTCCTGAGGGGCGATTTGTCAAGTCCTGCGCTCATGTTGCGTGCCGACATGGATGCCTTGGCCATGGAAGAGGAGACGGGCCTTCCCTTTGGGTCCTGTATCCCTGGGATAATGCACGGCTGTGGCCACGACGGACACATGGCATCCCTCCTGGGGGCCGCTCAAATCCTGTCCGATCGGCGTCAAACGCTCTCTCGCCCCGTGGTCTTTCTCTTTCAGCCTGCGGAAGAGGGGAAGGGAGGAGCTCGCAAGCTGACGGAGGCTAAGCTCATATCTTCTTTTAACATTGGTTGGGCCCTGGGGATTCACTTTTGGCCCGGGCTTCCCTATGGCCAATTCTTTACCAGGCCCGGTCCCATTACAGCCCTCTCCGACAAGTTTCACATCGAGATCCAAGGCGTGGGGGCCCATGCGGCCACGCCCCACCTGGGCATCGATCCCATCATGATTGCCGCCCACGTACTATTGGGGTTAGAGCATTTGGTGAGTCGAGAGTTCGACCCCTTGGACAGTGTGGTCATTTCCGTGGGGCAGATAGAAAGCGGCGAAGCCCATAACATTATCCCCGAACGGGCTCACCTCTGGGGCACCGCCCGGGCCTTTGACACGGCCGTGAGGGATCGCATTCAACAGCTCATGGAGAGCACCGTGCCGGATATCTGTCGGGCCTTTCGCGGCACAGGCAACGTCAACTATTGGCGTAACTACCCTCAATCCATCAACGACCCAAATTTTTCCGCCGCAGTGACGGAACGGGCGTCGATCTTTTTTGGCGAGGACATGGCTCACATCCTGGAGCGCCCCCTCTTGGCGGGGGAGGACTTCGCATTCTACTCCCTGGAAGCCCCTTCCTGTTTCATGCTCCTTGGCACCGGAGGTGAGTACGGGCTCCACCATCCGAAGTACGACGTGCCTGAGGACCTGCTTTATTTGGCGTCCGCCTGGGAGGCCTTTTTGGCCCTTACTCTGTAATCCTGGGCTCCGTATGACCCTTTGTCACGAGAGGAGTTTTGTGAAAATGCCTTTTTGTCGTTTAGATCAGATCATCGATGACCGCTGTAATCACCGGAGGGGAGACAAGGTCCTGTGGTGGCGCGGGGAGTGGTGGTCCGGGGGAGCGTTCCTCGGGCTCGTGGATCAGTGCACGAAAGCCCTGAGACAAAGCGGGTTTTCTTCGGGGCAGCGATTGGCGCTCCTTTTGCCCAATTCTCCCGTTTTTCTCGCCCTGGTCGTCGCCACCTGGCGTTTGGGGGGTACCGTCGCTCCCCTGAATCCTCTAGCGGGCCCCAAGGCCGTCCTTCAGGCTCTGGAATTTGCCCGCCCCTTTGCCGTGGTCGTGCCTCAGGAGACCTCTGACGAAGTAAAAAAAGGGCTCCTCGCAGTAACTGAGGTGATCTCTTCCTCTCTGGAGGGACCCCTCTCCACGGCGCAGGGACGCCCTCACCCCCTGGAGACCCCCGAGATAGCGGTACTGTTTTTTACTTCCGGCACGACGGGAACGCCCAAAAGCGTGCCCCTGACTCACGCCAACGTCATGGACAACGTGGCAGGCACCATACATCACCTCGAAGGGCTTCAGGAGGGGGAGACCATCCTCAACGTCCTGCCCAACTTTCACGCCTTCGGCTTCACGGTATGCAGCATCCTTCCCCTGGCGGAGGGGTTACCCCAGGTCATCATGCCCTCCTTCATGCCGGCAGAGAACACGCTCCATGCCCTCATCGCAGCGGAAGTCAGCGTGGTGGTAGGAGTCCCCACCATGATCGCCCTTCTTCTGGGAGCGGCCGCCCGGGCAGGTGTCCAGTGCCCTTCGGTGAAACTCGCCGTATCGGGAGGGGATCGGTTCCCCGTCCATCTGGACGGCCGATGCCAGGAAATTTTCGGCGTGGGGATTCAAGAGGGCTATGGGCTCACGGAAACCTCCCCGGTGGTGAGCATCAATTCCACAGCACGCCAAAGGCGCTTGGGCACGGTGGGATCTTTACTCCCGGGGTACGAGGCCCAGGTGCGCGACGTGACGGGGAAGGTCTTGCCCCCCGAGGAGGAAGGAGTCCTGTGGCTTCGGGGGCCTTCGGTGGCTTCCGGCTACTTCGACGCTCCGGATCTGACGGCGCAGCGCTTCGATGACGGATGGTTCAACACGGGGGACATGGTGCGCTTTGATTCCGAAGGCTATCTGTCGATTTTGGAAAGGGTCAGCGACCTGATCATCGTGAGCGGGTTTAACGTCTTCCCCCAAGATGTGGAAGTGGTGCTACGGACCCACCCAGGGGTGCGAGACAGCGCGGTGGTGGGAGTGCCTCACGCCGTGAGCGGAGAGATCGTCCAAGCTTTTGTGGTGCCCAACCACGAGTCTCCGGTCACCGTCAGAGAGCTGGCCGCGTTTTGTCGAGACCGGATGGCCCATTATAAGATTCCCCGCTCCTGGACCTTCGTGGACGAGCTCCCTCGGTCCAGCATCGGGAAGGTGCTCAAGCACGAGCTGCGTCGGCGCTGTTCCTCTTCCACGGAGAAATGAGCCCCTTGTTTCCTCCCTTCGAGTTTCGGATTTTGGAACGCCCGGGACCCCGGGAAAAGGAACTCCTGGGGCCTCTTTTGGCGCGGTCGGGCCTCGTCTTCGAGGGAACCCCGGAGCTTTCCGTGGTGGCAGAGACCTTGGAAGGGGAGGTGGTGGCCACGGGAAGCCTCGAAGGGGTCGTGCTCCGCATGGTGGCGGTGGATCCGCGCGCCCAGGAAGGAGGATTGGCCTCCGCAGTGATATCCCGGCTCCTGGAAGAGGCGCGCTCCCGGGGGCGCCACCACCTGTTTGTCTTCACGAAACCCGATTCAGCGGAGCGTTTTTCCGAACTGGGCTTCGTGGCCATCGCTCGTTTCGATCCCCACGTGGTGCTCCTGGAAATGGGAGAGCCCAACGTGGAGACCTTCAGGAAACACCTCCGTCGGATCGTCGCAACTGACGTCAATGGGGTGGACTCGAGAGGGGTCCACGGGGCCATCGTCATGAACGCCAACCCCTTCACGCTGGGACATCGTTACCTGGTGCAGGAGTCCCGGGCAAGGTGCGACAGGCTTTTTATCGTGGTGGTAGAAACCGACCGGTCTACCTTTCCCTTTGCCGTGAGGTATCAGCTCGTCCAGGAAGGCGTGGCGGATCTGCCGGGAGTCACTGTTTTGGGAGGAGGAGAGTACTCCATCTCCCCCGCCACTTTCCCCACGTACTTTCTAAAGCACTTGGACGACGCCGAGCAAATTCGCCTGCAGGCGCGCCTCGATTCCGTGCTTTTTTCGGACCTCTTCGGCCGGGAACTTGGTCTTTCCCGTCGCTTCGTGGGGACGGAACCCCTTTGCCCCGTCACCGCCCTCTACAACGAGGCCCTTCTCGAGATCCTACCTCCCCGGGGCATTGAAGTGACGGTGATCCCCCGGAAGACGGACTCTGGTGGAGCCATTTCCGCATCCTCCGTGCGCCGGAGTTGGGTGGCAGAAGACTGGGAGGCCCTGAGGAGGCTGGTGCCTCCCTCCACGGAGCGATTTCTGCGAGACCGGGAATCCCGCCCCATCTGGGAACGGCTCTGTCGGTCCTCGGGGCGGCACTGACCCATCGCACTCCAAGCTCCTCTCCGCCGGAAGACTATGTCTCGGCCGCCAGGGGATCTGGAGCCTCCTGGCGAGGCCCTGCCGAGGAGCAAGAATCTCCTGCGGCAGGGCTACGGAAATAGGTCCCGAAGGGCCTCCTCCGCGCTCGGATAGCGAGGACGCCACTCCGTCAGTACCGACCCCACGGCGACGAAGACCCCTCGTCCGAAGGACCGATGAGCCAGAAGGTCGCTTTCCGTGTCTCCGAAATAGAGCGGAAAAGACGCCCCCAGTCGTTGGGCCATCAAGATGAGCCCCTCTGGAGAGGGTTTGAGGATGCCGTCGTCCGCCGTGACGGTGTTTCCTCTGGGGAAGTCCTCCCAGCCCAATTTTTCGAACACGAGGTCGAGTTCTCCCCGAGATCGACCGGTGTAAATGGCGCTGGGGAGGGGAAGGGATCTCCACGGGCGGTGAATCAACGCCCTTTCTTCGCTCCAAAACCCCGGCCCCAGCCCGGTGCAGTCGCTTTCGGGGCGTACCCGGCGATAGGCGTCTCCGAAGTACAGACGGTCGCAGAGGATGCGCACCCAGTCCCGGGAGAGCCTCCCTGCCCATTGGTTTTGGACCCACACCAGGGCTTCGGAGGGATCCGGCGGGCAAAGGCTCAGGGCCTCTTCCCACGCCCGGACGTCGGCGGGGTCCCCCCGGCGCAGGGCATGTTCTCGGAAGGAAAAAAATACCCAGGGGATGTCGTAGTCGTCGTTGAAGGCGGGGTGCTTTTTAGCTACGCGGAGGTGGTCCCGGGAGAACTCCTCCCCGGAGCGCAGAGGGGCGGAAACCCCTTCGGCTAGTCTTCGGAGGACCTCTCGCATCATGGGAAAATATGAATCGGAAATATCCAAAAGCACTCCGTCAATATCAAAAATCAATCCATCGATGCCATCCATGACACCCACTCCTTTTGCTTGCGGCGATTTGGAGCCGACGGGAGTCGGGACCCGCCGGGGATCAGCAAGGCCCCAGTATAGCAGACGGGGAAAGCCTTCGAGAGGAGTGGGACCCTGTGATCGAGATCCCCCTGGATTTTACGAGTTCCACACCGCTCTACCGTCAGATAGCCGACCATCTCCGGGCCATGATCCAGACGGGGGCCCTGGAGGAAGGCTTTCGCCTTCCAGGAACCCGCCCCTTTGCCCTCTCCCTGGGCATAAGTCGCACCACGGTCAACGAGGCCTACGGTCTCCTCGCCAGTGAGGGCTTTATCCGTCAGGAGGGGCGCCGAGGGGCCTTTGCGCAGTGCGGCGACGCCCCGTCCCCCCCTTCCCTTCGCCAGGGAAGGCGATGGGACTTGGCCTCGGGGACCCCATCGACGGATTTCCTTCCCCTGCGGCAACTGGGCTCCCTGTGGCGCTCCGTCCTTCAAGAGGGGGAAAAGGCCCTTCTCATGCCCCCCGTGGCGGGACTCGCCCCCCTTCGTCAGGCCCTGGTGGGGCACGCCGCCACCAGGGGTATCCCGGCCCGATGGCAAGACGTGCTGGTCACCTCGGGGGTGCAAGAGGGGCTCGCCTTGGCCCTAGGGGCCCTGGGGCGCCGAGGGGTGCGACGCCTTTGGACCGAAACCCTGACCTACCCCCACTTGCCCCCCTTGGTTTCTTTTGAGGGGCAAGAGTTGCGCCTCTTGCCGGAAAACCCCGAAGACTGGGAAGATGACATGGGGAAAATGACTCCCCAAGACGCCCTCTATCTCATCCCCAGCTTTCACAACCCCACCGGCCGCACCTTGCCCCGGTCCCTTAGGGAACGCCTTCTTCAACGGGCGAGTGCTCGGGGGTGTTGGATCGTGGAGGATGACGCCTACGGCGAGCTGAGATACGGGGAGTTTGCCGTTCCAGCCCTTCGAGCCCTTCCCGGGGCCGAGCGCGTCCTATATCTGGGATCGTTCAGCCAACTTCTTTTTCCCGGATGGCGCCTGGGGTACGCCCTGGTTCCTCAGGAGCTGCATGGCGCCTTTTTCCACGCGAAGTTGCACCTTTCCGGAGCCACCGCCACTCCGTCACAGCTTTTGACCCTGGCCTTTCTGCGCCAGGGGCTGTTGGCCCCTGCGCTGGCGGACGTACGCAAGAGGATGGCCCATCGGATGGGCACCCTTCACGCCTCACTGGCCCAGGCCTTTCCCCAGATTCCCTTGGAGATGCCCCAGGGAGGAGTGTTTCTCTGGCTCGCCACTCCGGGCCTCTCCGGGCGCGAAGCGGCGCTCCAGGCTCGTCACCACGGCGTTTTGGTTACTCCGGGAGAGCTTTTTTCTCCCGCCAGACGACCGGTGGAGGCGGTGCGACTGGCCGTAAGCCGCACTTCCGCTCCGGACCTCTTGGGAGTGGGAGCTATCCTGGCCCGGGCGTGGAAAGGACTTCCCTGGTGTACCGAAAAGACCTCCTCGCCCTTTTGAGGGGCAAGGACGGGCGAGACACCTTGCGAAGAGGCCTTCTGCGGGGCCCCGAAGATTGTGTCGTGCAAATGGCCCTTAACATCCCCGGCCTCCCTAAGACCTTGCCGGGGGATCGGGAAACCATCGAACGAACTTGGCTCCACTGGAAAGGGTCGTTTTACTTCTCCTCTCCCCGGATCGTCGCTTGGGTGAAAAACGCCGCCGGAGTGGCCCTATTATTGATGTTTTCCGGAGAAGCCCCCCGGAGCCTTAAAAAGGCCGGAGGCCGCTGCGAGGAGGAACTCCCCTGGGGGCGCCTACTGGACATCGATGTGTATACTTCTAGGGGGCCTCTGTCCCGCGCCCTCCTGGGGGAAAGGCCCCGACGATGCTTCCTCTGCGAAGGAGAGGCAAAGGCCTGTGCCCGGGCCGGAACCCATTCGCTGATCTCCCTGAGGGACGCCGCAGTGGCCCTGATGGGCCGCGCCGAAGGGGGAAACGCCCGAGGCAAGGCTCCCCCTAAGTCACCGATCTAGAGGCATGGTTAGATGGGGACGACCTGGTACTGGAGCCATTCAAGTCCACCCCAGGGAGCGCCCCTTGAAGAAGGGCTTGCCAAACCCCGGCGCGGGGACTACCATGCTTCCCGGGTTTATCACCCTGAGGGGTCCCCGGAAGGCTTTTGCCTCTCGGGAGAACCTTCGGATCTTGCATCGAGACGGGACCGGATCCCGCACGAAATACCCCTTTCTAAAGACTGGAGGCGCTTCGTGGCTTGTCATCTCCCCGGGATGACGGGGTCCTGGGCCTCGTTCCTGCGCGCCCCGGGCAGAGGGGCTTTTCTCGAATCCCCCCCTCACCACGGTCCTAGGTCCGTTGCGTCCCCCGGGAGTCGTCCTAAGGAGAGTGTGGATGACCATCGATATCGCCCTTCGGGGAGTTTCTTTTTCTTTTGGCAAGAGAACGGTCCTTTCGGAGGTCTCCTTTTCGGTGCCCTCTGGGGAGTTTTTGGTGCTTCTCGGGCCCAACGGGGGAGGAAAGAGCACGCTGTTGCGGCTTATCCTGGGACTTTTGACTCCATCGCGAGGTACCCTCAGCGTGTTAGGGATGCCCCCCGCTCAGGCCGTATCCCGCTTGGGGTACGTCCCCCAAGACGTGGGAAGACACGGAGATTTTCCCGTCACCGTACGAGATGTGGTCCTCATGGGGCGCCGGGGGATCCGCCCTGAGGCGGCATCCCAGGATGCGTCGCGGGTGGAGATGGCGCTGGAACAGGTGGACCTGTGGGCCGCAAGGGACCTGCGCATGGGAGACCTTTCCCACGGTCAACGCCAGCGTACCCTCATCGCTCGAGCCCTCTGCTCCGAGCCCGCCATGCTCCTTTTGGACGAACCCACAGCCAGCGTGGACGCCGCGATCCAGGAGAGGCTCTATAAATTATTGAAAAAAATTAACGACACCATGACCATCGTTATGGTGAGCCACGACATCATGGCGGTGACCAGCTGCGCCACGGCGGTGGCCTGTGTGAACGAACAGGTTTTTTATCACCCCAGGGGAGAGATCCTACCCGAAATGATCCAGCGGGCCTACGGAAGTTGTCCCGTGGAGCTGGTGGCCCATGGCGTACCCCATCGAGTCCTGGCGCCCCACAGGGCCGAAGAAGAAACGGTAGGCAGAAACTCCCATGAGACGCCTCGGAGGGGCCCTTCGGGAGGGGACGGAGGGGCATGATTTTTCTAGATTTTGAATTTATGCGCCACGCGATCCTGGCCGCCATCTTCGCCAGCGCCCTCTGCGGCATCCTGGGGACCTTTGTGGTGGCCCACCGCATGGTGGGTATCGCCGGAGGCATCGCCCACGCGGCCTACGGGGGAGTGGGGCTCGCCTTTTTGCTCCACATTTCCCCCACGGTGGGGGCCCTGGGCTTTGCGGGCGTCGCCGGGGCCGTGGCGGCGTGGATCACCTTGCGATTTCCCCATCGAGCCGATACGGTGACCGGCGTCCTATGGGCCACAGGCATGGCCCTGGGGGTCCTTTTCGTCGACCTCTCCCCGGGCTATGGAGCCGATCTCATGAGCTACCTTTTTGGCAGCATCCTCACGGTAACGCGGGAAGATTTGGTCTTCATGGGGAGCCTCTTGATCATCACGGTCATTTTTTTATCGATCTTCTACCGTGACCTTCTGGCCATGGGGTACGACGAGGATTTCGCCCGTACCCGGGGTATCCCCGTATCATTTCTTCATACGGCCCTGGTGATCCTTATCTCCCTGGTGGTAGTGGTGGTCATCCGAGTGGTGGGACTCATCCTGGTGATCGCCCTTTTGACCATCCCTCCCCACATCGCCGAGGGCTTTACCCGATCCCTAAAAGGGATGATGGCCCTGGCCACAGGGATGGCTCTGGTCTTTTCCCTGGGGGGATTGGGGATATCCTATCTCTGCAACATCACGGCGGGAGCCACCATCATCCTGCTGGCTTCCGCCACCTATATACTCTCCCTGATCCTGCATCGCTTCCGCCCCTGATTTGCCCGGTCCCCGGCGGGAAAACGGGAACCGGAGACAGGGGAAAGCCCCCTGAAGGAGGAGCCCCTTTATGATCATCAAAGAACATCCCGAAGACTTCCGGGTGGAGGAGCGCATCGACCTAGTTTGGGATTTGGAACCGGGCCCCTTTCGCCTCTACACCCTGGAAAAGCGATCCTGGAACACGACGGACGCCTTCCAGGCCGCCGCCCGGGCCACGGGGATCCCCTGGGGGGTAATTCGCTACGGGGGAAAGAAGGACCGACAGGCTTGCACCGTCCAATACGGCACCACTCCGGCCGCCTTTGACCTCTCTTTTCAAAGACATAACGTGAGGGTGACCCCGGTGGGGTTCGCTCCCACGCCCATGGGGCCCCGCCACGTCAAGGGGAATAAATTCGATGTGGTGATGAGAAGGGTTGAAAAGGGCCACGGGGAGCTTCTGGGCCAGCGCTGGGAAGAGATGGAGCGTCACGGTGAGTTAAATTATTTTGATGACCAGCGTTTTGGGGGAGTGAGCTCCTCCGGCGCCTTCTTCGCGGAGTTCGTCGTCAGAAAAGACTTCTCCGGCGCGTTGCGCCACCACATGACATCACATCACCCCGAGGCCTCGCCAGCGATACGTCGTCGGAAGAGATCCATGGACCGAATGTGGGGAGACTGGAGGGCCCTGCGCTCCCTGGCGGTGACGCCGGAAGAGCGGGAGATGGTGGGGTGTTGCCTGGCAAATCCGGGGGAACGGGGTATTTTGGAAGCCTTAGGGCTCCTTTCCCGAGAAACATGGGGGCTCTATCTGTCGTCCTTCCAGAGCGCCCTGTGGAACGAAGCTTTAGCCTTGATGGTGCGGCGGAGTTCGGAGCCCCTATGGTCTCTCCGAGGCAAGGTCACATCGCTCCCCTTCTTCCGTCACAAGGGCACCGAGGGGGCGTGGAGGTCGCTGGAGATTCCCATGCCGTCCTCCGAGCTTTCGCGAAGTGACGACGAGGGGTCCCGGGCGGTGGGGGAAGTGCTAAAGAGGCACGGCCTTAAACCCGAAGATTTTATCCTCACCCCGTCATTTCGGGCACACTTTTCCTCTTTTTCTCGTTCCGCCGTGGTGGTGCCCCAGGAGGGGACATGGGGCCTTTCCGACGACGATCGTCATCGGGGCTACGACAAGGGGAGGGTATCTTTCTTCCTTCCTGCAGGGAGTTACGCCACCCTTATCCTTCGGTCGCTTCAGCACTCCATCCCGGGACCTTCCTCCGACGGTCCCGGGCCGGGGTAGGTGTGTGGCGGCCCACCCTTCCTAAAGAGGTCCGACCGGGGAGACTTGCCGCGGGGAATATCGGGGAAAAATTCCTCTGCATGGCCCCAAACCCCACGGAGACCGGGACCGGGAGGGGCGGTCGTTTTACCCCGAAGGCGACGGGATCCTAAGATCTTCGACGGGAAAAAGGTTCTTGATGACGTAGGAAGTCGTCACAGTGGATGCTTTTGTGAGTCATGGCCCCCGGGGGGTTGCAAAAAACTTTCCACCGTGCTACACTCACTCCGCCGAGAGGTGCGGCCGAGGCCATTCCCGAGGACACCGCAGTTATCGCCTCCCCTCTGCGTCGCTTAACTCGTTGCAGGGCAACAAGTTGCAGGGCGGAAATAGCTCAGTTGGTAGAGCATCAGCTTCCCAAGCTGAGGGTCGCGGGTTCGAGTCCCGTTTTCCGCTCCAGGATATCCCGGTTCCTCGCCTTTGCAGGCGAGGAACCGTTTTTTTCTTACCCCTGGTGGCGGTGGGAGGATTGGTTCCTTCACCCCCTCCCTTTTCGTAGGACTCCCATGCGGCAGGCCACGAAGGCGGCCAACGCCGTTTTGACGAGATCTCCCCCCAAGAAGATGAGAAATCCATAGGTCACGGCCCAGGATAGGGGTTTGGGGTCATTCAAATACCAGGAGTAGACCGCCCACAACCAAGGCACCCCTACGAGATAGAGTACCCCAAGCCCGGCCAAGGTCGCCCTGGTGGCGCTCCAAAAGGTCCAGGGGAGTTTTTCCCGTTCCCCCAGGCGCCCGATGACCCACGCCGCCGCCACGAATCCCACGATGTAGCCGAAAGAAGGGCGGAGGAGGGACTGGATCCCCCCTCCGCCGGAAAATACTGGCAGCCCCAGGAGTCCCATGGCCATGTAAACCACTTGGGCGTAAGACCCCAGGCGAGATCCCAGTAACAGTCCCCCTAGGGCGCAGAAAAAAAACTGCAAGGTGAAGGGCACAAAGGGAAGGGGAACGCGGATAAAGGCCCCCACGGCGGTGAGGACGGCAAAAAGGGCCACCAGGGCCATGTGGTGGGGAGAAAGGCCCTTTTGTCCCCGGGGGATGGGGGAGAAATCCAGGGGGTTTTCTTTCACGACAATGAGCGCCTCCTCGGGAGAGTTTTATCGCAGGGACGAGCATAGCTCCGGGGTAAATTCTTGTCAACTATTTTTTTTTATAGGTTGACACAGTGTTCTTGCCCCATCACCCTTCGGGCCCCTTTCTCCCCTCTCCCCCTTCCATGGGAGTGGGGGAGAGGGGCCAAGGCCTTGCCTCGGCGATCTCCCAAGGGCTCCGGTTCGCCGTATCGCCCCAGGGAGGGCGTCTTGGATGGATCATAACTTTGAGTCCCTCCCATCGCGTTTTCCCGATCACCCGTGCCCATCGGCATGGGGAGCTTTGCCAGCGCTGCGGTGGGAAAAACGACTCCGGAGCCTCGCCTGGGGGGCGGAGCTCCGGAGGTGGGGCAATGATAGAGCCCTATGAGTGCCCCGCGATTAAGCTTCAGGCACGTCGTGATGGAGTCGGGCGATGTCGAAGACGATATAGGCTACGTTGTGGGCATGGTCTCCGATGCGCTCCAGGTTGCTCAGGATGTCGATGAACACCACCCCCGCGCTGGGCTGGCAAATACCTCGATTCAGGCGGATGATGTGCTGGCGGCGCAGGGTTTTCTCCTTGCGGTCGATCTCCTCTTCGAGGTGGTCGATGACTTCCCGGGCCTTGGCCACGTTCTCCTCCGCCATGGCCTCCAGACACAACTTCACGGCAAGGGTCACCGTGGCAAACATGTCTTGTAGCTCTTCGCGACCCTCTTTGGAAAACTGCAACCCGTGTTCTTCCTTGTACTCGAAGAGCTCAATCAGGTTCTGGGCGTGATCTCCCATGCGCTCAATGTCTCCCACGCCGTTGACATAAGAGGATAGGGCCACGGAGAGTTCGTCGGAAAGCCCCTCTTGCCACAGCTCCGAGGCGTAGCCGGAGATGGCATGGTTGAGCTCGTTCACCGCCTTCTCCGTCTCGTTGACCTGAGATATCATGCGGTGGTCATTTTCCAAGAAAGCCTGCAACACGTCCTTCAACATCAATTGGGCCAGCGACCCCATGTGGACAATCTCCTGGCGCACCGCATCCACGGCGGCGGCGGGAGATGCCTTGAGAAGTTTGGCATCGAGGAAGCGGGGCCCCGAAGGGGTGGCGCTCTCGGAAGAGGGCAGTATCCACTGGATCAGTCGGGCAAAGGGGGCGGTGAAGGGAAGGAAAAACAAGGTGTTGAGGATGTTGAAGAGGGTGTGGGCATTGGCGAGCTGATGGGAAACGTCTTTGGCGGTGACCATCACAATGGATTGGAAGAGGGGCAACGTGAGGAGGGCCCACGTCACACCTATGATGTTGAACATCACGTGAGCCGCCGCCGCCTGCTTGGCGGATCGGTTCGACCCGAAGGAAGCTAAAACAGCGGTGATGGTGGTGCCAATGTTATCCCCCAGCACGATGGGAAGGGCCACGTCCAGGCCAAACAGCCCCTGGGCGGCCATGGCAATGGTCAACCCGATGGTGGCGGCGCTGGATTGCACCACCATGGTTACGACTGTTCCCGCCAACACCCCGAGCATGGGGTTGGAGCTGAAGGAGAGAAAAAGGTCCTGGCGCCCCCGCAGGAAGGACATGGAGTCTTCCATGGTCTTCATGCCGAGGAAGAGCAGGCCGAAACCCACTATTCCGTTACCGATGTAGCGTTGCTTCTTTGATTTCCCGAAGAGGGCCAGAAACATGCCTATGCCGATGAGGGGCAGGGCATAGGCATTCAGCTTGAAGGCAATGATCTGGGCGGTCATGGTGGTGCCTACGTTGGCCCCCATGATGACCCCCACGGCCTGCTGCAGCGTCATGAGTCCCACGTGGACAAAGCTCACGGTCATGACGGTGGTGGCGCTGCTGCTTTGAATGAGCATGGTGACAAAGGTGCCTATGAGCACTCCCCTCACGGGGGTGCGGGTGAGGGATCCCACCAGGCGGCGCATGCGATCCCCCGCCAAGGACTGTAGCGCGTCCCCCATGAGTTTGATGCCGTAAAGAAATAGTCCCACGCCGCCAAGAAGCTGCAAAGCCACGTCCATGGCCACTCCCCAGTCCCCCCGTCATGACTACGATCCCTTTTTCACCACCACATTGTACCAGAAGGGGAGGCAAAAAAAACTCCCCCTTGCGACCCCTCCGGGGAAAAGCTATCCTTTCGGAAGCTAGGGAAAAGCCTTTTTTCAAGGCATGAGCTTCGCGCTCCCCAGCTTACTCCTTGAAAGACAAGAGATTGGGCGAATTATTAAACTAAGCCAAAATTTACGATAATAATTTCCGGGGGAGACGACGAGGCCTTTTGGGGTGAAACGGCGGAAGTTTTCTACCTATGGTGGAGGGATGGGCAAAATGGGTGTAATTCTCGGGATCGATTGTTGCCTACGGAAAACCAGCGTGGGGTGTGTACGGAACGGGGCCGTGTTGGGGGATATCCACCTAGATCTGGATCGGCGCCAGGGGGCCCTCCTTCCCGTCGTACAGGAAGGGCTGCTGCGGGCCCTGGAGCTCCATCTCGCCGATCTTGACGCCATTGCCCTGACGGTGGGACCGGGGTATTTCACAGGGGTTCGAGTGGGACTGGCCTATGGGACGGCCCTGGCGGAAGCTCTGGGTCTTCCGGTGGTCCCCGTGGGCACCTTGGAAGCCCTGGCATCTTCCGCTGTGGGGGCGACCCACACGGTGGTACCCATGATCTGGGCACGCCACGGGGCGAGCTATGTAGGGGCCTACGATCTTTCCGAGGGGGAAGAACTCCTTTCGCCCCAAATGGTGGAAGATATTGAACTAAATAATGTTTTGGGTTTGCTTCCATCTCCTCAGATCGTGGTGGGAGAGGGAATAGACCGTTGGGCCCCCTGGACAGATTCCGCCGGAGTACGAAGGGTAGAAACTCGTATCAGCGCCGCTATAGTGGCCCTCTTAGGAGAGAAGCGCCTGGGTGATGCGATGTCGCCTCAAAGCGTTCGAGCCTCCTATTTGAGAAAACACGACGTGAATTAGGTTTCCTTGTTGCAAGCCTCCGGCGATCGTGGTATATCTGATATGGTACATGACAATGGAGCGTGGTGTAGCGGCACCGGAGATCACGATGGGGAGGGATGCCGAAGGGGGCGGCGGTGGCGCACGGGGGAACCCTGGGGAGTCTGCGGAGCTCTTCACGCCGGTTTTTCCGCAAGACTCTTCATTTCTATCTCAAGGAGGGGTGGCAGTGAACCTGATCGAGAAACACCCGATTCTGGAGTTTCAGCGCGGCCGAAAGGTGCAATTTTTCTTCGACGGCCAGGAGATGGAGGGGTTCGAAGGCGAGCCCATCGCGGCGGCGCTCCACGCCAACGGCGTGCGCATCTACCGGGTAACTCCCGAAATGAAGCGTCCCCGAGGTTTTTTCTGCGCCATCGGTAAGTGCTCGTCCTGCTTCATGGTGGTGGACGGAGTCCCCAACGTTCGCACCTGCGTCACGGCCCTCACCGAGGGGATGAGGGTGGAAACCCAGACCGGAAAGGGCCTCGTGCCCCCCGTGGGCGCCTAGGGAGGATCGAAGACCATGCGAGAGACGGAAATTCTGGTCATCGGCGGCGGCCCTGCGGGGCTTTCGGCGGCCTTGGAGGCGGCGTCCCTCGGGGCTGAAGTGACGCTTTTGGACAGCGACCTCAAGCTCGGAGGGCAGCTCATAAAGCAGACCCACAAATTCTTTGGCTCCAAGGAGGAGCATGCGGGGACCCGAGGACTCCTGATCGCCGACCTCTTGTTCCGGGAGCTGGAGGACTACAAGTCTCAGGGAAAAATTAAAGTCCTTTCCAACTGCACGGCTACGGGATACTACAAAGAAGACGGCGTGGTGTCCTATGTGGTGGGGGAGGACGAATATGTGCGAATCCGTCCCCGGAAGATCGTCATGGCCACCGGTGCCCAGGAACGCCTCATTCCCTTTCACAACAACGACCTGCCTGGAGTCTACGGCGCGGGGGCCATCCAGACCCTCATGAACGTCTACGGCGTCACTCCGGGACAGAGGGTGCTCATGGTGGGAGCGGGCAACATCGGCCTCATCGTCAGCTACCAACTCATGCAGGCCGGAGTGGAGATCGTGGCCATCCTGGAGGCCCTGTCCAAGATCGGGGGGTACTGGGTGCACGCCGCCAAGGTGCGCCGCATGGGAGTGCCCATCCTCCTCAACCACACCATCAAGGAAGCCCTGGGAACCGACGTGGTGACGGGGGCCGTCATCCAGGAAGTGGACTCCAAGTTCCAGCCCGTGGGGGATCCCCAACGGGTGGATTGTGACGTCATCTGCTTGGCGGTGGGGCTCACCCCCACCTGCGAGATGCTCTGGCAGGCAGGGTGTGAGATGAAGTTTGTCCCGCAGCTCTGCGGCTACGTGGCCAAACGCGACTCCCTCATGCGCACGTCCCACCCCGATATCTGGGTGGCCGGAGATGCGGCGGGCATCGAAGAGGCGTCCTCCGCCATGGTGGAGGGGCGCGTAGCGGGATTGGCGGCGGCGGCGGCCCTCAACTACGGGACTCCGGAGGTGCTCAAAGAACGCTCCACGATGTATCACAAGCGGCTGAGCGATCTCCGGGCTGGAGAAGTGGGCGAGAAGATCCGCGAGGGTCTCTGCCAAGTCTGCTGCGAATGTTGGGGGGCGTAGCCATGACCGACAAAGAGAAATTTTTTAACAGCGGTGTGCTCACGGAAGAGCGCCCGGGGGCCGTACTTCCCCCGCAGGATCTTTGGGAAAGTAAAAAAAATGGTCTAGTGATCATCGAATGCCCCCAGAGGATCCCATGTAACCCCTGTCATACGAGCTGTCCCACGGGGGCGGTGCTCCCCTTTGACGACATCAACGACACCCCTCGCATCGACTACAGCAAGTGCACGGGATGCGCCATGTGCGTGGCCAAGTGCCCCGGGCTGGCATGCCTCGTGGTGGACCTCACCTATGGAGGCCCCGACGAAGCCCTCATGAAGCTTCCTTACGAAATCCTCCCAGTGCCAGAAAAGGGAGAGGACGTGGCGTGCATGAACCGTACGGGGCAAGAAATTTGCCGGGGCAAGGTCGTGAACGTCACCGAGCCCTGGAAGGACAGGACCCTGGTGGTCCACGTGGTGGTCCCCCGGGACAAGGTGCAAGACGTGAGAACCATTAAGGTGGGCCGGGTGGCGAAGAAAAAAGAAGACGACATGGTGATTTGCCGCTGCGAAGAGGTCACCTTGGGAGAAATCCGAGAGTGGATTCACAAAGGATACGATACGTTCGACGAGCTTAAGCGGGTTCTCCGCGTGGGCATGGGCCCTTGCCAGGGGCGGGGATGCCGGGAGATCATCCTTCGAGAGGTGTCAAAGATCACGGGCACGCCTTACGCGCTCATTCCCCAGGGGACCATTAGGCCCCCGGTAAAACCCGTCAAATTAGGAGCTTTGGCCAAAGGAGGGGACAAGTGATGTCCTGGACCCATACGGCGGATTACGTTGTCATCGGTGGCGGCATCCAGGGGGTCGCCATTGCCTACAACCTGGCCAAGATGGGAGCCCGGAACGTGGTCGTTCTGGAGAAGGACACCGTGGGGAACGGGTCCACGGGGCGTTGTGGCGCGGGGATCCGGGCCCAGTGGGGCACAGAGATGAACTGCCGCCTGGGCATCGCTTCCCTGGAAATCTTCGAGCAGCTCAGCGACGAACTGGGCATGGATGTAGGGCTAAACCAGTGCGGCTACCTCATGGTGGCCTACAAAGACAGCGAGTTTGCCACCCTGAAGCACAGCATGGCCCTCCAGAACAGCATGGGAATCAAAACCCGTGTGGTGTCCCTGAAGGAGGCCTGTGAGATTTGCCCGGGGCTCGCTGCCGAAGATGCGGTGGGGTTCACCTTTCACGACAGGGATGGCCACGCCGATCCCTTTTTGACCACCTTCGCCTACCAGGAGGCCGCCAGGCGTCTCGGAGTGGTCTTCCACAAGTTTACGGAGTGCACGGGAGTCAAGGTGGAGGGCGGCAAGGTGGTGGGTGTTTCCACCACCAAGGGCGACATCGCCACTCCGGTGGTCATCAACGCTGCGGGGCCCTATGCCCAGTTCATCGCCAAGATGGCGGGAGTGGAGCTTCCCAACTACTCCGAGCGCCACGAGATCGTCATCACCGAGCCTGTGGAGTTCGGCGTATGTCCCCCCATGCTCATGAGCTTTACGGGAAACTTTTACATCCAACAGCGCCCTCATGGCTCTATCATCGGCGGGTGCAGCCCTGAAGGACATCCCGAGGACTTTGGGAATGGTCACACCTGGGCCTTTGCCGAACTCATGGCCCAAAAGATCACCAAGGTTTTGCCCCGGGCGAAGGGCATTCGTTTGGTGCGCCAGTGGTCCGGCCTTTACGAAATGACCCCCGACCGCCAGCCCATCCTGGGAGAAGCGGACGAGGTGAAGGGGTTTTTCCTGTCTACGGGCTTTTCCGGTCACGGTTTCATGCTCGCCCCCGAAACGGGAGTTCTCATGGCGGAGCTCATCCTCAAAGGAGAGACCCACCTCCCCATTGGCATGCTCCATTACCGGCGTTTTGCCTCCGGGGAGCTCATAAACGAGCCAGCGGTGGTTTAGGAAAGCCCTGGGCAAGGGATGTAATGAGTCCTAAAGGAGGGGGAGACCCCTCCTTTTTATACGGCCCCACACGGTGGTTAAAACATCTAAGCCAGGAGTAGTGAAACGTTGGGGGAAGGGACGAGGCCGGGGGGCGCAATGGAACGCCCGGAAGGAATTGACAAAATAGTTCTTAGTTTTCGCACAATTATTGCTTTGATGCGTATTGTGCAAATACCCCTTGAGATTTTGCGCCGCTGGTGTCATAATAGCTTCCGAAGGGTGTCCTCCTGAGATCTTCAGGTCTTCCAGGATCGTGGTGGCTTATGCCATTTTAAGGAAGGATGGTGCGTTTCGTGAGCAAAGTGTTTGATGTGCTCATTAACAAGGGTTGGTGCAAGGGGTGCGGCCTATGCATCGCCGTATGCCCCAAGAAAGTTCTGGAGCTGAACGACCGGGCCAAGTGCGAAGCCCCCCGAGTGGCCGAGTGTATCGGCTGTCGTCAGTGCGATAACATCTGTCCCGATCTTGCGATCACGGTGAAGGAGCGTGAACCCCATGCCTCAAATTGAGTTCTGGCAGGGAAACATGGCCCTGGCCCAGGGAGCCATTGCGGCGGGCTGTAGGTTTTTTGGTGGTTATCCCATTACTCCATCCACCGAAATAGCCGAGGTCTGTGCCGAAGAGCTCCCCAAGTTAGGGGGGAAGTTTATCCAGATGGAAGACGAAATCGGAGGCATCGCCGCCGCTATTGGCGCTTCCATCGCGGGGTATAAAGCCATGACGGGGACCTCGGGGCCGGGATTTTCCCTGAAGCAGGAGAACTTGGGGTTGGCCTACATGGCGGAAATACCCCTGGTGGTGGTGGATGTCATGAGAGGGGGGCCTTCCACGGGGCTTCCCACCATGGTCTCCCAACAGGATGTGATGCAAGCTCGGTGGGGAAGCCACGGCGACCATGGTACCATCGCCTACGCCCCCTCTTCGGTGCAGGAATGCTACGAGCTCGCCATTGACGCCTTCAACATGGCCGAACGCTTCCGCCAGCCCGTTCTCATCATGTCCGATGAAGTGGTGGGGCATATGCGAGAAAAAGTGGTGATACCCGAGCCCGGGTCTTACATGCTGGTGGATCGCAAGCGTCCCCATGCCACCCCGGACGCCTTCGTCCCCTACAAGGCGGACGAAGCGGACGACATTCCCCCCATGGCGTCTTTCGGCGATGGTTACCGCTGGCACGTCACGGGGTTGACCCACAACGACTGGGGGTTCCCCACGAATAACCACGGAGACATCGAAAAAAAGATGCTCCGCCTCATGCGCAAGATCGACCGTTTCCGGGACGATATCGTCAAGTACGAAACGGAGGCCGTGGAGGACGCCAAGGTTTTGGTGGTGGCCTACGGTTCTCCTGCCCGAAGCGCCCTGCGGGCGGTGCGCCAAGCTCGCGAAAAGGGCATCAAGGCCGGGTTCTTCCGCCCCATCACCCTGTGGCCCTTCCCGGACAAGGAAGTAGGAGCCTTGGCGGCTAAGGCCCATAGCGTTCTGGTGCCGGAGCTTAACTGTGGCCAGATGGTGCTGGAAGTGGAGAGGGCCGTGGCGGGGAGGGCCCGAGTCCTGGGGCAGTCCCTGGTAAATGGGGAACTTTTCAAGCCTTCCGCCATTCTTGCGAAGATCGAGGAGGTGGCGTAGCTATGCCCCGCGAACAAGTATCCAAGTGGCTCCGTACGCGATTTTTCCCCCACATCTGGTGTCCTGGCTGCGGTCACGGCGTCATCCTGCACGCCCTTCTCCGGGCCCTGGTTGATCTGGAGAAAAAACCCGAAGAAACGGTCATCGCTTCGGGAATAGGTTGCTCCAGCCGCATGCCGGGCTACATCGATGCCTGCACGGTGCACACCACCCACGGGCGATCCTTGGCGTACGCCACGGGGATCAAAATGGCCAAACCGGAACTCACCGTCATCGACGTCATGGGCGACGGGGACTGTTCCGCCATCGGGGGGAACCACTTCATCCACGCCTGCCGACGAAACATCGGCATCACCGCCATCATCATGAATAACAACATCTACGGCATGACCGGAGGTCAAGCGTCCCCCACAACCCCTCAGGGAGCCCGAGCCACCACCGCCCCCTATGGGGCCATTGAGCCTCCCTTTGACATCTGTAAGCTGGCCGAAGGGGCGGGGGCCTCTTACGTAGCCCGGGCCACCATTGCCCAGCCCGTCATGGCCGAACAGTACATCAAAAAGGCCATTCAGCATAAGGGCTTTTCTGTGGTGGAAGTGATGACCCACTGTCACACCCAGTTTGGCCGTAAAAACAAGCGCAGTCAGCCCGTGGATAACCTCGTATTTTTCAAAGACGCCAGTGTGCCCAAAGCCAAGGCCGATGCCATGTCTCCGGAGGATCTGAAGGGTAAGATCGTCATTGGAGAGTTCGTTAATCGGGATATTCCTGAGTACACGGACGAGTACCGGAAGCTCTGTGAGCGCGTGAGGGGGTAGGGCCATGAGCGATCGTTACGAAATCCGTCTGGCAGGGTCCGGCGGTCAGGGGGTCATTTTGGCAGCGGTGATCCTGGGAGAAGCGGCGGTACTACACGAAGGGCTGGCGGCGGTCCAGAGCCAGTCTTACGGCCCAGAGGCCCGGGGGGGGTCATCCAAATCTGAAGTAGTTATTTCCAAGGGCTCCATCGACTACCCCAAGGCCACGGCCCTGGACCTGCAGGTGATCCTCACCCAAAAGTCCTGCGACGAATACGTCAAAGACAGCAAGCCCGGCAGCGTGGTAATCATCGATGACTTCTTCATCGAAGAGATCCCCGATGTGGACGCCGATGTGTTTCACCTTCCCATCGTTCGTACGGCTCGGGAGAAGATCGGGAAAGAGATCGTGGTGAACATGGTAGCCCTGGGGGCCGCCGCCGGGGCGTTGGAGAAAAAGGGCATCATGAAGCCCGAATCCATCCGTAAAGCCATCCTCGCCCGGGTACCCAAGGGAACGGAGGAGCTGAACGGCCGGGCCTTTGACGAAGGGTACGCCTTGGTGAAGTAGTCTGGATTTGTTAAAAGCGCAAAGCGCGGGACCCCTCTGCCGGTTCCGCGCTTTGCGCTTTCTCTGAGACCGCCCCACAGACGGCCTGGGGATCCTAGGCGGTCTCGGAGTGGGGGCGATCAACTCCCAAATCCCGAGACGATTCGTCGGCAAAAATCGAGGAACATGCCGTACGGCCGCCCTGCCAGGGAAAAAATCAACGTGATGGAGGCGGAGGAAATGGCGATCTGTCGCCACGAGGCCTCCGCCAGGAGCAAGACGACGACGTAGAGGGGAACTTGAAAGGCCACGAAGGCCAAGGTATCCCCCAAAATCAATTTCCATGAATTGACTCTGTCGATGTGGAGGATCTGGAATAGCTTGTCCCGGAAGATCCCGTAGGGCCTTCCGGTGACGAGATTTACAGGAATCGCCGCCACGCGGGCACTTACGGATTGCCAGAACGAGAGCCCCGCGATGAAGATCTCGATGACCATGCAGAGGGCGGTGGAAAAAATGATCATGGCCACGATATCCGCCAGCACGAGAGATAATCGGTGTCTGGAACTCTCTCCTTCGTCTGTCGCCACGGAACTCACCTCGTTTGGAGTGGTATGGTGAAACGCCCTCTCGGGGAGAGCTTCCTGAGGACGCAAAGAATGCCCCTCGTCTGGCGCACGATTCTATCGCTCTTTCGCCTCGAGGCCCGGCGGTAGGACTTTCGACGCCCCGGGACGCCGGAGCTTGAAAATCGCGAGGGCAGTCCTTCATAGGACCTCGAAGGCTGCGGTCCACCCTGGCTCTTCGCCCCGTCTTCACAAAACCTTCGGAGTGGACCTAGGGCGGGGCGTGGGGCGAAGTCCGGAGGTGTAAGTTGATTGTAACATGAGACCACCCCTTTGACTTCTTTCTGGCGACTCAAACCTCCTCGTCGGAGTCCGCGCGAGGGGACGATGGGAAAATCTTCGGCACACAAGAGAGGAGCCATGCTAGAATCGTCCGACGGAGGCCCAGGACTCCGGGGTGTGGGATGGCTAATCCAATAATGAGAAGAGGGATGGGAATGGGGAAACCTTTGGCGCGGGGCGAAGCAGCGGAAGTAACTATATCGGGCATTAACAGCCGAGGAGAGGGGATTGCCCGCACCGACGAAGGCTTCGTGCTCTTTGTGCCCCAAGGACTCCCGGGAGAACGGGTCCGAGTGGCAGTGGTAGAAGCCAAGCGCCAGTACGCCTTGGGTCATCTCCAGGAAATCTTAGGGCCCCATCCTAGGCGAGTATCTCCCCCGTGTCCCTGGTTTGGCGCCTGCGGAGGGTGTCAGATCCAGCATGCGGACGAGATCCTCCAGACAGAGCTTAAGGGCGCCCTGGTGCAAGACGCCCTGACACGCCTTGGGGGAGGAGTTCCCGAGACAGGGTTTGAAGCCTGTCGTCCAAGCTCTGTCCTCTGGGGATACCGGAACAAGGCGGCCTTCCCCGCCGTCTTTCACCCTTCGGGGGGGCTCCGGCTGGGATTCTACCGTGAAGGAAGCCATCGCATCGTACCCCTTCGCCAATGTCCGGTGGTCGACCCTCGCCTGGAAGGCCTTTTTATCTCCCTGCGCCCCCTGCTGGAAAAAGGTGCCCTGACGGGGTACGACGAAAAAAAACACTCCGGAGACCTGCGCCACCTGGTGTTACGGGGGGGAATTCGCACGGATCACGTGGCGTGCGTGTTGGTGGTGCGGGCTCCCCTCTCATCGCCGCAAGAGCGCTGGCTTAGGGAAAAAATCCTTCCCGTCGTGCGATCCGCCGCCAAACGATATACCCTGGCGGTGCATATCCACGGAGCCCCGGGCAATACCATTTGGGGAGGAACGACGGAGATCGTGGGGGGAGAGTCGTTCCTCTCAGAGCGCCTCGGAGACTTTTCTTACACCTATGACGTGACCTCCTTTTTCCAGGTCAACCCTACTCAGGCCGAGGGGCTCTTCTCCCACGTGGCCGATCTGGTGAAAGCCGCCAACCCCTCCCGCACCTTGGAGCTCTATGCGGGAGTGGGAAGCCTGACGACCTTTCTGGCCCGCCTGGGGGGCGAGGTGACGGCGGTGGAGTCCTGGGTGGCCTCGGTGGAAAGCTCGCGCCACAACTTGGGGAGGGCGGGGTTCCGCCAGGTCCGCACCGTGTGCGCCGACGTCAAGGCCTATCTGGCAGACCCCGGAGAGCGCCCCGACGTGGTGGTGATGGATCCTCCCCGGACGGGGTGCGAAGAAGAGGTGTTGCATCGCCTAGGGGCCCTGGCCTCAAAGACCCTGGTCTACGTGTCCTGCAACCCCGCCACCCTTGCCCGAGACGTGGGCGTTTTGCGCCAAGAGGGATATAAACTATCTCGTGTCACGCCCTTCGATCTCTTCCCTCAGACGGCGCACGTGGAATCCGTGGCCCTGTTGCACCGCGAGGCCTCCCCTTCGCCCTGATCTACCTTGCGCCTCCCCCCGAAGAGGCGAGGGCGATTTGTCCAGAAGAGGGGACCCACGACTAGGGGGGCGCGAATCATAGAAATGAAGGAGCCCGGAGAGACCATCGAAGGCGCGTCAGCCTCCTATGCCCCCGGGAAACGACGGCCTGTGGGGACATCTCGATGGGGGGCTTCACCGTTTTTGCCCCGGGGTGCTATAATACGGGACGTCACATATTTTTTCCTCAAAAGGAGGATGTTGCGGTTGAAGAAGTTGGCGTGTGGAGTGGTTTTGGTGGCCCTATTGGCATGGGCCGGGTTGGCTTGGGCGGGAACTCAGGATTTTACGTTGGTAAACGACACCGGCGTGGTCATCAATGCGGTGTACTGCTCTCCCTCCAGCGAGAACAACTGGCAGGAAGACATCTTGGGGGTGGACACTCTGGCGTCGGGGGAGAGCGTCACCGTCAAGTTTTCCGGCTTTGATCATTGTCAGTGGGATCTGCGCATCGAAGACACCGACGGCAACGCCCTGGAGTGGACCGGGCTCAATCTTTGCGACATCTCCCGGGTGACGCTCCACTGGGACGGTTCCAACGCCACAGCGGACCTCGAGTGATCTGTTATACCCCCGACGGGGGAATGTCGGGGAGCTAGGGAGAGTACCTAAGGCCAGCCCCCCTCGGGAGGCTGGTCTTAGCCTTGCGCTTTCAGGATAAATTAGGCCAGTAGGCGGATGACAAAGGCGGTGAAGGCCTTCACTATGGGGGGAGATGACGCCTCGTTCGAGGAGATGGGAGCGCAAGGATCCATGAGGAGAATCGTGCCCTGGAGTGCGGGGACGGCGGTGGCGGCGGGAGCGCTGGGGGCAAAGGCCGCCGAAGCTTCTTGCCCGCTGTGTTTTGTCACGGCAGGAGTGGGACTTCTCCTTGCCAAGTACTTCGGTTTGAGATTGGAGGTGGTGGGGGCGCTGACGGGGGGGCTTTCGGCAGTGGCGGCGCTGTGGATGCATTACGCCCTGCGCCGTTATCGTTTCCCCTATCGTCCTGTGGTCTTCACGGCGCTTATGGTGTTTTTCAATAACATGATCATGATTCCTGGCAACGGGGTGACCTGGCAACGGCTTCTTTTTCTTCTGATCTTTTCTCCTCTGGCGGCCTGGGCGTGGTTCGGCGCCCTGGTGCTCTTCGTGGCCATCCTGCTGAGCAAGGCCCAGAAGAGGGCCTTCGGAAGGACCCTTTTCCCCTTTCAGACCGTGGCGGTGTCGGCGGTGGCCATGGCCTTAGTTTGTGCGGTACCCGCTTTGGTGGGATACTGGAGAGGCGTCTGACGCACCATGGACGCAGAAAGGTTAGGAGATATGACGACCACGGTACAGGATCCGCACCCTTCCGAAGGACTTCCGGCCTCCGAAGAGCTTTCGGGGATCGAAGGCGGCAAGATCTGGCAGGAGCGCCTGGAGCAAGCCCTGCGAACCCAGGGTTTTTCCGATCTTTCTTCGGGGGAAGACCTTTCCTTTGCCCTGATGAACCTCATCTCCATTGAGGAGCATCTGGCGTGTAGCTTCGCCCGCACCGGAGATCCCTTTTTCGTCGAAGCCCTGCCGGACATTCGAAACTTAAGGCGAGATCTCATGAAGCAAGTGGTGCGCGAGGGTTACGGCGAGGGGTGGTGCATCTCCAAACACCTATTGGCTACGGCCATGCGCCTCCTCGAAGTGGCCAACAAGCGCCAGGCCGAGGGTCAGGAGGAGATGTCCCATCGGCTCATCGAAGAGGCCTTTACCCTGTGGTCCATGTTTTGGGCCTTCACGGGCCCAGGGGAAAAGGGCGCTTCCCTCCCTCCCCGGAGCCGGGAAGGACGAATTCCCCTCCCCCAGGCCCTGCCGGGGGGCGTGGGGGTGGGACTTCGAAGCGATGTCGTCCCGCCGTTGAATTCGAAGAAGGGCTTGTCCCGATTGGTCCAGGCTTTCATCGATTGTTGCCGCGACGGGTAGCGACACCAATGTATAGGGGCTAAAAAAATCGAAAGGGGATGGGGCACGGTGCGGTGGATGGTGAGACTTTTGGTTTTTCTTTGGGCCCTGGGGGCAAGCGGTGAGGCCGGGGCCTTAGAACGGGTGTGTCCCACGGAGCAGCGGGTGGACTACGTGGGCATGGCGGTGAAGGTAGGGGACAAGCTGCCCAATTCCAGCCTTTTCCTCCCTCAAGAGCAGCGGGCGGCCCGGATCCGGGACCTCGCCCCGGGGACCCTGACCCTTTTGGTGTTTTGGAGCGCCACTTGCCCGGAGTGCCTGGACGAAATCAAGGCTCTACCCGAGCTGCGCGCCCGGTTCTCGGAGGAGGACCTTTCGATCCTGTCCATCGCCCCCGCTTACGACGATGGACAGATGCGGGCCAAATACGGGGACGCCTCTTGGGATGCCATCAAGGCAGGGCTGGGAGCGACGGTGGCTTGCATTGACGACTACGGCTCCGCCACGCTGGAGTACAAGGTGGACGAAGTCCCTTACATGGTGTTGATTGACAAAGACAACGTCTGCAAGACCTGGGTATTGGGGAAAACTGCCGTGGAAGACCTGGTGCGGGTGATCGAGCGCCAGATGCCCTAGGGGCCCGGAGCTGGTGGTTCGGGTGCCGAAAGGAGGATGAGACGGTTTTGGAAATCAAGCCAGTGAAAAAGGTAAAAAAAATGAAACTCTATGGTTTCAACAACCTAACCAAGACCTTAAGTTTTAACATGTATGACATCTGCTACGCCAAGACCCCTCAGCACCGTCGCGATTACATCGCGTACATCGACGAAGAGTACAACGCGGAGCGACTCACCTCCATCCTGATGGAGGTGAGTCACATCGTAGGAGCCCAGGTGCTCAACATCGCCAGCCAAGATTACGACCCCCAAGGAGCCAGCGTTACCATGCTCATCTCCGAGGAAAAAATGGAAGAGACGGAAAAAGGCGACCATGACCAAGAAGGGGGAGAAGACCAAGAAGGAGAAAGCCCCGGTCCCCTCCCCGAAGCCGTGGTGGCCCACTTGGACAAGAGTCACATCACCGTCCACACCTACCCTGAGAGCCATCCCCACAAGGGAGTCAGCACCTTCCGAGCGGACGTGGACGTGTCGACCTGCGGCCGCATTTCTCCGCTCAAAGCCCTGAATTACCTCATCCACGCCTTTGACCCCGACATTGCCATCATCGACTACCGTGTAAGAGGATTCACCAGGGCGGTGGATGGTGAAAAGATTTTTATAGATCACAAAATAAATTCTATTCAAAACTACATCTCTAGCGAAACAAGAGATCGATACCAAATGATCGACGTAAACGTTTACCAGGAAAATATATTTCATACAAAAATGGCCTTAAGGGAATTCGATCTAGATAATTATCTCTTCGAAGGGGGGAAAAAAGATCTTTTACCCCGGGAGAAAAAACAGATAAAACAAGCGTTAAAACGAGAGATGTACGAAATTTTTGTGGGGCGCAACATCCCCCATGTCTAGCTTCCCGTCGGTCGAACTCAAGGACGAAGAGGGCATGGCGCTGGCCCTGGAAGAGGCCCGAAGGGCCCTGGAAGAAGGAGAGCCCCCCGTGGGGGCTGTGGTTTTTTACGGGGGGAAGCTCTTATCCCGAGGGCGAAATGCCCGAGAAACCTCACAAGATCCCACCGCCCACGCAGAAATCCTGGCCCTGCGCCGAGCCGCCGACCGGCGGCAGACGTGGCGTCTGGACGGGTGCACGGTCTACGTCACCCTGGAGCCCTGCGTCATGTGCGCCGGGGCACTCATCGCCTCCCGGGTGGATCGGGTTGTTTTCGGGGCCGCCGACCCCCGCTTCGGCGCCTGGGGAAGCCTTTACGACCTCGGGAAGGATGGAAGGCTTCCTCACCGTTGCCTCGTTCGCCGGGGCCTTCGATCGGGGGAGTGCCAGGCCCTTATCGACCAGTTTTTCTCCACGGTGCGGGCCCGGAGTCGCCGCCCGAGGGGGTTGACGGAAGCGATGGAGCGTGTATAATGCCCTTTGTTCGGTCGCGCCCTTGAAGGGGCGGGAAGCGGCGAGGAGGGGTGCCCGAGTGGTCGAAGGGGGGCGACTCGAAATCGTCTAGGCGGCTCGTAACCGTCTCGTGGGTTCGAATCCCACCCTCTCCGCCAGACCTAAACTTCCAGGGCCCGTCCGGGGCGTTTCTCGTAGCGGAGAGGTGGCTGAGTGGTCGAAGGCGCTCGCCTGGAGAGCGAGTAGGCGGGCTCAAACCTGCCTCGCGGGTTCAAATCCCGCCCTCTCCGCCATTTTTTTCAACGATCCCCCGAGGGGCTTCCAGTCCCGTGCGGCAAAGAACCGCCAACCCCGCTAGGTCCGGAAGGAAGCAACGGTACGCGGATCGCTTTGGGTGCCACGGGGGCGCTGGGATCCCCTCGGGGGGTCGATGCGTGAAGGGACATGACTAGGGGGGGCTTGAAGCCCCCCCGTTTTTTTACCTCGCGAAACTCCTCCAAACTACCCCTGCCCCCGTGGTTTCAAAAGATCCCCGGGACTTCTGTGCGATCCGAAGGGTCCCCTTCCGGAGGGCTTCAAGACCCTCCCTAGGAGAGGCCGATGTTTCGGTAGAATCCATCATCATTCATGTTTTTCGGAAAGGTTCTGGTCCCCTGCCGGGGCGAGCTCCAAAAGGGCCCCGATCAATTGCTCCAGCTCCTTAGGGTCAGGAGCTTGTCCCCGGGTAAGGCACCCCTTCAGGTGACCTTTTAAGACCTCTATGCACGCCTGGTGCATGGCCCGACGGGCGGCGGAGAGTTGGACCAGTATGGGGCCGCAGGGAGAGTTTTCCTCGATCATCCGTTGGATTCCCCGGAGTTGCCCTTCTACCCGTCGGAGACGGTTAATCATGGCCTTCTTTTCCGGCGTCAGGGAATCAATCTCCTGGACCCGCGAAGTGCGCTCCATACACAGGCCTCCTTTGGCGGGAAAGCGCGGGGGGGCTTCCCATGATCTTGGCGAAGGGAAGGCGTCCCGTCGACCCTGCCCCCATCGGTGACGGAGGCATCCCAAACCATCTTAGCGACGGAGCGCTTGCGGGTCAACAATATTTTGTGATACAATCGCTTTTGGTCCGCAATTCACACGCGGAGGGACGTCTCCGGCGGTGCCCTGAAGGGATCCGGAGGCGGTGGATGGCCGCGGAGGGACAAAACCGAGAGGAGGAAAAGAAATGGCCATTGTTTCCATGAAGCAGTTGCTCGAGTGCGGGGTGCACTTCGGGCACCAGACCCGGCGTTGGAACCCGAAGATGAAGCCCTTCATATTCACGGAGCGTAACGGAGTTTACATCATCGACCTCCAAAAGACCGTGAAGGGACTCGAAAAAGCCTACGATTTTCTGCGGGAGGTCTCGTCCGGGGGAGGGAGCGTGCTCTTCGTCGGTACCAAGCGTCAAGCCCAGGAGACCGTACGAGACGAGGCCCTGCGTAGCGGGGGATACTACGTCAACCAGCGTTGGCTCGGCGGTATGCTCACGAACTTCCAGACCATCCGTCGACGGGTGCTCCGTATGGTTGAACTCCAGTCTCTCCAGGAGAGCGGCACGCTTGACCTTTACCCCAAAAAAGAAGCCCTGGAGCTCCGCAAGGAACTATCCAAGCTGGAGAAATATCTCGTGGGCATCCGGGACATGAAAGACGTTCCCGACGCCCTCTTTGTGGTGGACCCCCGGCGGGAGGATATCGCCGTGATGGAAGCCCGTAAGTTGGGCATTCCCGTGGTGGCCATCGTAGACACGAACTGCGACCCCGAGGTCATCGATTACCCCATCCCCGGCAACGATGACGCCATTCGAGCCATCAAACTTATGGTGGGAGCCATGGCGGACGCGGTCATCGAGGGCAACCAGGGCTCCGACGCTCCCCTGACGGCTAAAGAGAAGGCTGCTACAGAAGAAGTGGAAGGAGTGAGCGTTCCGGAGACTCCCGGCGGGATCGCCCCCTTGGCGGAGACTCCTGAAGCGATTGAGGTGCGGGAAAAGCTCCACGACGCCTACGGCGACGAGGGCGAAACCCTGGCGGTAAAGGGTTTGGAAGAGCGAAAAGGCTGGAAGGAGGCCTAGCAGATCATGGCGGGGGAAATGGAAATGGTCAAAGAACTCCGTGCCCGGACGGGCGCGGGGGTGCTGGATTGCAAAAAAGCCCTGGAAGAGTGCCATAACGATGTGGAAAAGGCCGTGGATTACCTCCGGGAAAAGGGCTTGGCCAAGGCCGCCAAGAAGGCCGGGCGAGAAGCTTCCCAGGGAATGGTTTTCAGCTACATCCACACCAACGGCAAAATCGGCACGCTGGTAGAGCTCAACTGCGAGACGGACTTTGTGGCTCGCACCGACGAGTTCCGTCAGCTCGGCCACGAGATCGCCATGCACATTGCGGCGGCGAACCCTCTTTACCTGTCTCCGGAAGAGGTGCCCGCCGGTGAAGTGGAACGAGAGCGGGAAATTTATCGCAAACAGGCGGAAGAAGAGGGCAAGCCTCCCCAGATCCAGGACAAGATCGCTGACGGACGTGTGAAGAAATTCTACGATGAGAGCTGCCTCCTGGAGCAAGCCTACATCCGCGACACCGACCGGAAGATCAAAGACCTCGTGGTGGACCAGATCGCCAAAATGGGGGAAAACATCGTCGTTCGACGCTTCAGCCGATATTCCATCGGGCAGTAGATTGAGTCTTTCTCCGGCGAGGGAAAAATCCTCGCCGGTTTTTTTTTGAAAAAATGGCGTACGACGAGGAGGTAGGTCCCATGGGGATGTGGCGTCGGGTGCTGCTCAAACTTTCGGGAGAGGTCTTGGCGGGGGGAGAACGCTTTGGACTGGACTTTCCCACTGTGGACGCCCTGGCGGAAGAAGTGGCCGACGTGGCTCGAAGCGGGGTAGAGATCGCCATGGTGGTGGGGGGGGGCAACATCTTCCGGGGAGCCCAAGCTTCACCAAAGGGCATTGAACGGGCCCAGGCGGATAACATGGGAATGTTGGCCACCGTCATCAACGCTCTGGCCTTTCAGGATTCCTTGGAGAGGGCGGGAATGCCGTGCCGGGTCCAGACGGCCATCGAGATGCGTGAAGTAGCGGAGCCTTTCATCCGCCGCCGGGCGGTGCGTCACCTGGAAAAGGGGCGGGTGGTGATTTTTGCCGCCGGGACAGGATCTCCCTACTTTTCCACCGATACGGCGGCGGCTCTCCGAGCGGCGGAGATCCACGCTGATTGCCTGTTGAAAGCTACGAAGGTCGATGGTATATATGAGAGGGACCCTCGGATCCACCCCGACGCCGCCTTTTTCTCGACCATCACCTACGCGGAGGCATTGAGGCGTCGCATCGGGGTCATGGACGCGGCGGCGTTTTCCCTGTGCATGGAAAACCGCATCCCCACCGTAGTCTTCAACATCTTGCATTGTGGCAACTTGAGGAGACTTCTGGTGGAAAACGAGTGCCTGGGGACTAGGGTCTACGCTGGAGAGGAGGAGACGACATGCCTGCCCAAGAGTTGAAGCAGATCAGAGATCGTATGGAAAAGACCGTGGAGCATCTGCGCGTCGAGTGTCTCGGGGTTCGTACCGGTCGCGCCCATCCCGCCCTGGTGGAAGACATCAAAGTCGACTACTATGGGGCTCAGACCCCTATCAAGCAGCTCGGCACCGTCCAAGTGCCCGAGCCTCGACAGATTCTCATCTCTCCCTGGGAGAAGGCGGCGCTCAAGGCCATCGAAAAGGCCCTTCTCGCCTCCCCCCTGGGGATCACTCCGCAAAACGATGGCGAAAACATCCGCCTCCGCCTTCCGGAGCTGACCCGGGAGCGTCGGGTGGACCTGACCAAGTTGGTCCGCAAGTACGCCGAAGAGGCCAAGGTGGCGGTGCGCAACCTGAGACGGGACGGGAACGAAACTTTCAAAAAGATGGAAAAGGACGCCAAGATCACGGAAGACGCTCTACACAAGTATCAGAAGGAACTCCAAGACTCCACGGATGCGGTAATCAAGCAGATCGATTCGGTTCTAGAAGAAAAAGAAAAAGAAATCATGAACGAATAGGTGCTTTCCGTGACTGGAGGCGCCATCTAGTCTTTCCCCAAGGGGGCCTCGGGAAGGTATTTGCCGGAGGCCCTTTTGCGATACCTAAGATCACGACTTCGCGCGCCAGGGAGGGTATTTAAACTCGGGGGCGTTGCTATTTATCCTCGTGAGAGAGCCTCATCCGCTAACGGCGTTGCGAAGCCCCTTTCCGGGCGGCTCTTTTTAGGTCGCCGAGGTTCCCGGTGGAGGGGTGAGCTATGCTTTTCGTCAAGCCAATTTGGCAGTTTATTGGTCAGATCGCCCCATATCTGCGGGGGGGAAAAGTGCTTTTTGTGAGATCTCTTTTCTGTGCTAAGATGGAGCCGAGGGGGTTTCTCCCTCCCGCAGTAAAATTCTTCGTATCCCCCGAAGGAAGGTGAAAGCCTTTGGCGCTGTGGCGGAAGAATACGGCTCGCGCATCCCTTTCCCTGGTTAGCGACGGCCTGAGATATTTGGCCCTGGACGGAACAACGGGGCACTTTAAGCTGACCCAGGCTAAGGCCGTAACGACCCCCCATCCCTTTTTGCAACAGGGGATGTTGCCCGATGCAAACCGGGCGGTGCCTCTGCTGGAAAAACTTCGGCAGGAGATGGATGGGTCGTTCCTGAAAGTTCCCGTCAGCATCTCGTTGCCCGCCCGAGATGTTATGCTCCGGGTGGTGGACATGCCTAGGATGGGCGCAGAAGAAGCACGAGATGCGCTACAGTGGGATTTTGACAAGTACTTCCCTTTCCCTGCGGGAGAAGCGGTGTACGACGTGTGCCCCCTGGAGGTTCCCGGAGGCGAAGATGCAGAGAAGATGAAAGTTCTCGTGGCGGCGGCCCGCCTTCGTATGGTCGAAACGGTGATGGACATCGTCGTCAAAGGTGGCTTTTCTGTGGGGGGGGCAGAACCCATACTGGTGGGTATTTTTCGGTCGCTCCTAGGCCCCATGCCTTCTTTCAAATCGGGAGCTCTCTTGGTGCTCCCGGAGAAGCAAAGCACTCAGATTATGGTGGCCTATCGCTCCAGCGGCTTGCTCTTTCGAACCCTTTTGGTGGGCTTCGGAGCCGGGGGAGACCGGGAGGAGATGGTGCGTACCATCGGCCGGGAGGCGGGATCCACGGCGGCCTTCGTGCGAAATCAGTTCCGGGAACTTTCCGTCGATACCGTCCTCCTGGGGGGGGAGTTTTCCCGGGAACCCGGCCTTGACGAAGAAATCCGCTCCATCATGCCCGACGTGGCGGTACAAGCGGTGGCGATGTGGGACCAGTGGGGCATTTCCAATCCTCCCTCCGGAGGGGAGTGGGAAGGAGCGTTGGGGCTTTTGGTGGGAGGCGAGCCATGACGATCCGTTTTGACCTGCGCCCTCCTCAGTACCGCCAGACTCAGAAGCGTTACGCGGTGGACCGAGGCAAGATACTCTTTTTCCTGGCGCTCCTTTTGATGATGCTTTCTAGCGGCGGCGTGGCGGGCTATCAGGCCTTTCGGCTCCACGCCCTGTCTCTGTCTTTGATGGATCTGGAAAGCAGCGTCGCGGCACTGCAAGCCCAGGACGGCAAGCTGGCCCGCACCGTCCAGGATCTCCAGCAGGAAATCGCCTTCTACGAAGGGGCCCGGGACTTGGTCAAGGAGGAGCTAACCGCCCTGGAGCTCTTGGGGGCCATGGAAGGGGCTCTACCCGGTACGGTGTGGATTGAACGAGTCGATGTCGTGGCCGGGGCCGCCACTCTCACGGGCTTGGGTTTTTCCGAAGGCGATGTGGTCATATTCAGCAACGCGCTGGCTAACGCCGCCGTGGTAGCCGAAGTCTTAGTGCCGGTGATATCTCAAAGCGGCGAGGGATTAAAGCGCACGGTGAGATTCACCATGACCTGCAAGCTCCGCGACCTAACGGCGCTGATCACACCCCGTTGAGGAGGCCGGAAAGTCATGGGTACTAAACGGATAGTACTGGGATTGGCGCTACTGTTGACGGTAGGTGGAGGGCTAGGGGGCACCACGGTGCTACGTTGGAAGCTCCAAGAAAATATTGATCGGCAGAGGGAGCTTCAGAGGCAGGAGGTGCAGTACCGCCATTCCTCGGAGACGAACGCAGCCTTGATCCAGCTCTACAAAAAAACCTTGGCTTCGCTGGAAAAGTCCCAGGTGGGCTTTCCAGGGGATCAGGTGGCCTTTCTGTCGGCGGTGGAGCAGGTGCTAACCCAAGAGGGATTGGAAAAGATCAGCATGACTACTGCCGGAGTTTCTCCGGAGGGGAAGATCTCCGTAGCCGTTCAGTTCCGAGGGCCCTACTACAAGGTGATGCGCGCCCTGGCGGAGTGGCGCGCCCTCTCTTCCTTGGTGCGCATGAGCACTATCAATTTTAACATGGATCGAAAGGGAGATGTGCAAGCCAATACCGTCCTGGAGACCCTCATTGGTCTGTCGCCCCGGCGGGCGGGAGGAGAAAGCTGATGAGCGCCCAAGAAACGTGGGGAGAAGCCCTGGACGCCCTTTGGGGGCGCCTGGGGAGCGGCGATACCGTCCTGTCTCAGGTAATGCGGTATGGTTTGGTGTTGCTTCTCCTGGCAGGAGCGGCGTGGCAGATTAAATCTGGGCACGACATGATGGTGGAGCTAGAAGACCCCGTTCCCTTGTTTGCCCCTCCCGTGAACACCATAGGGGAGCAGGGAAGAGTCGAGGAGCTCCTGCGGGTCTTCGATGGCGTGATGACTTTGCGCACGGGGGGCAAGGACACGGTGACCATCATGGAGGCCACCCACCGCCAACCTTACCGCCCCAACGTAGGGGAGACCGCCGCCAGCGATCTGGTGCCCGTGGCGGAGGCCCTACCACCTCTCATGACGGTCCGGTCCATCATGATCCTGGAAGACCGAAGAGCGGCGGTGATGGATATCGAGACGGAAGGAACGGGCATCATCGTGACGGAAGGGATGAAGTTCGACAAGGGGCACGGACGAATTCTTAAAATCTCGAAAGACAGGGTGGTGGTCGTATGGATGCGCAAGCGCATGGAAATAGTCATCGATCCCCGATGACTGTCCGGCGTTTTGTTGGCGCGACCCGGGGCACTGGCGTGGCGGCCCCGAGGAAGGGCTGGGGCTTCGGAGGGGGCTTGGCCCTACTCCTAGGGGTGCTAGCTTTCGCTTGGGGGGCGGAAGGAGGCCCCTTGTTGCCCGTGGTGGGGGGGGTGGAAATCCAGCAGCTTGGGGATAAAGCGGTGCTGTGTCACATTAAGGGATCCTCATTACCCCTTCCCGTGTTGCAGCGAGAGGACCCCGACGAGGTGGAGCTCTTTTTCCCAAAGCTTTCCATCCCTTCCGGGACTTGGGAAAGGGCCTACGACGACGTGCCTTTGGTGAAAAAGGTGCGCATGGAGCAGCAGGAGCGAGGGATGGCCCTTGTCTTTGAAACGAACCATCCCCTTCGGGTGCGCCAGGCTAAGGGAGTGGCTCCGGCCAACCAGCTTGAAATCTTTTTGGAGGTTAAGCCCGCCACGAAACCTCTCACTGTGGGGCCCGCCACGCCCTCAGGAGTCCCAGCGGTAGCCCGGGGCGGAGATCCGCTCTATAGCAACAAGCCGGTGACGCTAGAGCTACGAGAAGAAGACCTAAAACAAGTCTTTTTTATGTTGGGAAAGATGTTGGGGCTCAACATCATCTGCGATCCTTCCTTCCCTTCGGCTGCGGTGACGGTGAGCCTGAAAGACGTCCCCATGCGGGAGGCCTTCGCCTACCTCATGCGCATGTATGACGTGCAGTATGCGTACATGGGGAACTCCTTGATCCTGGGAAAAAGCGGCCAGTTGGCCCGGGCCCTGGGGAAAGAGAGCACCCGAGTGTTTCGTGTCGCCTATGCCAAACCGGAGGACGTGGTACCCCTTCTACAAGGATTGGTGCGAGTGGATAAGGTCACCGTGGATGCTCGACTCCGGGAGATCTATGTCACCGCTGGGGAGGACATCCTGAACGAGGTGGCCCAGACCTTGGAGCGCATCGATCATCCCGGGCGCCAGGTCATGATTCAGGCCCGGATCTTCGAGGTGAGTCACGGGAACGAAGACAAGCTCCAGAGCGTCATCGCCCACGTCTACAAGCACTGGTACGTGACCTATGGCCAGGGGGGCATGAGCATCGGATACCTGGACACCAATAAGCCCCCTAAGTACGATCCGGAGCGCCAGATCTTGGACGGCCTCGATCCCGAAGACCTATCCCAGGGAGCTCTGCGCCTTTTGGACGCAGGCCTTAATGCCCTGCAGACTGACGGTCAAGGGAAAAATCTGGCCCGCCCCTCGGTGGTGACCGTGGACGGCATGAAAGCCACCATAGACCTCACCACCTCGGTGCCCTATATCTCCTCGTACAAGGACGACAACCCGGTATACTCCACCGCCACAGCGGGACCCAAGATGGACATCACCCCCCGGATCGGTCGAGACGGGTTGGTAAACTTGGAGATGACCCTATCCACCGGCACATTGGATTTCTCCAACGGGGATACCCCCGCCACCAGCACGCGGTCGGTGACGACCAACGTTCGAGTCCGAAATGGGGAGCCCTTTGTGGTGGGGGGACTATTCCAGGAAGTGACGTCGACCCAAAAGACCTCCTTCCCCGTTCTGGGCAATCTTCCCCTTCTGGGGGAGATCTTCCGATGGGAGAGCAAGAGTCATAAAAAATCCGAGGTGGCCATGATCGTGATTCCTTACATCCTGGACATTCCCAATGCTCCGGTGGAAAGCGATGAACTTTTCGCCCCCACCGCCCATCGGAGAAATCCGTGAGGGGGACAAATAATTGAGCTACGGCGGGGGGAGAGCCGTCGGTGTCTGCGGGGATCGTTAGGTAGAACCGCCGCAAAAGCTCCTTCGGGGTCGGTTTTTTGATCCCCTGATCGTCGGTTTTCCACGACGCGCCAAAGCGAATTTGCGACGTAAGGGGTACGACGGTGGTCAGAGGGGTGGAGGGGCTGCTATAATCGATCGGTTGATTCCGACGGTTTAGGAGGATGGGAGTTTATGGGGCAGATTGTCGATACCAGCGATTTTTTTGTGGGGCTTAAGGTCCGATGGCAGGACGGGATTTGGGAGATTCTTGATTACCAGCACCATAAAATGGGTCGCGGCGGAGCTACGGTGAAAACCAAGGCGAAAAACCTCTTGACAGGATCCATCGTGGAAACGTCATTCCGGTCGGGAGAGCGCTTCGAGCGCATCATCTTTGACCAGAAACCCGCCCAGTTTCTCTATCGTGAGGGGGATCTGTTTGTCTTTATGGACCTGGAGAGCTATGATCAGCTGTCCCTTTCCCCGGAGATCCTGGGGGACATGGCGTCGTACCTCACGGAAAACCTGGAAGTGAAGATCGACATGCACGAAGGTCGGGTCATGGAGATCGAACTTCCTAAATCCGTGGAGCTCCGCGTGACGCAGACGGAGCCTGGATTCAAAGGGGATACGGTGTCCGGCGGAGGGAAGCCGGCCACCTTGGAGACGGGATTGTCGATCACCGTGCCCATGTTCATCAACCCCGACGAGGTGGTGGTGGTGGACACCCGTACGGGGCTCTATCTGGAGCGAGCCAAGAAGTAACGCCTCCCGGGATGCCCGGGCGCCCTTTGATGCGCCATGGTTTACCGGAAAGCCCACATAAGAAGGGGGTTGTACCGCATGGAAGAGAAGGAACGAGATCTGCAGATGCGCGAAGAGGAGATTTTGGAGGATCAAGACTTTACGGAATCTGAGGAGAAAGAGGAATCCGCCGCGCCCCGAGGGGGAGAGGTTCGCATCTCGGAAGATGTGATCCTCCAGCTCGCCACTCAAGCGCTACGCAGCGTCCAGGGCGTCCGTCCCGCCGGAGCCAGTCCCCTGGCGTCCCTTGGGCTGGGGAGAAAGACCAGCGGAGGGATGCGCGTCTCCCTGGACGATAAAACCCCTCCTCAAATCCTTGTGGACGCCTATGTGGCGGTGAAGTATGGCCTCCGAATCCCCGATCTGGCGTGGGACGTGCAAGAATTGGTAAAAAATCATCTTGAAAAGTTTACCGGATATCGAGTGAAGTCCGTGAACGTCTTCGTCCAGAGCATCTACCTCAACGACGTCGAAGCGGAGGCTCCGGCGGCGACGGTGGGAGACGGAGCGGCGGCGGGCACCCTAAACTCGGGAGACGACGGCCCCACCCTCAGCATCAGCAAAGAAGGATGCCCTTCTTCTGGCGCCAGAGCCGATGAGGGCGTGTAGATCGGGCCATCCCGTTGCCGTCTTACAGAAACCGCTCAAGGGGTGAGGCAGATGTTCCTGTGGTGGCAACAAACCGATCGGGGCAACCTTTGGATCGAGAGCCGAGGGGTGCGCCAGCTCCTTGAGGGCATGCTCCCAGAGCGCTGCGTAGTCCGGGCCGTAGATTTTTGGAAGGAGCGGCAGACCGCCGCCGTTCGCCTGGGGTACGCGAACGGCGAGGGGGGGGTCTCCGATGAAGCCCTGAGGGCCGTGGGGGACGATGTACGGGCTTTCCTTGCCCCCTTGGGATTCGGCGTCGTAGAAGTATCCTGGACGGAAGAGGGAGAAGTGGAAGATCACTCTTGGCGCCGGTGGATGGGGCGCCCCGAGACGTGGGGAGTGGCTGCCGGGGTTCTGGTGGCGGTGGGGCGCCTGGGATGGGACGGAACCTTCGGTGCCCTGATTGCCGGAGGAGGGGCCTTTGGCGTCGCGTGGCTGGTGCTCACCCCCCGGGGACAGGACAAGTGGAAGATCTTTTGTCGGAAGGCGATAGATCTTTGGTATGGCGGGGCTCCGCGCCCCCGGTAGACTAAAAATAGGGGCGCCGCTTCGCCTCTCGTAAGAGGGGGGTAAGTTTTTGGGACAGGCCGTGTTACCCCAGCGCCGGCGGCGATCGAGGGAGATCGCCCTGCAGTTGCTCTACGCGCTGGACCTCCGCACCGAAGAAACTCCTGCGTCGCTGTGGGCGCTGCAGGACTTCGACGAAGAAGATGGCGTGGAAGAGTATGCCCGCGACCTTCTGGAGGGAACTTGGGACCATAGGATCGAGATTGACCAGATGATCCGGACGCACGTGGTGGGATGGCGCCCGGAGCGTATGGTGGCTGTGGATCGAGCGGCGGTGCGGTTGGCCCTCTTTGAAGGTGTGGTGGCCCGCAAGACCCCCCTAGCGGTGGCCATCTCCGAGGCCATGGAACTCGCCAAGCAGTACGGCACCGAAGACTCTGGGCGCTTTGTGAATGGCGTACTGGGGAAAATTGTGCGGGCCCAGGAATCCCCCTCCGGCGAGGAGCCCTAGTGGAGCCCCGGTCCCTTTCCGTCTGCGAGTTGGGAGCCTATCTCTCCCAGAGGTTTTCCGAAGACCTCCTCTTGCGTCACCTTTGGGTCCGTGGGGAGCTGTCGGAAATAAAAAGACACTCCAGCGGGCATACTTACTTTACATTGTCCGAAGGGGAAAGCCGACTGGGGGGAGTGCTCTTTCGCGGCGACGCCTTCAGACAGATATCTTGGCCCCGGGTAGGGGATGCCGTCCTGGTGGAGGGGCGCATCGCCGTCTACGAAGCCCGGGGAATTTATCAGATTTATGCCTTGCGGTTAATCCCCCTGGGGGCGGGGGCCCAGAGTCGAGCCCGGGAGGAGTTGCGTCGCCTTTTGGAGCGTGAGGGGCTTTTGGATCCGCGCCTCAGAAGGCCCTTGCCCCCTTTCCCGGAGGTGGTGGCGCTAGTGACCTCCCCCACGGGGGCGGCGGTGCAGGATGTCATCAAGGTAGGGGGGAAGCGCTTTCCTTCCTGCCGTTTTTTTGTGGTGCCCGCCCTGGTCCAGGGGTTGGGAGCTCCCGCGTCTCTGGTTCGAGCCCTGCGGCGCGCGGGGCATGTGCCCGGAGTGGAGGCCATTATGTTGGTACGCGGAGGGGGAGCCCGGGAAGACCTTTCCCCCTTCGACGACGAGCAAGTGGTACGGGCCGCGCGCCACTCTCCCGTGCCTCTGGTGACCGGGATCGGACACCAGACGGATCTGTCCCTCTGCGACATGGTGGCCGACGCCTCGACACCCACGCCCTCGGCGGCGGTGGAAAAGCTCCTTCCCGACCGACAAGAGATCTTGGATCGCCTGGAATCTCTGGCGCGCCGGGGGCACATGGCCCTTTCCCGCTCCCATGATCGCGCCTCTTTACAGATGGACCAATGGACGCAGAGGGGGTCTCGAGCGGTGAGAAGTTACTTAAAAGAAGGAGAAAAGACCTTGGATCGCCTGATCCAGCGACACGGAGCAGCCCTGGGAAGTGCTCTGGATGGAGTCGGTAAGGCGCTGGATCTCATGGAAGAACGCCTTGAAGCCCTTTCGCCCTGGCATCCCTTGAGGAGGGGATTTCCCTTCTGCGAGAGGGAAGACGGCACTCCCCTCGTCCGAGGAGAGGAGCTGTTCCCGGGGGACCGCCTAAGGCTCCGCTTCATGGATGCCGTGGCTCTGGCACAAGTCGAGGCGGTGGAACGGGCTATTCCCCCCTCCGAGGCCTTTGAGCGAGGGATAAAGCCATGATTGTTCCCCTCGTATGGAAAAAAGACCGGCTGGAAATATTGGATCAGCGCCGTCTTCCGGGTTCGGTGGAGTGGATCCGCTGCGATGACCCCGAGGCTGTGGCCTCCGCCATCGAGGCTCTGGCCCTCCGGGGGGCTCCTGCCATAGGCCTGGCGGCGGCCTATGGGGTGGTCCTGGGGGTAAAACGGGGAGAAGACCTGGACCGCGTGGTGGCCCGATTGGCCCGGACAAGGCCCACGGCGGTAAACCTCTTCTGGGCCTTGGGTCGCATGCGCGATCAGTGGGAGGCGATGGGGGAGAGGATGGGGCGCCAGGAACGAATCCAGCGCCTGGAAGAGCTGGCGTGTCGCCTGGAACGCGAGGACCGGGCCGTCAACCGGGCCATGGGATCCTTTGGAGCCGCCCTACTCCCCGACGAGGGCATGGTGCTGACGCATTGCAACGCCGGGGCTTTAGCCACGGGAGGGCATGGTACCGCCCTGGGGGTGCTTCGCAGCGCCCGAGATCAAGGAAAGCGGTTAAAAATTTTTGCCGATGAGACCCGGCCCGTGCTCCAGGGGGCCCGGCTCACCTCCTGGGAGCTATCCCAAGAGGGGATGGACGTCACCGTCATCTGCGACGGCATGGCCGCCGCCCTTTTTTCCCGGTTTCCCCTGTCGGCGGTGATCGTGGGAGCGGACCGGGTAGCGGCCAATGGGGACGTGGCCAACAAGATCGGCACCTACGGAGTGGCGGTGGCGGCGCGGTACCATGGGGTACCCTTTTACGTGGCGATGCCTCGGAGCACGGTGGATTTTTACACCGCCACGGGGGCCGATATTCCCATAGAGATCAGAAAAGACGAGGAAGTGCGCCGATGGGGCGACGGGATCGTGGTGGCCCCCGGGGCTTCCGTGTGGAATCCCGCCTTCGACGTCACCCCGGGTGATCTGGTCAGTGCCTTCATCACCGAAGTGGGGGTCCTTCACCCCCCCTTCGATCAAAGCCTAAAAGAGGCCCGAGATAGACCCTTCGTACCGGAAGATGACATCTATTGGGAATCCTGACTTCATAAGCCGCCGGGGAGAGAGGCTTTCCCAGTCCATCGTAGAGCGGCACTTTTTTGCGACGACGATTATTGAGGAGAAGGGCGCGCTCCTGTAGAATGTGCCCGTCGATAGGGACTTTAAAACACGAGGGAGGAAGCATACATGACTGCGTCACGCATTGCCCACCCCGAACAAGCCCCCCGGGGCCAGGAAAAGATCCATTGGGCCTGGGATGCCATGCCCGTTCTTCGTTATCTTGCCCAGAAGCACGGTCCTTCCAAGCCTTTGGCGGGGAGGAGAGTGACGGTCTGTCTTCACCTGGAGGCGAAAACGGCGTGCCTCTTGAAGACTCTTAAGCTCCTGGGGGCCGAGGTGGCCGCCGCAGGGAGCAACCCCCTTTCGACCCAGGACGATGTCTGTGCCGCCCTGGTAGAAGAAGGCATTGCCGTATACAGCCACCGGGGCATGGACCCGGAGACCTATTGTCGGTACCTCCGGGACGCCATTTCTTTCGATCCCGATATCATCATCGACGACGGGGGAGACCTGGTATCCTTATTGCACGAAGAGCGTCCGGACCTGTTGCCCCGCATTCGAGGGGGATGCGAAGAGACCACCACCGGGGTGAAACGCCTTCGGGCCATGGAACTCGAGGGGGTTCTCAAATTTCCCATGCTGGCGGTGAACGACGCCTTCAGCAAGTATCTCTTCGACAACCGTTACGGCACAGGGCAGTCGGTCTGGGACGCGGTGATGCGCACCACCAACATGGTGGTGGCGGGAAAGACCGTGGTGGTGGTGGGGTATGGGTGGTGCGGCCGGGGAGTGGCCGCCCGAGCCCAGGGCCTGGGGGCCTCGGTGGTGGTGGTGGAGGCCGACCCCCATAGGGCACTGGAGGCCCTTATGGACGGCCACGGGGTCGCCTCCATGATCGACGCCGCCCGGAAGGGAGACGTCTTCATCACCGTTACGGGGAACATTCATGTCCTGAGGGGGGAACACTTTGATGTCATGAAAGATGGGGCCCTCCTGGCCAACGCGGGGCATTTCGATGTGGAAATATCCAAGCCCGACCTCTTGGCCCGATCCGAGCACGTGGAAAGCTATCGCCCCAACGTTACGACCTATGGGCTGCGCGACGGCCGTCGCCTGCACCTTTTGGCGGAAGGGCGCCTGGTCAACTTGGCGGCGGGGGATGGACATCCCATCGAGATCATGGACATGAGTTTTGCGTTGCAACTCCTTTCGGTCCTGCACCTCTGCCACACAGAGCTCCCTCCAGGGGTACACCGGGTCCCCGACGACTTGGACCGCCAGGTGGCCCTGTCGAAGCTCGCCTCTCTGGGGCTGGCTGTGGAGCGCTTGACCCCCGAACAGGAAGCCTACCTGTCGAGCTGGAAAGAGTAAAGCCGTCGACCGAGATCCCTTTCTATTGATTTGGCATATCGATTCTGCGGCCCTTTAACCATTTTTCGAAGAATTTTTTTGCGGAACTGAAAGGCAAAAGGGCCTGGATACTTTGCCGTGCCGTCGACCCCGGGATGAGAAGCTCAGACGCAGAGCTGTGAAAGTGTCATCCCTTCGACTTTTGTTCCGCCGCCCTCTTACGGGATCTTCGCCGCCGGAATAAAATCTTCTCCGGACAGCTTCGTTCGGGCGGTCCTTCCTCCAGGGCGAAAGGGAAACGAGGTCGACGAAAAAAACTAAAGGGGGTGTGGCCATGCTTTTTCGAAACGTTTGTATGGTCGACGCAGACCTTCCTTCGGGGGTATATGGAGACGTCCTCGTGGCCGAGGGGCGCATCGCCGCCATCCTCCCCCCGGGGCAAGGGCGGGATGACGAGGTGGTGGGCGGGGGGGGACGCCGGGCCCTCATTCCTGGCCTGGTGAACGCCCATACCCACGCCGCCATGACGTTGCTCCGGGGGTTGGGGGAAGAACGCCCCCTCATGGAGTGGTTACAGCAGGCCGTCTGGCCCGTGGAAGCCCGCCTTAAAGAGGACCACGTCTACTGGGGAACGATGTTGGCCATCGCGGAAATGGCCTCCCAGGGAATCACGTGCTTCGGCGACATGTACTTTTTTATGGACGAAGTGGCCCGAGGAGCCTTGGAGAGCGGCCTCCGATGCGGTCTCTCTCGGGGAATAGTATGGGGCGACTCCCCGGGGGAAAACGATCGGCGCCTAAAAGAGCAAGAGGAGCTTTTTCGTACTTGGCACGGCCGCCAGGATCGCATCTCCGTCCAGTACGGCCCCCATGCCCCCTATACGGTGCCCCCGGAACG
>CALMLW010000070.1 GCA_937868015.1 uncultured Synergistaceae bacterium | reverse complement strand
TGGAGGTGGATCCGGTAGAGCTCCCCCGTTCCCTCGGGTTCGACCTCCACCACGTTGATCCCCCCCGGGGTGTGGACCTCCACGGGAGATTGGAGGCCAAAGCGCTTCACCCCCGTCAGGGCGCTGGCGACGGAGCCCGTGCCGCAGGAGTGGGTGACGGCCTCCACTCCTCGCTCGTAGGTCCGAATGCGCAGGGTGTGAGGGCCTAAGACTTCCATGAAGTTGACGTTGGTTCCTTGGGGAAAGCGCTCCTGGTCGTAGCGCAGGGCCCGCCCCAGGGATAGGCAGTTCTGAGGGGGAAAGTCCTCCATGGAGTCCAGGGGGATCACGCAGTGGGGGACCCCTGCGGTGAGAAAGCTGTAGTGAAACTCCTGGCGATGGAAGGTGTAGGGCACGTCCCACTTGGCGTCCGCCAGGGAGAGGGTCCCCAGGTGGAGCCGCACCGAAGGGGGAGTCACCGTGGCCTCCACCGGGCCGCTCAGGGATCCGAAGACCATGTGGGCGTCGGCGAAGCCGTGGTGGTGGGCAAAGGACGCTAGACATCGGGCCCCATTGCCGCACATCTCCCCTTCGGAGCCATCGGCGTTGAAGATGCGCATGAAAAACTCCGTGGCCGGTTCCCTCGGGGGGTCCAGCACCAGGAGGCCATCGGCCCCCAGGGAGAACTTATAGGTGCATACGTCCACCGCCAGGGCCCTCAAATCCTCCGAAGAAAACTTTCCGCAGGCGTTTTCAATGACAACGAAGTCATTCCCGTGGGCCTGCATCTTCGTAAAAAAAAGCATGCCCGTCACCCTCTTTCGAAAAGATAATTTCGATTTTCCCTTCCCCGGGGGCCCCTTGAGGGGCGCCCCTCCCTGGGGAAGAATATACCACAACTTCTCCCCGCCACACTCCGAAGGATCAGAGGTTTTACCCATATCATCGGCGGGGAGTGAGAAAAAATAAGTTGCCCAGGGAGGGAGCTCCCGCTATGCTAAAAAGCGCCCCCCGGGAATCGGGCCCGGGGGGGAAGGGGGCCAAAAGACGCGAGAAAAGGGCCTCGGAAAGGGGGAGGGGGCGTGGACAAGGGCGCTAGGGATTGGTTACGGCGGGCGCTGAGAGGGGCGCTTTTTATTTTTATCGGAGTACTTTGGGGGGGGATCTCCTGGGGGGCAGAGCTCCCCGTCTTGTACGTGGCCTTGATTCCTCAAAAAGAAGTGGCCGAAAGCCTCGTGGGGGGGCGCTTCCGAGTGAAGGCCCTCTTGCCCCCTGGGGCCGATCCCCACACCTTCGAGCCCAAGCCCCATCAGATGGTGGATCTGGCCCGGGCCCGGGCCTACATCTCGGCGGGCCTTCCCTTTGAGGGAGCCCTGGTGCCCCGGCTGCGCGGGGCCGCTCCGGAGCTGGTGGTGGTGGCAGGAGATGGGGGCATCGACAAGATCGCCCTGACCCCTTCGGAGGAGCTCTTTGCCCCGGACTCCGGCGACACCCCCCGGGGACACTCCCGGCCCCACGGCGAAGATGGGGGGGGCGATCCCCACTTTTGGACCTCGCCGAGGCGCATGGCCGTCATGGCCCACACCATGGCCGAGGCCCTGGAGGCGCTGGATCCCGCCGGAGCCGAGGAGTACCAAAAAAACCTGGGGACTCTGGAGGGGGCCATCGCCGCCCTGGATGAAGAGCTCCGGGCCCTCCTCGCGGGGTGCCGGGGGATGGCCTTTTTCGTCTTTCATCCCGCCTGGGGGTACTTGGCGGCGGACTACGGTCTCCGCCAGATCCCCATCGAGGTGGAAGGTAAGGAGCCCAAGGCGGCGGATTTGGCCCGCCTGGTGCTCTGGGGGCGAGAAAGGGGAGTGCGGGTGATCTTCGTCTCTCCCCAATTTTCCCGCAAAGGCGCCGCCGCCGTGGCGGCGGAAATTGGTGCTACGCTGGTGGATCTGGATCCCCTGGCCCCGGGGTGGATGGAAAACCTCCGCCGGGCGGGGCACCTCCTGCGCGATGCGGTGAAGTAGGGGAGCAAAATCTTTCGCCGGGCGGGATCATCTCTTTTGCAGATGTGGCGGCGTAGGGGAGAAAAATATGCTCGCCCCGAGACCTCCGAATTGGGCGGCATCATGGAGGAAAGACGTTTCCTCCCCGGAGGGCGGCGAGACGGAAGTTCGGAAGGAGGGAGAGCATGGCCGAGTGTTCGTGGGAAATACGCCCCATGACCCGCCGGGAGGTGGATTGGGCGGTGGATCTGGCGGCGGCGGAGGGATGGAATCCCGGTCTGGGGGATGCGGAGGCATTTTTTGCCCAGGACCCCGGAGGCTTTCTGGTGGGTTTGGCGGACGGCGAGGCCGTGGGGTGCCTTTCGGCGGTGTCCTATGGCCCCCGTTTCGGCTTTCTGGGGTTGTACATCGTGCTCCCGTCTTTTCGGGGCCAGGGATACGGTGTGCAGCTCTGGGAACAGGGGATGGCGCGTCTGTCGGGGCGGGTGGTGGGGTTGGATGCGGTGGTGGCGCAGCAGGAAAACTACCGGAAATCCGGATTTGTCTATGCCCACGCCCAGTTCCGTTTCGAGGGGGTCACCGGTGGAGGAGGGGCCGCGCCGGCGATTTTCCCCCTCTCCTCCGTTCCCTTTGAAACCCTCTGCCGCTACGACGCCACGCTCTTCCCGGCGGAGCGTCCGGCGTTTTTGGCCCCCTGGACGCGCTCGCCCCACAGCGTGGGGCGAGCGTGGCTGGAGGATGGAGAGCTCCGGGGGTATGGGGTGTTGCGGAAGTGTCGCCGGGGATATAAAGTGGGCCCCCTCTTCGCGGAGACCCCCTCCGGGGCGGAAATGCTTCTCGATGAGCTTCTGGGCAGCGTTCCTCCGGGGGAGCCCTTCTTCCTCGATGTTCCGGAGCCCAACGACGCCGCTTTGGCTCTGGTGCGCCGCCGGGGCATGGAAGCGGTCTTCGAGACGGGGCGCATGTACGTCGGCAAGGCTCCGGCGGTGCGTTTGGAGGGGATTTTCGGCGTCACGTCCTTTGAATTGGGCTGACAAGAGGCGGGGCGCTCGGTCCAATCCGCCGGAATCGAGAGGGAAAACGGGGGGTGGTCATGGCTGTCGGCGCCGGGGGATCCCGGTGCCGGCGTTTCGGTCGGTGGCGTGGAGAGCCGGGGCGCCCTCCGTTCCTCTCCACAAAAGCGATCGGCGGATCAAGGCGGGGCTTTGCCCCGGGATGAAAGGAGATGCATGCCATGCTGCTTTTGCGTCGAGATGATATTCGGGCGGTGTTTTCCATGCGAGACGCCATTGAGGCCGACAAAGAGGCCTTCGTGGCCCAAACCCGAGGAGAGACCCGGGTGCCCCTCCGGGGAGCGGTGGATGTGCCCGGAGGACAGAGCCTCTTCATGCCGGCCTACGTGGGGGGCGCCGTGGATCGGTGCGGCATCAAGATCGTGACCGTGATGCCCCATAACGGGGCCCGGGGTAAGCCCGTGGTCCCCGCCACCGTGGCCCTCCTCGACCGGGAAACGGGGGAGGTGGAGGCGTTGCTCGACGGCACCACCCTCACCCAGATGCGCACCGCCGCCGTGTCCGGGGTGGCCACGGAGCTCCTGGCCCGGGAAGACGCCCGGGTGGGGGCCCTCTTCGGCACGGGGGGGCAGGCGGAATGCCAGCTGGAGGCGTTGCTCGCCGTGCGATCTCTGGAAGAGGTGCGGATCTTCGACCCCCTGCCTGGGCGCGCCGAGGCCTTTGCGACCCGATGCGCCCCCCGGGGAGAACGCTCGGGAGCCCGGTTGATCCCTGCGGCCACCCCGGCGGACGCCGTGCGGGGAGCCGATGTCATCACCACCGTGACCACCTCGGCCACACCGGTCTTTCGGGGAGATGACGTGGCCCCCGGGGTCCACGTGAACGCCGTGGGATCCTACACCCCGGACCGAAGGGAGCTGGACTCCACATTGATGGAGCGGGCCGGAAGGGTCTTCGTGGACCATCGGGAGGCGGTCCTCGCCGAGGCGGGGGACCTACTGATTCCCCTGGCGGAGGGGCGTTTTTCTCTGGACCGCATCGTGGGGGACCTGGGGGAGCTTTTGGAGGGACGGGTGGTCGGGAGGACATCGCCGGAAGAGATCACCGTGATGAAGACCGTGGGCTTTGCCACGCTGGACGTGGTGGCGGCGGCCCGGGTGCTGGAAAAGGCTCGCGCGGCGGGGCGGGGGGAAGAGGTGGCGTGGTAGGGGCCCCACGCGCTCACCGGGGGGCTTTTTTTTCGGGGGGGGGAGGGACCGATGGAGGCGGTTCCTCCCCCGGAGATTTCTTCCGAGGGATCCGGGACAGAGCTCCCGAGCCCAGAAGGCGTAGCACGTCGGCGGTGGAAGAGATCGAGCCCTTCTTGCGGGCCACGCGAAAGGCGATGGCCATGCCCAAGGATAGGGCCGCCAGAAAAACCCCCGCAGTGTAGAGCACCGGCACCCACCACACGACGTTTCACCCCCCCTCTAACGGCGCCGCAGGGCTTCCTGAATCCAGAGATCCAGCCGTCCGTCCCGAAGACATCGGCGGTGGATCCGATCCACCAGGCTTTTTCTCGACGTTCGCTTTCTTTTGCTGGGAGCGCGCATCTTCCAGCCCGCTTTCTGCAGAATGTGGGCTACGGATGATTACCGGCGTCTTGCAAAAAACACCTCAATCCATCAGCGCCGCCACCTCGTCCGGGGAAAGTCCCGTCACTTCGGCCACC
>CALMLW010000069.1 GCA_937868015.1 uncultured Synergistaceae bacterium | reverse complement strand
GAACGAGGTTTCGTCGAAATGCTCCGAGAGGTGCGTCGGAGAAAGTTTCACCGGATGATGAGCGCCCAGAGCTCCGATCGGGCCGCCCTTTTGGCCCTTCTGTCGGGTATCCCCTGGAGGTGTGGCGCCCACCGGTGGTTTTCCGGGGTCTACGACGAGGGGCTTGATGACTTCCGAAAATTTCTGGGGTTCCCTCCGTTGCGAGGGGCGCTGGAGGTGCCAGAAGATGGGCGGGCCTGGGCACTTCAGGAGCTGGCCTCCTTGCCTCTTCGGAGGGTGGGGTTTGCCATAGGCGCCTCCAAAGCGGTGAAGCTCTGGCCCGACGAGAGGTGGCAGGAGCTAGCCCGGGATCTCGTGGCCCGGGGTGTGGGAGTACTCCTCCTGGGCGATGGAGAAGAGGAGCGCCGCCGGGGGGAGGCCCTGGCCCGGGATCTGCCTTTCGTGAAAAACGCCGTGTCGGCGTACTCTCTGAGGCAGACCTTGGCGGCGGTGGGAGGGCTGGATGCCGTCGTAGGAGGGGATTCGGGGGTGCTCCATATGGCACTAGCCCTGGGGGTGCCCACGGTGGGGCTCTTTGGCCCCACGCTCCCGGCGCAGGTGTCTCTGGGCGGCGTGGATTGTCCCCTCCTGGCGGACTGCTCCCAGCGGGGTTGCCAGCGGTGGGAGTGCCCCGAGCCTTGCCTGAAAACTATTGGCACGGCGGCGGTCCTTGGGGCGCTGGAAGAATTGGGAGTGGCTTAGTCCCACCTCTTGGCCCTGCCCTGGAGATTTCTCCTGGAAGATGAAGAAACCTTGAAATGACCCCGAGGCTTTTCCCTTTTCGATATCTCGGGGTCGTGTTATGCTGAAGCCACATGAGGAGGCTTGACCGATGGACGACGCTCTTCCCTTTGCGCTGCCGGATATGGGGGAGGAAGAAACGCAGGAAGTGGTGGCATGCCTCCGCTCCGGATGGCTCACCACGGGACCCCGAACGAAACGTTTCGAGGAAGACATGGTGGCGGCCCTGGGGGGAGAAGTGCACGCCCTGGCGGTGTGCTCTGCCACGGCGGGGCTCCACTTGGCGTTGGAAGCCCTGGGGGTGGGGCCGGGGGACGAGGTGTTGGTTCCCACCTATACCTTCACCGCCACGGCGGAGGTGGTGCGCTACGTGGGGGCCCACCCGGTCTTCGTGGATTGCGACGAATCCACGCTGAACATGGATCCCACCGAGGCCGAAGCGAAGGTCACCCCCCGGACCAAGGCTCTCTTGCCGGTACACGTGGGAGGGCTCCCTTGCGATATGGGCCGGATCTTTGACCTGGCGTCCCGTCGGGGGTTGCGAGTGGTGGAAGACGCGGCCCACGCCTACACCTCTCTGTGGCACGGGTGTCCCGTCGGCGCCCTGGATAGCGACGCTTCGGTGCTCAGCTTTTACGCCACCAAAACCATCGCCACGGGGGAAGGGGGCATGCTCCTCACCCGGAACGATGACATCGCCCGTCGGGCCCGAGTTATGCGCCTTCACGGCATCAGCCGAGACGCCTTCGACCGCTACACATCTCCCAAAGCGTCCTGGTTTTACGAAGTGGTGGCGCCGGGGTTCAAGTACAATATGATGGATCTGGTGGCGGCCATAGGCATTCACCAATTGCGTAAGGCTCAGACCTTCAGGGAGCGTCGGGAAGCCATCGCCCACAGGTACGACGAGCTCCTTGAAGGCCTCCCGCTGACTCTCCCGGCCCGCGCCCGAGAGGAGGGGACCCGTCATTCCTGGCACCTCTACGTCGTGCGCCTGACTTCGGACGCCCCACGATCCCGGGACGAGTTTATCCAGGGCCT
>CALMLW010000068.1 GCA_937868015.1 uncultured Synergistaceae bacterium | reverse complement strand
CTGACGCGCCTGGGGAAGGGCGATGGCGTGATCCACAACTACAGCATGGCGGTGGAAGAACGCCCCGATGGCATCGTTTTCCTGCACCGGGTGGTGCCTCATCCGGCGGACCGATCCTATGGCATCGAGGTGGCTCGGAGGGCTGGCATTCCCGACGTGGTGGTACAAAGGGCACGAGAGCTCTTGGAGACGCTGGAAAAGGGTGCCCCGGCGGAAGAAGTAGAGCGAATTCCCTCCTCCCAGGGCAGAAGGACCCCGGGAGGAGGACGACAGTTGGTGTTGGGTGACATGACCCGTGACGCCCTTTTGGAAGAGCTGGCCTCCTTCAAGACGGCGGATATCACCCCCTTTCAAGCACAGGAGCTCTTGGTCAAGCTTCGCCGCCGGGCCCGAGACATCGTGGGAGGCCCTCGGTGATCCGCCGCTTGCCCCCGGAGGTGGCGGTGCGCATCGCCGCCGGAGAAGTCATTGAACGCCCCTTCTCCGCCGTGAAGGAGCTCCTGGAAAACGCCCTGGATGCGGGGGCCCGGCGGGTGACCATCGCTTTGATCTCCGGGGGCGCGGGGTCTTTGGTGGTGGAAGACGACGGCGGGGGGATCCCCCCGGAGGAACTCCCCTTGGCTGTGGAGCGATATGCCACTAGTAAAATTTCCGAAGAAAATGACCTCCTGGCCCTACGCACCCTGGGCTTTCGAGGGGAGGCCCTGGCCAGCTTGGGGGCCGTGGGGCGCATGGAGATCCGTAGCCGCGTCCCCGGGACCCCCGAGGGAGCCTTTTTACGTCTGGAAGGGGGGATCGTGGTGGGGCAGGGGGTTATCCCTTGCGCCCCGGGGACCCGTATCCAGGTGGACGACCTGTTCTTCAACGTACCGGCCCGACGGAAGTTTCTGAAAGGGGCCCCGGCGGAAACCCGACGCGTGGTCGGAGTGGCCCGGGACTATGCCTTGGCCTACCCCGCCGTAGCTTTTTTGGTCCTTTCCGAGGGGAAAAAGATATTCTCCTCCTCGGGAGAGGGAGACCGGCAGGCCCTTCTACGCCAACTCTGGGGATCGGAGCCCGAGACACGCTTCGCGGCGGTGCACGTGAACTCCGTCCGCCTGGAGGCCTTTTATCAGCCCTCCTCCGGAGGATCGGCGCCCCACCTTACGGCCTTCGTCAACGGCCGACGCTTCTTTGACCCCTTGCTCCGGGCCGCCCTGGCCTCTGTGCCGGGCTCCGGGGGAGGGGAGTGGTTTTTGTCCCTAGCAGTTCCTCCAGGGGAGCTGGACGTAAACATCCACCCGGCCAAGGTGGAGGTGCGATTCCGATGTTCTAGGGACGTCTTCGATGCCCTGCGGGAGGGCGCAAAAGAGCTCCTGGCCGATCCTCCCACCATCCCGTTGCCCGGGAAGCGAGAGGGCCCCTTCGTGACCCCTCCCATCGCCTCCCTCCCTTTCCGACCTGCGGCGATGACCTTCGATCGGGTGGCTTCTTCCAAAATGGACGAAGGAAGTGTCCCTCCCCAGGAATACCGGGATCCGGACGCCCTTCCCTCACCGGTGGGACATCCCTCCGATCTTCGAGATCCTAATGAAGAATGCCGGTATCTGGGTCAGATGGTCGCCGGATTTCTGATTTTCGAAGATTCGCACGGGCTGATCATCATGGATCCTCATGCGGCCCATGAGCGCGTCCGGTACGAAGCCCTGGGGGAAGAACGAGGGGAAGGAGCGGTCCAAACCTTGGCGTGGCCCCTGCCCCTACCCCCTTCCTTGGGGCTCCGGGTGACGCCCCTGGAAAACCCCCTACAAAACTTGGGCTTTTTGCTGGAAGAAAGAGAGGGGGGATGGAGTCTTAAAGGATTTCCCGTGCATCCCCGGGTGACCCCTCCGCCACCCCTGGATTTTTTACGCCGGGTGGTGGACTCCCTCGAACGAGAGGAAGCCTCCCCCCTGGAGATCCTTTGGCGAACCTGGGCTTCCCTCGCCTGCGCGGGGGCGGTGAAGTTAGGGGAATCCATGGATGCCGCCGAGGCTCGGGCGCTGTGGCGCCACCTTCAGCAGTGCGCCCATCCGGAAGCATGCCCCCACGGACGGCCCACCCTTCTCCGCCTAGAGACGACGTCTTTGACCCGCCATTTTAGGAGGTGACGCCCTTGACCCCATTCCTTTTGGCCCTCATCGGCCCCACGGCGGTGGGGAAAACCGCCATCAGCCTCCCCTTGGCGGAGGCCCTGGGGGCGGAGATCATCTCCGTGGATTCCCGCCAGGTCTACCGCTATTTGGATGTGGGAGCGGACAAGATCTCCCCCGAGGTGCGGCGCCGCATCCCTCACCACCTCATCGACGTGGTAGATCCGGACGAGCCCTTTTCGGCGGCGGATTTCGTGGCGCGGACCACCGACGCGGTGGAGCGCATCCGGCGCCGGGGGCGGACCCCCCTCCTGGTAGGAGGGACGCCCTTTTATTACGCAGCCCTGGCGGAAAGGACCCTCACCCCGGACCTACCCCGGGACTGGAACCTTCGCGCCCATCTGGAGGAGGAGGCTCAAAAAGAAGGCCGAGAAGCCCTCTACCGGCGACTGGCCGAGCGAGACCCGGATTATGCCGGACGCATCCACCCCCACGACTTGCGACGGGTGGTGCGGGGACTGGAGATCTTGGAGCTCTCGGGAAAACCCCCCACCCAGATTTATCGCGAAGGGGGACGAAAAGAGGGGGCCTTTGCCCTTTCCTACCTGGGATTGACGCGCCCCAGGGAGGAACTGTACCAGGGCATCACCCGCCGAGCGACCGCCCAATTCGCGGCGGGCTTTCCAGAGGAAGTGGAGATGCTCCTTCGTCGAGGATACGACCCCCGATGCCCCGCCCTGCAAGGCTTTGGGTATCGAGAGCTCGTTCGATATCACCGGGGAGAATGCACCTTGGAGGACGCCTTGGCGGGAGACATCGCCGCCACAAAGGCCTTTTCTCGAAGACAAATGACGTGGTTTCGTAAGTTCACGCCGGTTTTGTGGTATGATCTTTCCGTCGAAGAAGAAGAGGAAGCCCTTCGGCACATGGTTGATCTTTGCCGCCAAAGGATGGAAGATGGGACAACATGAGGATTGTGACGGCTAACCCCACAGGACTGTGCTTTGGCGTGCGCCGGGCCATAGAAGAGCTTGAGGCAGCCCTGCGCCAGGCGGGAACGGTATACGCCTTGGGGAGCCCCATCCACAACCCCCAGGAGATCGCCCGACTGGAGGGCCTGGGGTTGGTGGTCACCGAAAATCCCGAAGAGATCCCCGATGGGGCGGTGGTCTTTGTCCGGGCCCATGG